>JAKPFT010000019.1 GCA_029551285.1 bacterium | reverse complement strand
CAGATTCTGTTTGATGCCGGCAAAACCAGCGGCCAGAATTACTGTAAAAGTCAGGTACGGGTTGCAGGCCGGGTCAGGGCTGCGCAGTTCAATCCGGCTGGCTTTTTCCTTGCCGGGTTTGTAAATGGGGATTCTGATGAGGGCGGAACGGTTCTTTCTTCCCCAGGAGACATAAACCGGTGCCTCATAACCGGGAACAAGCCTCTTGTAGGAGTTAACCCACTGGTTGCAGACAGAAGTTATTTCCCTGATGTATTTGAGCAGGCCCGCCACATAGGACTTGGCGGTGCTGGAGAGAAAGGTGGGGTCATCGGGGTCGTAGAAGGCATTGGTCTGGCCCCGGAAAAGCGATTGATGGATGTGCAGCCCGCTACCGTTAAGACCAAAAAGAGGCTTGGGCATAAACGTGGCATAGACGCCAGCCCGGGCCGCCACCTGTTTGATAAGCACCTTCAGGGTCATCATCCTGTCAGCCATCTGCAAGGCTTCGTCAAAGCGGAGATCAATCTCGTGCTGGCTGGGTGAGACCTCGTGATGGCCGGCTTCCACCTTGGCGCCCATGGCTTCACAAAGTTTCATGGTTTCCCGGCGCAACTGGCTGCCTAAATCCAGGGGGATGAAGTCAAAGTAGCCGCCAGTGTCAATCGTCTCGGGTTTCTCTGAAGAACGAAAGTAGAAATACTCCACCTCCGGACCGATGTTAAAGGTATAGCCTTCCTGAGCAATTTTCTCCAGAAAGCGCCTCAGGATATACCGGCTATCACCTTCGTACGGTTGACCCTCTGGCAGGTAAATGTTGCAGAAGAAACGGGCCGTCTTCTCTTCTAACAGCGGTAAAATCTGGTAGGTCGCCGGGTCAGGTCTGGCCACGAGGTCGCTTTCGTAAATCCGGGCAAAGCCTTCCACAGAAGAACCGTCAAAGCCGATACCTTCAGCGAAGGCTTTCTCAATCTCCTCCACCGGCACGGTGAAAGTCTTCAACTGTCCCAGGATATCCACAAACCACAGTTCTACATACTTAACTTTGTCTTCCGCCAACTTTTTTAGAGCTGTCTCCACCATGTTCCTCCTTCGGCGCCTCAGCACTCCTGGCCAGAGACAATCTGGGCGCACTTAATGCACAGGTCAGGATAAGCGGTATTTTCTCCCACTGTGGGATGGTAAATCCAGCAACGCTGACATTTATCATACCGCGTTTTTTCAATGGTGACTTCCAGTTCCCCGTCTGCTGCTTGCGCGGTAATTTCCGAAACCAAAAGCAGGGCAGGTAGGTGTCTGAAAGAGTTTAGAAAATCAATCCAGTCCGGGCTCCCTTTCACCCTGACCGCGGCGGCTAAACTGCTCCCAATCAGTTTCTCCTGGCGCTTGTCTTCAATCTTTTTCAGGACCAGTTTCCGGAAGGTGAAGAATCTCTCCCAGCGCTGAAGCAAGGCCTGGTCTGGCTCAGCTTTTTCCGGCCAGTCTTCCAGGAAAATACTTTCTTTCTGACGGCCAGGCAGACACTGGTAGGCTTCTTCGGCGGTAAAGGAGAGAATGGGCGCCAGAAGTTTCAACAGCGAAGTAAGAATTTCCCTGAGTACAGTCTGGGCCGCCCGCCGCGAGCGCGAGGTTTTTCCGTGAGTGTAAAGCCGGTCTTTGAGGTAGTCCAGGTAAAAGGAAGACAGCCACAGGTTGCAGTAATCATAAAGAAGTTCGTACACCCGGTAAAAAAGAAACTCTTCGTAGGCGGCTGTCACGCTCAAGATTGTTTCCTGAAGTTTGGCCAGGGCCCAGCGGTCAACTTCCTCCATCTGCTCAGGCAGTACCCTGTCCTCCGGGGAAAAGTCGTGGAGATTGCCAAGGAGGAATCGGATGGTGTTGCGGATACCCCGGTAAACGGTTACCAGGTTTTTTAGAATGCTTTCTGAAATGCGAACATCCTGCTGGTAGTTCTCCGAAGCCACCCAGAGCCGGAGAATCTCTGCTCCGTGAGTTTTAATGACCTGTTCTGGTGTGATGACATTGCCCAGAGACTTGGACATTTTCCGACCTTCCGCGTCCACCACAAAACCGTGGGTGACCACGGTCCGGAACGGCGCCTTTCCGGTGAGGCCGCAGGCGGTAATCAGGGAAGTCTGAAACCACCCCCGATGCTGGTCGCTGCCTTCAAGGTAAACATCAGCTGGCCAGGCAAGGTTTTTTCTGGTAGTCAACACGGCCAGATGGCTCACTCCCGAATCAAACCAAACATCAAGAATGTCCTTCTCCTTTTCCCAGGAAGTGCCGCCGCAATGGGGACAGGTGAAGCCGGCCGGCAAAAGATCGGCGGCTGATTTTTCCACCCAGATGTCGCTGCCGAACTTTCGGACCTGTTCTTCCACGGAGGAAAGGCTTTCCCGGGTGATAACCGGCTGGTGGCAGCGGCTGCAGTAAAAGACAGGAATGGGCACTCCCCAGAGCCTCTGCCGGGAAAGACACCAGTCTGGCCGCATCTGAACCATGGCCAGAATCCGGTTGGCACCTTCAGCCGGAACCCAGCGGCACTTAGCAATTTCTTCTTGAAGTTTCTGCCGGAGACCATCATGGTCAATCCTGAGAAACCATTGTTTGGTGCTGCGAAAAATCACCGGTTGTTTACACCGCCAGCAATGGGGATAGGCATGGACGGTTTCTTCCTGATGGTAGAGGACGCCCAGGCTATCCAGATGGGCGATAATCAGCGGATTTGCCTGGAAAACATGGAGACCGGACCAGGGTTTAACTTCTTCGGTAAACCGACCCTGATGGTCCACCGGGGAAGTAATGGGCAACTGGTAGCGCTGACCGGTGTAATAGTCTTCCAGTCCGTGGCCAGGCGCCGTATGAACGCAGCCGGTGCCTTCGGTCATAGAAACATAGTCGGCGGCTACCACCGGCAACTTCTGGCCAGTCAGGGGATTGAGGTAGTGCCAGCCCACCAGTTGCTCTCCCTGAAAAGAAGCCACCACCGAGCCGGTTAATCCCTTTTTTGCCAAAACGGCTTCCCATAAGGCAGCCGCCAGAATAAAACAGCCGGCCGGCGTTTCCACCAGCACATAGGTCTCCTGGGGATGAACGGCAATAGCCTGGTTGGCCGGTAGCGTCCAGGGCGTGGTCGTCCAGATGAGGAAAGAGGCTTTCCGGCCAGTCAGGGTGCTCTCTTCTCCCGCCAGAGGAAAAGCCACGAAGATGGAAGGGGAAGCATCATTTTCGTACTCAATTTCAGCCTCCGCCAGAGCCGTTTCGCAGGTAAAACACCAGTGAATGGGTTTGTAATCCTGATAGACAAAGCCAGAAAGGGCCAGTTTCCCGAAGGCGGAGATAATGGTGGCTTCGTAATCAGGGGAAAGCGTGAGGTACGGATTTTCCCAGTCGCCGAAAACCCCTAAGCGTTTGAATTCCTCCCGCTGGATGGCCGCAAATTTTCTGGCAAAGTCTGCGGCCTTCTTCCGGAATTCAAGCGGCTTAACCGCGGTTTTGGTGGTCTTCAACTCCCTGAGCACCTGATGTTCAATCGGCATTCCGTGGCAGTCCCAGCCCGGAATGTAAGGTGTCCGAAAACCCTGCATCGCTTTCTGCTTGACGACAATATCTTTCAAAATTTTGTTCAGAGCCGTGCCCAGATGGATGTGGCCGTTGGCATAGGGAGGACCATCATGAAGAATAAAGAGTGGCTGGCCGGCATTTTTTTCCTGAATTTTCTGATAAATCTGGCTCTGATGCCAGAAAAGCAGCCACTGCGGTTCTCTCCGGGTCAGGTCAGCCTTCATGGGGAAGGCTGTTTGAGGTAAAAGCACCGTTCGGGAATAATCAGCCATCGTTGACATCCTCGCTGTTTTCCTGTTAACCTTTTTTCTCGCTGTGCGTGTCCCGTATTTTAACACAGACAGCGTTTTGACAGAAAAAGAAGTTGACATTAAAGTTGCTGCCGTGTTATGTTACAAACTCTGATAATTCTCTGATAATTGTTCTGTCTGGCACCTTGATTAGTTGGCACAACAAGGAGAAGAGATGAAAGTAAAGGTAGATGAAAATCTGTGCACCGGTTGCGGTATCTGCGTGGATGCCTGCCCGGAAGTTTTTGAAATGGGAGAGACCGCCTCAATCGTTAAGGTGGACGTCGTTCCCAGAGACCTTGAGGATAAAGTGCGTGAGGCCGCTGAAGGTTGCCCGGTGGAAGCCATAATTATTGAGGAGTGAAAGACCTCGCGGATGCGCTGGAAGCTAATCGCCTTTCTAATTCTGGCCGGACTACTCGTCTTCAGTGCCACCGTGTTGTTTTTGCGGAAAGCACCGGCCGTCCGAGGCGAAGCTTACCTGAGGCAGGCTCTCCACTGTTACCGGCTCGCAGTACGAAAGCATCCTGCCGACAAACAGTTGTGGCAGCGCTACGAGAAACTCTTAGGTCTTCTCCTGCCGACCGGAGAAGTTAGGCTGGAACTGGCCACGCGGTACGAGGAATGTGGTTTCCCGGGTGAAGCCAATCCAGCCTTACAGGAACTGAGCCCTCAGGAACGACAGGAACTGCTTGCGGCTTTGAGAAAAAGGTTAAGCCAGACGGCTGACCTGAGGGAACGGACAACCCTTTCTCTGCTCCTGGCCAGACTGTCTCCGCAGGACGCTCAAGCTTGGTTTAACCTGGGCAAACTCTACCTGGGACTTGGTCAGACAGAGGAAGCTATTGGCGCCCTGGAGAAAGCCCTGAGCTGTGGCCTGCAGGAACCGGAAGTTTACTACTACCTTGCGGTCAGCTATCGGGAGGCCGGCCGGTTAGAGCAGGCCGAAGCCACGGCGAAGAGTGGATTGGCGAGGAAGGATGAGGTCAATCTGCACCGGGTCCTGCTGGACCTTTACCGCCGTCGCGGTCAAAAGCAGCTGGCCCTCCAGGAACAGGCCAGAATAAAAGATTTACTGGCTAAATTAACTGTTCCGGAAAGACCCAGAGCAGTTCCCGAAGAGAAAGAAAAACCAGCCCGGGTGCCAACCGGTTTATCACCTTACACTTTCCTGATGGTTTCCAAAACTGAGCAAAAACTGTCTGTGTGCCGTTACGACGGTAAGAACTTAGAGATTCTTCAGACTTACCCCTGTACCACCGGAAAAAACAGCGGTCAGAAGGAAAAACCAGGGGATGGGCGTACCCCGGAAGGTTGTTTTCTCCTCTCTCAGAAAATTGATGGCAGCCGGTTGCCGGCCAAGTATGGTCTGGGCGCCTATACCCTTGAATACCCCTGTGTTGTTGACCGGATGGCCGGCCGTTCCGGAAACGGTATCTGGCTGCACGGGACCCCGATTGAACGGCCACCCTATAACAGCGAAGGCTGTATCGTACTCAACGATAAAGATTTTTCCGCAGTCAGCGGCTTCATTCAACCTGGAAGAACCTTCCTTTATGTGGCTGAGAAGCCGGCCGTGGGGGATCTGCAGTCAGCCCTTGAAGCTGTTCATAACTGGAAAAAAGACTGGGAAAGTTTGAAGATAGATAACTACCTGGCCTGGTACGATGAACGGTTTTCCAGTGACGGGAAAAACAGGTCAGCCTGGGCAACTTATAAACGAAAGGTGAACCGCACTAAAAAGTATATCAAAGTTTCTCTGGAGGACCTTCAGGTTTTGCCTTTCGGTCAGACACCGTTTGGCGAGGTGGCGGTGGCTTATTTCCAGCAGAGATACGAGTCCAGCGACCTGAAAAGTGTTGCCTGGAAGACCCTTTACCTTGTCAGAAAAGACGATAGCTGGAAAATTCTCTCAGAAATTACCAGATAATCTTTGTCTGTCTGCATGAACGCGGCTGGCCACACCCGGGGTAAACATGCGAACCCTTCTGCTCTTTCTCTTACTCAGTCTGCCAGTCTATTATCTTGCTTCCGGTGAAGAGGTAACTCCGGCACCGGAGATAGCCTTTCCGAAAATGGACCACCAGGTGGAAATCATCCGTCTGCAGGGGAGCAAACCCGGACAGACCCTGTTGCTGGTAGGTGGAATCCATGGAGACGAACTGGCCAGCTGTCTGGCCGTGGAACGGTACACCCGTTTGCAACTGAAACGGGGTCAGATGATTATTATCCCACGGCTGAACCAGAGAGCCATTTTAGCCGGACAGCGCGGCCTTAACGGGGTGGATATGAACCGCCTTTTTGACCTGCCGGAGGAAAAACTCCCCCAGCCGGAAGGCGAGGTGATAAACCTGATCAAAAAACTGGTAAAGGAAGCCAGCTGCGTGGTCAACACCCATCAGGGTTCTGGTTTTTATTCTCCAACCTGGATTAACCGGCAGCGCAATCCGGCCCGCTGGGGACAATGCAACGTGATTGACGCACCTTTCTTTGACCTGCCCAACGGCGAGCAACTCCGGCTGGAAGAATTTGCTAACCGGGTGGTCAGAAAGGCTAACCTTAAAATTAAACAGAGCCAGTACCACTTTCAGGTCAATAACACCAATACGGCCAGCGAACACTCCCGGCACAAGGAACAGCGAAAGTCCCTCACCTACTATGCTCTGACTCAGACCCACCGGATGGCGCTGGGCGTGGAGGTGACTAAGGACTGCTCCCTGACTGAAGCCGTTTCTTTTATGACCATTGCTATCAACGCGGTGATGGAAGAGTTAGGAATTGTCCCGACGGCCGCTCCTCTGACAGGTGCTGAGGCGGTCAGGAAAGAACTTACCGAGCAGAATCGGCTGAACGGACTAACGGTGCTGGTCAACGGGAAAAAGAAAACAATTCCGGTGGGCGGTTCAATCTTTCTCCAGCCAGGCGAGACCCTGACGCTGGTGAAACTGGAAACCCCCTTTCCTCTGGGCTGGTCGGTCCAGACGAGGGAAAACAAGGAAAGGGTTTTTCCGGATGAGAACTTTGCTCCTGCCAGAGACACAACCCTGCAGGTGCGGAAAGATTCTCAGCGATATCTCTTTCCCGTCAGGGTAAGAAAGTCAACTGTAACTGGCCTGGAAGTGGCTCTCAGCCAGAAGGTAAGAACCTATTACCCTCAGGAGACAATCATCCTTCCGGCCAGGCAGAGTTTCAAGATTGTCCGGGTGTTAGGGGAAACTGATGGGCCGGTAACTGTGGACATCAAGGGTTTTGTGGGAAATCAAAGGCATAATGACGGACGGGACTCAGGGTATGAGGTAACAGCAGAGAAACTCCGGCCCAGATTTGCTCTGGATGCAGAAAAAACCCTTTACCGGATTGAGGTGCGGAAAGACAATCTGCTGCTGGATGAGCTTTTTCTTAAAGTGGTGCGCTGAACATCCCTTGCCACCGGACTCCGGATGCGATAAAATGAAGCAACCCCGGGCGGTTAGCTCAGCTGGTTAGAGCGCTACGTTGACATCGTAGAGGTCAGAGGTTCAAGTCCTCTACCGCCCACCATTCTGTCCAGGACCACTCCTGAAAGCGAGGGGTATCACCTTGCCAGACGAACTTTTTCCTGCCGAAGGAAGTGATAACCAGCAGTCTGTTAATGAGTTGCCGTTAGCCATCAGGATGCGGCCCCGAACCATTGAGGAGTTTGTCGGGCAAAATCACCTCCTGGGTCGGGAAGGTTTTATCCGCCTCATCCTGAAAACAAAAAGGTTACCTTCCCTGATTCTTTATGGACCGCCAGGCTGTGGCAAGACAGCCCTGGCTCTTGTGATGGCGCGGGAGACTGGTTATGCCTTCCACCATCTGAACGCAGTTACCGCCACCGTGGCTGATGTCCGAGAGGTGATGTTAACAGCCAGACAACGGACCACCCGGACCATCCTTTTTCTGGACGAAATCGCCCATTTCAACAGGCTGCAGCAGGACTGTCTGATGCGGGATGTGGAAGAAGGTACCATCATTCTCATTGGAGCCACCACCCACAATCCTTTTTTCTTTGTGAACACCCCGCTGCTTTCCCGGGCTAAGGTTCTGGAACTTAAACCTTTAACCGAAGAAGAGATAAAAGAAATTATCCGTCGCGCCTTAAGGGATAAGGAAAGAGGACTGGGCCAGCTACCAATTCTGATAACTGAGGAGGCGCTGGAATTTCTGGCCAGGATGAGCGAAGGCGATGCCCGCCGGGTACTGAACGCTCTGGAAGTTGGCGCGTTAATCGCTCAAGCCCGGCAGGAAGGAGAAATCCACTTTGACCTGGCCCTGGCGGAAAAGGCTGTCCAACAAAAGGCGCTCCGGTACGACCGGGTGGAAGACCTTCACCATGATACTATTTCCGCGTTCATCAAGAGTATGCGCGGCTCTGATCCGGATGCCACGCTTTACTGGCTGGCCAGGATGGTGGCCGCCGGTGAGGACCCGCGTTTTATTGCCAGAAGAATCGTCATCTGCGCGGCTGAAGATGTTGGTAATGCTGACCCCCAGGCCCTGGTGGTGGCCACGGCCGCCTTCCAGGCTGTTTCTCTGGTCGGCATGCCGGAAGGCAGAATCATCCTGGCGCAGGCGGCTCTTTATGTCGCCACAGCGCCCAAGAGTAATTCAGCCTACCGGGGCATCTCCGAAGCCCTGCAGGCAGTAGAAAAGGAAAAAACGCAGGAAGTGCCGCAACACCTGCGGCAGGCCGGCTACTCTGGCGCCAGAAAATTAGGTCGGGGCCAGGGATATCTCTATCCTCATGACTACCCTGACCATTATGTTCCTCAGACATATCTGCCGGTGGCCAGAAGTTTTTACCATCCTGCGGAGAGCGGTTACGAAAGAAAGATTATTCTTTTTTTGAAACACCTGGAGAGGCTGAAGAGAGAACATGAAAAACAAACTGCGGGAAGAAACGCTGCAGGAAAGGCAGACCCTGGAAGAACAGACCTGGCTGGAAAAAAGCCGTCTGATTCAGCAAAGACTGCTGAGTGAACCGCTTTTTCAGCAGGCGAAAAGCCTTCTCTGTTACGCCCACATGGACAGGGAAGTGAGGACTGATTTGATTTTGACTCAGGCTCTTCAGGACGGCAAAATCGTCTGCCTGCCTTATGTCCTCTGGCGGAAAAGACAGCTGGTGGCTGGCCGTATTTTTTCCCTGAAAGAAATCGCACTCGACAGGGCTGTTCCCCGGCCGGTACCGCTTAGACCGGTGGACCCGCAGGAGCTTGATTTAATTATAGTTCCAGGTGTTGTCTTTGACACCGCCGGCAACAGAATTGGCCTGGGAGGTGGCTTTTACGATTCCTTCCTGAAAGAAGTATCGCCGGAAGTTAAAAAGGTGGCTCTGGCCTTTCGCTTTCAGGTTAAAAACTTTTTTCTTCCGGTAGGCACTGATGACGTCCCGGTGGACGCTATTGTTACTGAAGATGGCTTTTTCCCAGCCTGTTTTTAGCCGAAAGAGCACAATTACTTACCTGTCCTTCTACTCCTGTTTTTCCCTCTGAGGAACGCTGTTTTTGCCGCTCCTTTGCGTTTGACACAGCGGGTGAAAAAAGGCTATACTTTATCAATTTAAGGAGGCTAAAGAATGGAGCCCAAACAGATAAATTACGATGCCACTACCATTCAGGTTTTGAGCGGCATTGAGGCCGTTCGCAAGAGACCGGCCATGTACATCGGCGATACCTCGGTGGCTGGTCTCCACCACCTGGTTTACGAAGTAGTGGACAACAGTATTGACGAAGCCATGGCCGGTTATTGCAGCGAAATTGCCGTGACCGTCCATGCAGATAACAGCGTGACCGTTGACGACAATGGCCGCGGCATCCCGGTGGATATGCACAAAACCGAGAAGCGGCCGGCGGTGGAAGTGGTTATGACGGTCTTGCACGCTGGAGGTAAATTTGATAAGAAGGCCTACCGGGTTTCCGGCGGTCTGCACGGCGTCGGCGTTTCCGTGGTCAACGCTCTTTCCGAGTGGCTGGAAGTAGAGGTAAGAAGAGACGGTAAGGTCTACCATCAGAGATACGAACGGGGAGTGCCGGCTTCTCCTTTGCAGGTGCTGGGCCGGACCAAGAAGACCGGTACCAAGGTGACCTTCAAACCGGACGAGACTATTTTTGAGACGATTGTGTTTGATGACAGCATTCTGGCCGGCCGTCTTAAGGAACTGGCCTTTCTGAACGCTGGCCCGAAAATTTCTTTCGCCGATGAGCGAAAAAACCTTAAAGAAGTTTACAAGTTTGACGGCGGACTGGTCTCCTTTGTGGAAAGTCTCAACAAAAACAAGAAGGTGCTGTTCACTCCGGTCTGCTACTTCAAGAAGAAGGAAGGCGATGTGGAAGTAGAAATTGCCTTTCAGTACAACGACGGCTACACCGAAACGGTCTTTTCTTTCGCTAACAATGTCAATACCCGGGAAGGCGGCACACATCTGACCGGATTCCGGAGCGGACTGACCAGAGCCATAAACGACTACGGAAAAAACAACGGTTTTCTTGAGGACATGACCTTATCAGGCGAAGATATGCGGGAGGGTCTGGTGGCTGTAGTAAGTGTGAAACTGCCCGAGCCACAGTTTGAAGGCCAGACGAAAGGAAAACTGGGCAATTCCAGTATCCGGTTTCTGGTGGAAAGCCTCGCCGTTAGGGAAATCTACACTTTCCTGGAAGAGCATCCAGAGCCAGCACGGGAAATCCTGAACAAGTGTATTCTCACCGCTAAAGCCAGGGAGGCTGCCCGGAAAGCCAGGGACCTCACCAGAAAAAAACTCCTGGATACTGGCGCGTTGCCTGGAAAACTGGCAGATTGCTCTCTTAAAGAACCCAGCCAGCGAGAGTTGTTTCTGGTAGAAGGTGATTCTGCTGGCGGCAGCGCCAAACAGGGCCGGGACCGAACTTTTCAGGCCATTTTGCCGCTGAAGGGCAAGATCATCAATACAGAGAAAGCACCGCTGGACAAGGTTTTGAACAACGACGAAATCAAGATGATGATCAGTGCTGTCGGCGCCGGGGTCGGTGAAGACTTTGACGTTTCCAGGATCCGTTACCACAAGGTAATCCTTATGACCGACGCCGATGTGGACGGCGCCCACATCCGGACCCTGCTTCTGACCTTTCTCTTCCGGCAGATGCCTGACCTGATTAAGGGCGGCTATGTTTACATCGCCCAGCCTCCTCTCTACAAGGTAAAAAGAGGCAAGAAAGAGGTTTATGTGGATACAGAAGCCGAAATGGACCGCTTGCTGATTAACTTTGCGCTGGAAAATGTGAAGTTTTCCCTGCCCGGGAAAAAGGCTCTTTCCCGTCAGGAACTGACCAGGCTCACCATGATCAGCCGCCGTCTGGGTGAGATTCAGCGCAACCTTGAAATCAAGGGTGTCTCCTTTTCTGATTACCTCGCCTTCTGGCGGGAAAAGAAGGTTTTCCCGCTCTACCATGTTAAATCAGGTAAGGAGAACTTCTTCCTGAAGGATGACCAGGAACTGGCCAAATACGCCGCACAGGAAGGTCCGGAACAGATGGACCTTTTCTCCAGGGAGAACGTCCAGGAACACCAGTTAACGGAACTTTTTGAGTCCAGAGAAATGAACAAGATGGTGGCGGAAATTACGGAGATGGGATTCTCCGTCAATGATTTGACTGAGAAAACCATTACCCTGGAAGAAGACAGCCGCAGTCAGACATGCTGCCTGCTGGACCTGTATGATGCAGTCAAAGAACTCGGCAAGAAGGGTCTGGTAATTCAGCGTTACAAAGGCCTGGGCGAGATGAATCCTGAACAACTCTGGGAAACGACCATGGATCCGGCCAGGCGCCGCTTAAAACGGGTGACCCTGGATGATGCGGTCAAGGCGGAAGAAATCTTTACCGTTCTGATGGGCGAAGAGGTGGACCCGCGGCGGCAGTTTATTGAGCAGTACGCCCGGGAAGTCAAAAACCTGGATATCTGAGAGGTAGTGTCAAAAAAGGAAAGAAGAATGAAAAGAAAGGGAACAAACTGGCTCACTCAAAGTGCTCCGGCACAGAC
>JAKPFT010000006.1 GCA_029551285.1 bacterium | reverse complement strand
AAAGAAAGGGAACGAACTGGCTCACTCAAGGTGCTCCGGCACAGACAAGGACTACGCCGAAATCGGTAGCTCGGCGAACTCGCTCGCCATCTGGCGAGCTCAGACACCGCCGAGTAAGGTATTGCGTCCCGGATGGAATTGTCCGGTCCGCTTACCGAACGCTGCCGCTTTTCGTCTTGTCTTGTATCTGTGCCTTCGCAAATCGTTCGCCAGTTATTCCCTTCCTTTTTTGACACAGTGGGAAGGATAGGGAGAGAGATAAAGAATTGCAGAACCAAAAAAGGAATAAAAGAAGAATGAAAAGAAAGGGAACAAACTGGCTCACTCAAAGTACTCCGGCACAGACAAGGACTACGCCGAAATCGGTAGCTCGGCGAACTCGCTCGCCATCTGGCGAGCTCAAACACCGCCGAGTAAGGTATTGCGTCCCGGATGGACTTTTCCGGTCCGCTTACCGAACGGTGCCGCTTTTCGTCTTGTCTTGTATCTGTGCCTTCGCAAATCGTTCGCCAGCTGTCCCCTTCCTTTTTTGACAATGGAGGGAAGGGAGGAAGATAAGAAATTGCAGAACCATTGATAGAAAGGTTGACACTCTCTGGCAGAACCAATGATGTTAACAAGGAGGGATTATGAGGCCAATAGTGGTGTTTTTAGTGGTCGCCGCCGGTCTGCTGATGGCGGCGGAAAAGGCGGGACAGGTCGCCCCGGATTTTGCGTTGCCTTCGCTTGAGGGCAAAACCATCAAGCTGTCTGATTATCCGGGCAAGGTGGTGGTGCTGAATTTCTGGGCCAGCTGGTGTCCGCCCTGTCGTCGGGAAATCCCTGATTTTGCCAGGGTTCATAAAGCCTATCGGGAAAAGGGAGTGGTGTTTATCGGGATAGCCGTGGACAGGGATACCGAAGCGATTAAGAAAATTGTCAGCACCAACGGCGTTGAGTATCCCATCGTTCTTGGCGACGCTAAGGTCCAGTCACTCTATGGCGGCATTAATGCGGTACCGACCACTTTTTTCGTAGACGGCCAGGGAAAGATTGCTGATAAAAGGGTGGGCGCGTTAAGCCAGGAAGAACTGGAAGGGATTCTTAACTCTCTCCTGAAAAAGTAAGGCATTTCAGACTGAGGGAGCAGTTGGAGAAAAACAGGTACTTTTGTTTGGTGTTTGTGGCCACGGGGTTTTTCGTGGCTGCTGGAAGGCCCACGGCCGAAGAAAGGGGTCGGGGCACGGTAAGTCTGGTCAGGGATGGACAGACCAAAGCAGCGGTTATCGTTGCGGAAAACCCGTCCCGGCCAGTTAAGCTCGCCGTCAAAGAGTTAATCCACTATGTAAAGAAGATTACCGGGGTTGAACTTCCGGTCTGTTGTGAAAATTCTCCTATGCCAGCGGGCGAATTTCCCTGCCGGATTCTGGTAGGCGAAAGCCAGCAAACCAGAATGTTGGGACTCAGCAATCAATCTTTTTCCCCTCAGGAATATCTAATTGAAACGCGGGGTCACGACCTTATCCTTATCGGACGGGACGCTGAAGAGTACGGTGAAGTCACTTATGAGAAGGACGGGTTCTGGCCTGAGGTCTGGAAAAAAGGCGGTCCTTACTTTATTCCACTGGGTTCCCTTTACGCTGTGGACACCTTCCTGGAGAATGTGGCTGGCGTGCGCTGGTACCTGCCCGGAGAAATCGGGGAGGTCTGCCCTCAAAGCCGCAGTCTGGTAGCCAGAAATATATACCTGCGGACCAGACCCTGGACAAGGTACCGGTTTTCCAGCCGGTTGAGTTATCGCGAGCCATTCAAATTCTACGGTTACCAGCAGCCAGATGTCCTGGTGAGGGTGTCTCAGCGCGAAATGGCCCTGTGGTTTCTGAGAATGAAAATGGGCGGTGGTGTTTTTGCCTGTAACCACTCCTTTTCCCGTTATTTTGAACGTTTTGGAAAGACACATCCGGAGTGGTGGAAACAAGGCAGGCCAACCACGGAGTACCCTCATCCAGACTACGCCAATCCTGACCTTATCCAGCAGGCCACAGAAGACGCGCTGACCTATTTTTCTACCGGCCAGGCACCGCCTGGCGCCGTGGCCTCCGGAGATTACTTTGCCGTTATGCCCAATGATGGACGCCGCGGCCTGATCTGGTCCGAGGCTGGCGAGAAGTTACGGGATAATGATCCCGAACGGCAGGCTGGATTTTCCTGCGGGTGGGCCAGCGACTTCGTTTTTTCACTGGTCAACCAGGTGGCGGCAAGGGTCAGGGAAAAATTTCCGGAAAAGTGGATTACCTGCGCAGCCTACGGACCTTACTTTATGCCGCCCCGTCGTCTGAACCGTCTGGAGCCCAATGTCGCTATCCAGCAGTGTGGGTTCCTGACCCAGTCATTTGAAGAAAAGGAATGGCGTTTCCAGACTGAAAATCTAAAGCAGTGGAGTCGCTTGACCCGGGAGCTTTATGTCTGGGAATATTACCTGATTCAAGCCCAATCCGGGTTCAAGGCGTTTCCCGTGGTCTACCCCCATCATATTGCCAGAACGATGCGTTTTCTTAAAGAAATCGGGGTTAAAGGTATGTTTTTTGAGGCTTCAGCGGCTCCTTACCGGGATACCGGCTACACCGACGCTACCCTGGCCAATCCGGGTGAGGACCTACTCAACCACTATGTTACCTGCAAATTTCTGGTTGACGATACACTGGACATAGAAAAACTGCTGGAGGAACATTACCACCTTTTCTACGGTCCGGCCAGTCAACCGATGAAAGAGTTTTTTCGTCTGATTGAAAGTCGCTGGAGCGCTCCTGAAGTGGTCAACAGCGGCCTTTCCGGTCAGCGAAAATACTGGGAGAAAATGTGTACCGGGCAGGTGCTGAAAAGGTTGAAGGAGTATCTTTCCCTCGCGAAGGAAAAGGCCAGGAATGAGCCTTACCGGACCAGGGTATCTCTTATGGAACAGGCCATCTATCGCCGTCTGGAAAACAATTTCATGGAACATCAGTTCCAGTTATCAGCCAGACCGAGACTGAGTTGTCCCCGGGTGGAGGATGTCAGTTCTTTAAACGAGGCATCCTGGACCAGAATTCCCCGGCAGAAACTTTCCTATACCTGTTCCGGAACAGCCGTGACCACAGCAAGCAATTTTCAGTTAGTGACAGATGGCCGGAAACTCTGTTTCCGGATCAGCTGTCAGGAACCACTGATGGAAAAAATGTTTTTTTCGGTCCGGAAAAAAGATGAAGTTTTCCTGAAAGAAGACGATACTGTAGCCATCGCAGTTGATCCGGGTCGGACCCGGAACCGGTATTTTCTTCTAACTGTGAACAGCGCCGGTTCCTTCAGTGATACTTTCGTTGAGGGGAATAAGACAGATTTTTCCTGGCAGTCAAACGCTGTCATCAGGGTCGTCAGAGAAAAGCAGGGGTGGACGGTCATCGGGGAAATGCCGCTGAGTGTTTTCGGACCGACGGGAGAAAATATAATGGAGGTCTGGGGTCTGAACGTCTTTCGCCATCGGCCGGAGAGACTGGGACGGGAAGAAGAAATTTCTTGCTGGGTGCCGACCTTTGGTGAAATCAACCGACCGGATGAATTTGGCGTACTGACTTTTAACTCCGAAAAACCGGAAGAACCGGTCATTCATTACAACTTTGAAAATGACTTCGTTTCTTCCGGAAAAGTTCAGGATGTCAGTGGTCATGATTGCCAGGCGCTCTGCCAGGTGTTCAAGGAAGGAGAAAACTGGGACGGCAGGAATGTGGCTGAAGGTATCAACGGCCGAGGGTTGCTGCTGCGGGGCGAAAGTGCTAAACAGTATCTGACAGTTAAATTTTCACCGGATGTGAGTCTGGTCAGAGACGATTTTACCATTGCCTTCTGGGTGAAACTGACCGCTTCAGGGGGTGTGCTGGCTGGCAGCACCACTTCCGCACCTTTCTGGTTACTTAACCTCGCTGGCGAGGAGCAAGGTGCTTATCCGATCTTCATGTTCAACTCCGGTAGTGGTAACAAGACGGTTGCTTTCCATGCCCGGGAAGCCGGTAAACTGAATGATGGTCGGTGGCACCATCTTGTTCTGGTTATTGACCGGGGCCGGATGGTCAGAATTTACGTTGATGGAAAACTTGCTGGCATTCAGAACATTGCCGGACATCGGGGCAGCCTGAAAAATGTCTTGACCATTGGTGGGCCTTACTGGTACCCCAATGGTGTGGTGGACGAATTTTCCGTGTTTCGGGGAAGTCACGGCCAGGCTTTCGTTGACCTGCTCTACTCTGGCTACCGCAGGTCCGAATGAGCCTGGCAGAACTAAGGTTTCTGTTTCAGTTCAAAGCCGAAGTAGCCAAGAGCGTTCCGATAACAGATATCCACGACCATCCTTCCTAACAGATTTTCGTCCTCCGGCAACAAACCTTTTTCCACATCTTTTCCTATAAGGTTGCACAGAATTCGGCGAAAGTATTCGTGACGGCTGAAGGAAAGGAAAGAACGGGAGTCGGTAACCATGCCTACAAAGTGACTGAGCAGGCCAAGATTGGAAAGAGCGTTGAGTTGTTTTTCCATGCCGTCCTTCTGGTCAAGAAACCACCAGGCGCTCCCGAACTGGATTTTCCCCGGAATTTCTCCCTGAAAACAGCCGGCTAAAGCCACCAGGACTTCGTTATCTCCGGGGTTAATGTTGTAGAGGATAGTTTTGGGTAGATGATTTTCTCTATCCAGGCGGTCCAGCATTCTGGCCAGAGGCCGGGCCATCTCAAAATCACCGATGGCGTCAAAGCCGCTGTCAGGGCCAAGCTGAAGCATCATCCGGCTGTTGCAGTTTCTGAGGACACCTAAGTGGTACTGTTGAACCCAGTTTTTTTCCCGGTACATCACCCCGAGTTCGTAAAGCAGAGCAGATTTAAAGCAGGCGGCTTCTTCCACAGTGGGTTTTCCCCCCCGCCGCACCCTGTCAAAAACTGAACGGACCCTGACTTCTGTGTAGTCTTCAGCCCAGGGCCTTTCCAGGGCGTGGTCAGAAAGCCGGCAGCCCAGCTGGTGAAAACTGTCTCTTCTTGCCCGGAGGGCTTTCAGGAAGCTTGACCAGTCTTTAATATCCACGTCAGCCGCGGCCGCCAGTTTTTCCAGCCAGCGGTTGAACTGCTCCGGTTGCTCAATAGCCAGTGCTTTATCCGGTCTGAAACCAGGGACGACGCGGGTGGTAAAATTATCTTCCGCGGCCAGTTTCCGGTGATACTTCAGGTCGTCAGCCGGGTCATCAGTAGTGCAGAGAAGAAGGACCTTCCATTGCTGGAGCAGACCCCGGACGGTAAATTCAGGCTGGCTTAAGAGGCGCTGGCAATCCTGCCAGATGCTTTCCGCAGTTTCCGGACCAAGCAGCCGGTCGGTGATGCCAAAGGGTTTTTTCAGTTCCAGGTGGGTCCAGTGGTAAAGAGGGTTGCGCACGGTGCAGGGAACTGTTTCGGCCCACTTCTGAAACTTTTCCCGGTTGCTGGCTGCTCCGGTAATGTAATATTCGGGAACACCGTGGGTCCTCATGGCCCGCCACTTGTAATGGTCACCGGCCAGCCAGATTTCTGTCAGGTCCTGGAAACGATGGTTTTCCGCCAGCAGGTGAACCGGAAGGTGACAGTGATAGTCAATGATGGGCTGGTCTTCAGCATAGCGGTGATAAAGAAGACGGGCGAAAGAGTTTTCCAGGCAAAAGTCTTCGTGCATAAAGATTTTTTTCTCCATCTGGCTCCTTTCCCCAGGAAGTTCTAACCTTTCCTGCGATTCATCATTCTTACTTTTCCAGAATTTCCCGCAGGTAGTTAAGGTAGAAGGTGTAATTCTCCAGACTGATGTCCGAGGAAACCGAGTGGTCAATCCGCGGAATGTAGCCACCTTCCCGGACCACTGGAATTTTCCTGTCAATCTCCTTTTTGATAGCCTCTTTACCACCCGGCAGGGCCCGTTTGTCAATACCGCCCAGCATCTTCAAACGGCAGCCTAACTTTTTCCGGAGAAGAAGCGGGTCCATCCCGGCCGCGACTTCACAGGGCCAGAAGCAGTCAATGCCGGATTTTAGAAGGTCATCCAGCAAGGGTAGCAGACAGCCGTCACTGTCGTAAACCAGAAGGGAAATACCGGATTCCACCGCCGTTGCCACCACCTTCCGGTAACGGGGGAAAAAGAATTTTTGGAAAATGTCGGGAGAAACAAGCGGGCCTGTTTTGAAGGCGATGTCCTCACCGAAGCCGAGGTAATCTATGTTCAGTCCGGCCTGCCTGGCTCGGTTAATCCCTTCCAGACAGAAAAAATTTACTCTTTCAAAAAGTTCGTTGACCAGGTCGGCTGCGTCGTAGAAAAGATAACTGGCCGTTTCCACTCCGCAGAGATTGCGAAGGATTCCATAATAGCAGCCGCCGTCCAGGAAAAGGATGTAGTCACGACCGGGACCATCTTGCTGCCATTTTTTTACCCGGGCCAACCAGTCTGAGGGCCAGCGTTCAGCCAGAAGGTCTGGATGGAATTTTTCTGCCAGAAGATTTTTCAGCTCATCCGGAGACTTCACCGGAAAGTCAAGCCACTCTGGCATGGTGGTGTGATCGTTGTAGTCACGAATGGTTCGGCCGTAGTGGTCAATCCTTACTTCCTGATGCCCCTCCTGGTGAAGAACTTTTTCCTCAAAGGGCGGAAACGGTCCGGTGTTCAGCCCGGCATAAACCAGAGGCAGCGGCTCCAGACCGAAGTATTCCTGCGGGGAAACATTTTCCGGCAGCCCTTCCTGTCTCCATCTGGCCAGGGTTGTTGACCAGACCGCTTCGGGGTAGACTGGCGGATGGTCCACTGGTTGAAACTGCAGGGTGCGCAGAAATCTTTCCCTGTTATTCATGGGTTTTTCTCGCTTACCTCGCTATGCCAGGTTCAATTGAACTGGCTATTGATTTGAAATATTATATCCCGGGAGAGAGCCGGGTGGTAGCCAGGTTAGCATGCCAAGATTCCGACATAACGAAGGTAGTGAAGGGATGTGTCTAACTTCGGGAAGATTTCTGGCTATACGGTCTCGTCGCAGACAAGACTACGTACCCAATCGGTTGCGGGAGCGAACTCATTCGCTATCTGGCGAACTGGAGACACCGCCGGGTAAGGTATTGCGTCCCGGCTGGACTTGTCCGGGATGCTTACCGGGCGCTGCCGCTTTGCCTGCTTGTCTTGTATCTGCGCCATCGGATAGCGTGCCTTGAAATCTTCCCTCGTTGACACGCCGTGCGGTATATACGACTTCTGAACCGGGGGTGAGCGATGAAAGAACGGCGTCTGCAGTTTCTGAGACCAGAAGAGATTATTGAGGAAAGGAGAAAAAACGCTTTAATTTTCCTTCCTGTGGGTCCTCTGGAATGGCATGGTCCCCATCTGCCGCTGGGAGTTGACCCTTTGCGAGCCGAAGCGGCGGCGCTTTACCTGGCCAGAAGACTGGGCGGGCTGGTGCTGCCGACACTTTTTATTGGCACGGAAAGAGAACGTTCTCCGGAGATGCTGCGAAGTATTGGCTTTTCCGGTGCGGAATACATTGTGGGTATGGACTTTCCTGCTAACAGCCTGGCCAGCCTTTATTTTCGTGAGGAAACCCTGGCCGTGGTGATGAGAGACTTTCTGGAGATGCTCGTAGAAAAGTGGCTCTTTGAGAAGATAGTCATAGTTAATGGACACGGAGGAGAAAATCACTTAGCCGTTCTGGTGCGACTTCAGAAAGAATTCAATGCCAGAAAGTGCTGCCGCGTGTTAATGGTCATGCCGACGCTTAATTATCCGCGGGGCGCCTGGTCACACGCTACCATGGAAGAGACGGCCACCCTGATGGCACTGTATCCTTCCACCGTAAAGCTGGAGGCTCTTCCATCTCCGAAGAAGAAACTGGCTAATGTTGGCTGGGCCATCGTGGATGACCTGACTTTTCGGGGAAGGCCCACCGCTGACCATACAGTGCGCAGAAAAGAAGACCCGCGCCTGGCGAAAAAAGATGCCGGGCGACGTCTGTGGACTGAAACCTTACAACAGTTAGTATCTTTTCTCAGGAAGGAACTTAACGGGGAGAAATGACCATGGCTGGTCCCGGGGCTTTATTTTTCGGTGAGGAAGAGAGAAAGCAGGTCCTGGAGGTTTTAGAGAAGGGTTATCTTTTTCGTTACGGGGATAAGTCGGCCGGCAATTTCCTGGCCAGGGTATGGCAGTTTGAGCAGGAACTGGCTCGTTATCTCGGGGTTAAACATGCGCTGGCTGTCAACAGTGGAACTTCGGCGCTGCTGACCGGACTGGCAGCTCTGGGCATCGGACCTGGAGATGAAGTGCTGGTCCCGGGTTACACCTTTATTGCCTCCATTTCTTCCGTTGTTTTTGCCCGGGCGGTACCGGTGCTCTGCGAAATTGACGAGTCCTTAACGATTGACCCGCAGGATGTGGCCAGGAAAATTACATCCCGGACCGCAGCCATCATGCCGGTCCACATGCTGGGTAATCCCTGCGCTCTAAAACCATTGCTGCAACTGGCCAGGAAGTACAAACTGGCCCTGATTGAGGATTGCGCCCAGGCCTGCGGTGGCAGTTACCTCGGGAAGCGGCTCGGTTCTTATGGCGATGTCGGCGCTTTCTCCTTCAACATCTTCAAGACCATTACGGCTGGGGATGGCGGGGCAGTGGTTACGAGTCAGACCAGGGTATATGAGCGCGCCTTTGCCTTCCATGACCAGGGCCACCGTCCCCTGCGGCAGGGTGTAGAAATTGGTCGCCGGCCATTTTTCGGTCTGGATTTCAGAATGACAGAACTGACCGGCGCGGTGCTGCTGGCCCAGCTTGGTAAACTGGAGACGATTCTGAAAGTCTTGAGGGAAAAAAAGAAACTTTTCCGGAGTCTCCTGGTTGGAAACCAGCATTTCACCTTCAGGAAACTCAACGATGAGGCAGGCGAATGCGCCACCATTTTATCGGTTATTTTTCATGACGCGGAAAAAGCCAGAAGGGTGGCCAGAAAGCTCAATACCACCACGGTGGACCATTCTGGCTGGCACGTTTACGCCAATATGGAACAACTTTTGAAACAGCTGACGGTCACTCCCGAAAAATGTCCGTTTACCTGTCCCCACTACCGCAAGAAGGTGCAATACAGAAAGGGAATGCTGCCGCGGACAGAAGACATTCTCCGGCGCACCATCAACATTTCCATCGGTATCTCCGACCGGGGTCTGGGTGCAGGTTTTGGCATCACCGCCACCTCGCCGACCAGCGAAATCTACCGGCGGGCTGAGGAATTCCTGACAGTGGTGAACAACACCTGATTGTTTCTAAGAGGCCACGAGGCGGCATAACTGGCAACACAGAAGTCCCAGAAAAGTACCCAGGAGCAATCCTAAGATAGCCATCAGTACGCCAACCGGTGCCAATCCAGGCTGGTACGCTTCCGCCACTACCGGAGCTGAAGCCGGCCCGCCCAGGTTGGCCTGACTGGCAGTGGCCAGCAGACACAGGGGCGCTCTCAGTAACCTGCCGGTGAGTACTAAAACTCCGGCATGGATAAAAACCCAGAGGAAACCCGCTATGACCAGCAGCGGTGCCTGACTGATGCGGGAGAGATTTCCCCGGGCACCGATAGAGGCTAATACCAGAAAAAGCATCAGGTAGCCAAGCCGCGACGCTCCGTAGGACTCAATCTCCCGCAGCGGTGTCTCCGAAAGAAGGATGCCTAACAAGGAAGCTATAATAACAGTCCAGGTAAAGGGAGCCAGCAGATTTTTCATCTCCGGTAAGGTCTGTCCTAACTGGAAAGAGAGCCAGCTTCCGGCTAAGGCTATGGCCAGAATTCCAGCCAGATGGCGCACCTGTGGAACCAGGTTTCTGCTATTTTCGGTCGCCACCCGGGCGGCAATTTCCTTCACCGGCTCAACCCTTGCTCTGTTCCAGCGGTCAAACTTTTCCTGAACATTAGAAAGAGCTATCAGTGTGGCCATCCAGAGGTAAACCACAACGGTGTCCATGATGACCATTAAGAAGAAAATGTCTTCGGGGGTACCGATGGCTTCTTTGATAGCCAGCATGTTAGAACTACCGCCAATCCAGGAGCCGGAGAGGGCTCCAAAACCTTTCCAGATGTCAGCCGGCATCCAGGGCTTAAAAATCAGGATGACCAGGGGCGCGCCCAGGATGATTCCGAGACTGCCGGCCAGCATTATGGTGAGCGCCTGGCCTCCGAGTTTAAAAATGTTTCTCAGATTAACCGGTAAAAGAATTAGAATTAAACCAGCCGGCAGCAGGGTGGTGGTGATGGCTTCGTAAACCGGGTGTCTGGCTGGCAGCAGTCCTGTCGTGGCCAGTACCATAGGAAGGAAATAAATCCAGAAAAGTGGTGGCAGGACGGAAAAAACCTTCTTCAGCGGCGGCCAGGCCGCGGCAGAAAGAACCAACGCTTCTACGGAGAGGAGAATAACGACAATGGTCAGGGGTTGGACGGGCACTTTCAGGCCTTGTTTTTTTCCAGGCAGTAACTGGTGGTGACGCGCAGGGAAAGAACATCTCCTGGATGAATCTTTTCCGGACAGCCTCCAGCGGCTTCCATTTCCATAAAGAGAGCAGGGTCGCTGTAGATGCTGTAACGCGTAAGGAAACCAGTCGGTTCTTCATCGGCCGGTCTGTCAGCGATGTCAACGTAACCTAATCCAGAAGATAACTTTTCTGCCTGCCGTCGGACCCTCAGACGCCGGTCAGGGTGATAGAACTCAATCCATTCCACATCTGGTGTCAGACCAATCTGGTAACGCTGTTGTCCCTCAGTAAGAGTTTGCCAGCCAGCCGAAGTCAGAGAACGCCACCTGTGGCTGTCTTCATAGAAGTCCTGGATCTCACCCTCGGAAACTCCGGGAAACAAAGCCAGACAGCCGGGTCCGCTCTCTATCTGGGTCAGAGTCCAGGGGGCTAAAAGAAGTTCCTTCCGGGAAAGAATTCTTCTGCCGAGGTACTGAATTTTCTCCTCTGTCGTGACCGCCAGGGCTCCGGAAGTTTTTGCCAGCCTGATATCTCTCTGGAAGATAACCGGCAGCCCCAGTCCGGAGTTACTTACCAGGTCAACTTCCGCTTCAATCCTGACACTATCTTCACCGCTGTGCTTCACCTGGTACCTGGCCTGCCACAAACCGGCGGGAACAGACCAGCTACCCGTGGTGTAGAAGTAACCGAGACGGCTGCCTTCCGGGGCTGGCCAGAGGACATCGCCACCCGGATTAAGATACTTTTGCCGGTGGCTCTCTCCCCAGAAAGCGTCAGGGTTAACCCGGTTGACTACCTCCTTTTCCAGCACGGCAAAGATTCGTCCCTCCCGGTCAAGGGTGACCACCACGCCAGCCAGCTCATCTCCGAGAAAATGGTAGCGGTGGTGGTTTTCTTCCAGCAGGTAGATGAACTCTCTGATAGTCATCATGCCTCCCCGATGGCTTGTGCCTCAGACAAAAGTATTCTATCACGGTTTTTTCAACTGCGGAATTATCAGATAGACAAGGTATACTGAGAAAATGTCTAACTTCCGGAATATTTCTGCCCACACAATCTCGTTGCCGACAAGACTACGCACCCAATCGGCTGCGGGGACGAACTCATTCGCCACCTGGCGAGCCGGAGACACCGCCGAGTAAGGTATTGCGTCCCGGATTGACTTTTCGGGACGCTTACCGACCGCTGCCGCTCTGGGTGCATGTCTTGTATCTCCAACATCGGCTACCGTGCCTTGAAATCTTCCCTGGTTGACAATCCGGGTGTCGTGTCGGAATTTCGGTTCAACTGCAGAAAGTTGAAAAATTCAGCCAGTGATGCTTGAATTATCTCGTAAAGGAAAGCAGGGAGGGGTGATGAAACTACCCGGAAAGTTCTTTTCGCTTGAGGAGAAAGGGACGACGCCAGGAAAAGAGGTTATGGCCGGCCTGGTAACCTTTATGACCATGGCCTATATCCTTTTCGTCAACCCTTCTTTGCTGTCCAGGTCAGGTATTCCCTTTCAGGCTGCTGTCCTGGCGACGGCTATCTCTGCCTGCGTGACCACCATTTTGATGGGTCTGGTAACAAATCTTCCTTTCGCCCTGGCCGCAGGCATGGGCTACAACGCTTTCTTTGCCTTCACGGTGACCGGAAGCATGGGGGTTGCCTGGCCAGCGGCTTTAGGCTGTGTTTTCTGGGAAGGAATTATCTTTCTGGCAATTATGCTGCTTCCCTGTCGCCGGAGTATTTTCAGGGCCATTCCTCTGAGCCTGAAACTGGCAGCCGGTGTTGGCATCGGTATTTTCATTGCCTTTATCGGGCTGAGCGACGCCAGCATTGTGGTGGCCAGCCCGGGTGTAAAGGTAGCCCTGGGCAATCTTCATTCGCCAGCGGTACTGCTTTCGTTAGCGGGAATTTTGGTAACCGCGGCGCTGCTGGCCTACCGGGTCAAGGGCGCTCTTCTCTGGAGTATCCTGCTCATTACGGTAGCAGGTATGTTTGTCCCGGGTACTGACAGTCCAACAGTAACCAGGGTGCCGCAGAGTCTTTCTGACATTTTTCAGTTACCATCCTGGCAGGTTTTTCAACAAACATTTCTTAAACTTGACCTTCTGGGGGCCCTGAAATGGTCGCTTTTGCCGGTGATTTTCACCTTTCTGTTTTTTGACATTTTTGATACTGTTGGTAGCGTCGCTGGACTGGCAGCGAAACTTAATCTTCTTGATGAAGAAGGGACCTTTCCCCTGGCGGATAGAGTTCTGGCGGTAGATGCTTTTGGCACGGTCATTGGTGCCCTTTGCGGTACTACCACCGTGACCACCTACATAGAAAGTGCGGCCGGCGTGGTGGAAGGTGGCCGGAGCGGTTTGACGGCGGTGGTGGTCGGCTTATGTTTTGCCCTGGCTATCTTTTTTGCTCCGCTGGCTGGCCTGGTTCCGGGGGTCGCCGTAGCGCCGGCGCTCATTCTGGTGGGACTTTTTATGATGGAGCCGATCACCAGGATAGATTTTTCTGATATTCCGGAGGGCTTGCCGGCTTTTCTAACCATCATCATGATGCCCCTGACGTACAACATCGCTCATGGCCTGGCCGCTGGCCTTGTCTCCTATACGCTGATTAATCTTCTCGCCGGCCGGTGGAAGAAGGTAAGTCCACTGATGTATGTGTTGAGCGTCCTCTTTCTTCTGTACTACGGTTTTGCCCGGCTGATGTGACCTGGAAATTTCAGGAGCCGCGGCCGGCGCTGCCCAGCAGGTGGCACTTGCGGATATACATCTCCTTCAGCGCCTCTCTGGCTGGTCCGAGATACTTGCGGGGGTCAAATTCTTTTGGATTTTCCGCCAGGTATTTCCGAATCATTGCCGTCATAACCAGCCTGCCGTCAGAGTCAATATTGACCTTACAGACAGAGAGACTGACAGCCTTCTTAATCTGTTCTTCCGGAACACCAGCGGTATTTTCCAGTTTTCCGCCGTAGCGGTTGATCATTTCCACATACTCCGGAAGAACCGAAGAAGCGCCGTGCAGAACGATGGGAAAACCAGGCAGTCTCCTGGCGCATTCTTCCAGGATGTCAAAACGGAGCGGCGGAATGGGCTGGCCAGGTTTCACCTTAAATTTGTAAGCGCCGTGAGAGGTTCCGATGGAAATAGCCAGACTGTCAACGCCGGTCCTTTTCACGAAGTCTTCCACGTCTTCCGGCCGGGTGTAGTGATGCGTTTCGGAACTGACATGCTCCTCTATGCCAGCCAGCACTCCCAATTCGCCTTCCACCGTGACATCTCGGGGATGGGCATACTCTACCACCTGCCGGGTGATGGCCACATTCTGTTCGTAGGGCAGGGCGGAACCGTCAATCATTACGTTGGAGAAGCCATTGTCAATACAGCTGCGGCAAAGCTCCACCGTATCTCCGTGGTCCAGATTGAGAGCAATAGGAATTTTGCTGCCGGCTTCTCTGGCCATGGCCACTGCTCCGGGCACCATGTAACGAAGGAGCGTCTGGTTGGCATACTGTCTGGCGCCTTTGGAGATTTGAAGGATTACCGGCGAATTACACTCCACACAGGCCATGATAATCGCCTGAAGTTGTTCCATATTGTTAAAGTTGTAAGCCGGGACGGCGTAGCCTTCAGCCATAGCCTTTCGGAACAGTTCCCGGGTGTTGACCAGACCGAGTTCTTTATAACTGACAGCCATCTTTCACCTCCAGCGGTTGAACTTCCAGGAAAACGGGTTACAATTTACAGAGATATTATACCACAAAAATGAGGTTGACAGCAGGCCGGCTTCAGGGTACAAAGATACGGCTAATTTATACCGGCACAAAAAGATAAAAAAGATGGCTCCAATTAAGGATAATGTTCCCTTACCCATCCTGAAGAGGCTACAGGCTCTTTCTGTGAACGGGGATGACCTTGTCCTCTACACGCGGGCAGACCTGAACCTGAAAGGTCAGCCGGTGCCAACCCATGTTCTGGCGACCAAGACCCAGTTAATCGCACTCTCGGAAAGTGAGGAAATTGCGCCCATCGTTCTGGAAATAAACCGGATTGATAATGCCCGGGTGAATTCCACAGTGGGCAGCGCCTTTTTCCAGGTGAAAGTTCAGGATGTGTATGTGGATGTGGCGCGTTTTACCAATGCGGAACGCTTTCGCTTTGACCGTCTGATTACTGAACTGGACAACCTGAAGCACGGTCAGCCGGTTGATAATGAACGGTTAAATGCTATCCATCCGCAACTGTGTCCGCAGTGCGGTATGATTCTCCGTCAGGAAGGCAGCGTCTGTCTGCGCTGTCAGTCTCAGGGTTCCATCATGCGGCGGCTTTTTGCCCTGGTGACGCCCTATCTTTCCTGGATTGTGGGACTGCTTCTGGCGATGATGGCCTCGGTCGCCCTGGGCCTGGTGCCGCCCCAGTTAACGCGGATTCTGGTTGACCAGGTGCTTACCACGCGTGCCCATGTGGAATGGCTTTTCTGGCTGGTGCTGGCCCTGGTACTGAACGGTCTGGTGAAAGCCCAGCTGGATATGGTGGTAGGCACCCTTTCCACTTCTATTGGTACCCTGATCACTTTTGACCTGCGCCAGCGGATGTTCAGAAAACTTCAGCAACTGTCAGTGGACTACTACGATAAGAACTCTATTGGCTCCATTCTGAACCGGTTTTCCGCTGATGTAGAAGTGTTACACGGGTTTGTCTCGCAATTGGGACAGGGCTTTTTGCTTAACTGTTTGATGATTCTTGGCATCGGCGCAATGCTCTTTTCCATCAACGCTCTTCTGGCATTTTTCGTTTTGATACCCATTCCCTTTGTCGTCTTTGCCACGCTGACCTTTTACCGGCGCATCTACCCGCGTCACCGTCGGGTGTGGGACAGCCAGTCAAAGATGTCCAGTTTTCTCACCAGCGTTATTTCCGGTAACAGAGTGGTCAAGGCTTTTTCTCAGGAGGAACGGGAAATTAAACGTTTTGAGAAGATGGCACTTTACCTGCGTGATACCAACCGGGATTTAAACTTAGGAGCCGCGGCTTTCAATCCGATGATGGCCTTTCTCTTCAGCCTCGGTGGTTTAATCATCTGGTACGCCGGAGGCCGGCAGGTGCTGGCCGGGACCCTGACGCTGGGACAATTGATGGCCTTCCTGGGATACATCAGTATGTTTTACACTCCGCTTTCCAACATGGCGCTCCTTTCCAACTGGTTTGGCGGGTTTACCACGGCGACCACCAGAATTTTTGAACTTCTTGACACTGAGCCAAGCCTGAGAGAACCGGCCAAGCCTGTAAAACTGGAAAGGGTACGGGGCGCCATTGAGATGGAAAACGTTACCTTCGGGTATGACCCGTATTTTCCGGTCATCAAGAATATTAGTCTGAAGGCCAATCCAGGGGAACTGGTGGGAATCGTGGGACGCAGCGGCAGCGGGAAGACCACTCTGATTAACCTGATCTGCCGGTTTTACGACCCGCAGCGGGGCACCATCCGCATTGATGGCCACGATTTGCGCACCATTTCCTCCTACGAACTGCGGCGCCATATCGGGCTTGTCCTGCAGGAGCCGTTTTTATTCCGGGGCACCATCGCTGAAAATATCGCTTACGGACGGCCAGGCGCCAGTTTTCAGGACATCATCCGGGTGGCTAAGGCAGCCGAAGCCCACGATTTTATTATGAAGATGCCTTCCGGGTATGATTTCCGTCTGGGAGAAGGGGGTTCGGGCCTCTCCGGAGGCGAACGGCAGCGGCTGGGCATTGCCAGGGCCCTGCTGTGTGACCCACCGATTCTCATCCTGGACGAGGCGACCTCATCCGTAGATACTGAATCGGAACAGAAAATTCAGGCAGCCCTGGCCGTGCTGTGTCGGGGAAGGACAACCATTGCGATTGCCCATCGTCTTTCCACCCTGAAGGGAGCAGACCGCATCTATGTCATTGAAGACGGCCGCCTGGTTGAATTTGGTAACCACGAGGAACTGATGGCCAAACAGGGTGTCTATTACCGTCTGGTGCTGATTCAGACGCAACTGGCCAGCCTGGAAAGGTAAGGGTAACTAACATGGAGTCTCAAGGAAACATAGAAAAGAGCGACCATTCTGTCAGTAATGGCGAAAACCTTCTGCAGGCGAGAAGATTAACCCCGGAAAACACCAGAATTTTCCGGGGGACCTTTAATCTGCTCCATGTTACCGTAAAGGACGAGGGTCTTTACCGGGCAGTTTTCGCGGTGCAGGCCTTTCCGGTCTCCAGCCCGAAAAGATTTATCTTCCTTTACTATTATGACCTCAAGGACAGACAGACGGAAATCGGCATGATTGAAAATCTTGACATTTTCCCACCGGAGACTAAGGCCCTGGTTCTGGAAGCCCTGGCCAAACACTACTTTGCTTATGAAATCAAGGCCATTCATGATATCAGATGGGAGTTTGGCGTGTTATTCTTTAACGTGGAAACGGACAAAGGTCCAAAGAAATTTTACATGCGCTGGCTGCATCATCGGGCTGAGGACTACGGGGAAAAGGGTAAGATTCTTTTGGATGTGTTTGATGACCGCTATATCATTCCGGATGTGAGCGCATTATCGCCGATGGAGAAGGACCTTTTTACCCGTTTTATCTACTGGTGAAACCCGGAGGTGGAAATGTACCGCATGGGTGAGGCAGAGATTAAAGAAATATCCAGAGTGATTCGCAGTGGAAATCTTTTTCGTATCGGGAGCTGTCTGAAGGAGGTGGACCGTTTTGAAAGAGAATGGGCCAGTCTGGTCGGCACCAGGTATGCCCTGTGCCTCAGCGGCGGTGGTACTGCGGGTTTAATCTGTGCCCTGGTCGGCCTGGGCATCGGGCCAGGCGATGAAGTGCTGGTGCCCGGCTATACTTTTATGGCGACTGCCCTGGCGGTTCTGGCAGTGGGTGCGATTCCGGTGGTGGTAGAGATAGACGAAACCCTCACCCTTGACCCGGAGGAGATAGAACGGAAGGCGGGACCGAATACCAGAGCAGTCATTCCGGTCCACATGGTCGGCCGGCCAGCCAATCTGTCGGCTATCAGGACTGTCTGCCGGAAAAAGAAGATGAAGATAATTGAAGATGCCTGCCAGGCTGTTGGCGGTAGTTATCGGGGGAAGAGACTTGGTGCTTGGGGGGAAGCCGGAGTTTTCAGTTTCAACTACTACAAAATCATCAGTTGTGGTGAAGGTGGTGCCGTGGTGACTGATAACCGGACCGTGTACGAGCGGGCTCTGGTTTACCATGATGGTGGGGCAAGTTTTCGTCCCTACGCCGGGAAACTTTCCGTTCTGCCAGTGGCTGGTTTACAGTTGAGGGCCAGTGAGATTATGGGAGCGCTCCTGCGCGTCCAGCGGCGTCGCCTTGATAGTATTCTGAAGGCTTTGCGGCAGCAGAAAAAAAGGCTGGAGGCTGGTTTGAAGGGTTACCCGGGCATTCGACTGGCGCCCTGTCACGACGAAGCCGGAGACTGCGGGGTGGTTGCCGCGTTCCAGTTTGATACGGAAGAACAGGCCAGACGTTTTGCTTCTTTCCCCGGGGTAGGTGGCAGCCTGCCGATAGACAGCGGTAAGCATGTTTACACCAACTGGGAACCGTTGCTTAATCAGCGAGCCGGTCCCCACCCTGACCTGAATCCTTATTTTCTCCCGGCTAACCAGCCGTTACGGAGAAAACTGTGGCCTGAGTCTTGTCCACGAACCCTGCAAATCCTAAAAAAGACAGTGCTTGTTGCCATTAATCCTTACTGGACAAAGCGGCAACTTGATGCCAAAATTAAGGCCTGCCGTGAAGCCGGGAAACTGGTATGAAAGAAATAAAATTATGGGACGCCAATGTGCGGGTGGGCCGTTCTCTGGCCGGAGCCAGAGCGGCCGTGACCGGTGTGGATGAAATCCTGAAGGCGCTGGACCATTATGGAATTGAGAAAGCGCTTGTCTGGCACATCGCCCAGTTTGAGTACTCTGCCAGCGAGGGTAACCGGCTGGTCCGTCAACTGGTGAAAAACCAGAAAAGGCTGGTTGGTTGCTGGGCTGTGTTGCCTCCGACCACCGGAGAAAATGGGGAGTACTTCTTTGACCGGATGAAGGAAAACAACATTGCCGCGCTAAGGTTTTTCCCGGAACAACATCGGTACCTGTTGCGCCGGCGGGTTTTTGGCGAGTTTCTGGACCAGGTGGTGGCCAGAAGAATACCGGTGTTGCTTTCGGTCAAATGGGGTGTTACCTGGCCGGTCATCTACGACCTTCTGGAGGAATATCCAGAAATGACCTGTCTCCTATGTGACCTGGGTATCTGGGGGTTGAATCGCTACACCTGGCCGCTGGTGAGTTCCTTTCCCCGCGTTTATCTGGAAAGCAGCCTGCTTTCCCTCTCCGACGGCGGGCTGGAAGCAACGGTAAAGCAATTCGGCGCGGGCAGGGTGATTTTTGGCACTGGTTTTCCGGAACGGTACGCCGATGCGGCCATTCTGGACCTGCTTCACGCTCCCTTAACCGACGAAGAAAAAAACCTCATCGCCGGAGAAAATCTAAAAAGATTGTTAGCCGGAGTGAAACTATGAAAAGAAAATCCTTGCTCAGAGAGGAGTTTTATAAGCAGGGATACCTGTCAGACACGCCGGTCTATGACCTGCACGGACACATGGGGCCGGTAGCCGGCATTCATTTACCGTTCTGTGAACCTGAGGCGATGGTGCAGCGGATGAAGACCAGCGGGGTGCGAAAACTGGTTTTTTCCCACCACGCGGCACTGATGGCGCCGGATATCGGCAACCGGGCCAGCCAGGAATCCGTGGAGAGATATCCTGATTTTCTGAGAGCGTACCTGGCCTTCAATCCACATTACCCGGGGGTTTTTCATAGAGAGACAGACGGCTGGGAGACAGGGAAAAAGTTTTTCGTGGGCCTGAAGTTGCTTTCCGACTACCACCGGGTCTGTCTGAGCGATGAGCGCTATCGTTTAGCCTGGGAATTTGCTGATTCTCTGAGGCTGCCGGTGCTGCTTCACACCTGGGGCGGCAGTGGCTATGATGGGCCGGAACAGGTGCGTCTGGTGGCCGGTCGTTACCAGCAGTGCCAGATTCTTTTAGGACATTCCTGCCACGGCGACTGGCAGGAGGCTATGGCTCTGGTGAAAGACTTCCCCCATGTTTACCTGGAACTGTGCGCTGTTTTAGATGAGCGGGGCATTCTTGAGGAAATGGTCAGGAGGGTAGGCTCGGAAAGAATTATTTTCGGGACGGACTTTCCCTGGTTCAGTTATCCTTATTACATCGGCGCGGTTCTGGATGCCGACATTGAGGACCAGGACCGAGTCAGAATCCTTTCAGGCAACGCTCTCCGATTGATACCGTCTCTGAAAGATTAAAGTTTCGGAAAAAATAACCATGGTGGATATTCTCATTTCCGGTGGCACCGTTGTTAACGGCCCGGGGCAATCACGGAAGGCTGATCTTGCCATTGCCGGGGAGCAGATTGTTCTTCTGGGCGACCTGAAAGTTCAGGCAAGAACAGTCATTGAGGTTTCGGGAAAGGTTGTCGCCCCGGGTTTCATTGATACCCACAGCCACGCTGATTTTATCCTTACCCATCGGCGTCCTTTTCTGGGCAAGGTTACCCAGGGCGTCACCACAGAAGTAATCGGTAACTGCGGTATTTCCGCCGCCCCTTATGAGCCGAAAACACTTCCTTACATCCGGGAACATGGACCACTCATCGGACAGAAAGGCCGGGTCCAGCACTGGTTCACCTGGGAGAAATACTTTGAAGTTCTAAAAGAAAGCCCCCTGGTAACCAACATTGTTCCGCTGGTAGGTCATGGTAATCTGAAGAAGTTAGCCGGCTCCGTTAGAACGCTGGATTCTCAGGAGCGGCTAAAGTTGATGAAGCAGTTGTTAAGAAAATCCCTGGAACAGGGGGTCCATGGTTTCTCCACCGGTCTGATTTATGACCCGGGTATCTTTTCTCCCACGGAAGAGATTCTTGCTCTGGCCAGGGTTCTAAATGAGTGCGGCGGTGTTTATGCAAGTCATATCAGAGGTGAAGGGGAAACGCTTCTTCAGGCACTGGAGGAAGCCATCTCCATAGGCCGGCAAGCCGGAGTCCCGGTTCAGATTTCTCACCTGAAGGCAGCCGGTCCGGCCAACTGGCACCAGACTGAAGCTGCGCTGAAACTGATTGAAAAAGCAAGAACTTCCGGGCTGGAGGTTAGCTACGACCAGTATCCTTATACCGCCGCCTCCACCAGTCTCACGGCACTGTTACCTCCCCGGGCGAAAGAGGGTGGCTGGTCAACCATCAGACAACTCCTCAGGGATAGCGAAAGAAGAAAGAAAGTAAAGGAAGAAATGCAGCAGGGACTTCCTGGATGGGAAAATTACAGCCAGTCTGTTGGCTGGGAGAAGATTATTATCAGTCAGGTGCGAACGAAGAAAAATAGATGGCTGGAAGGGCTGACAGTGACGGAAATCTGCCGGCGTTTGAAAAAGGAACCAGTGGATTTTGTCCTGGAACTACTGGAGGAAGAAAAGGGTGCGGTCAGCATAATTTATTTTTCCATGAGCGAAACTTCAGTGGAAACTCTCCTGAGGGAAACTATTGGCTTTATTGGCACAGATGGTTTGCCCAGCCGTCGTCCGCATCCGCGGCTGTGGGGAAGTTTCACAAGGTTTCTGGGCCACTATGTCCGGGAAAAGAAACTGATGAGTCTGGAACAAGCCATTGAGAAGATGAGCCGGTTGCCAGCAGCCAAGTTTGGCCTGAAAGACAGGGGTGAACTGGCTCCGGGCAGGGTAGCGGATATCGTCGTCTTTGACCCGGAAAGAGTGAAAGATGCCGCCACCTTTCAGGAACCAGCGAAGCCATCCGAGGGGATAGACCTGGTTCTGGTCAACGGCAAAATTGTCCTCAGAGGGAAACATTTTACCGGAGCGACACCCGGCAAACTTATCTTGAGGAGGTAACCTGGTCAGCTTGAAGGATGTGGAACAGGCCCGGGAGAAAATTCAGCGTTTCATCTGGAGAACTCCCCTGATAGAGAGTGAACGGCTCAGCCAGAAAACCGGGAGCAAACTTTTCCTGAAGCTGGAGAATCTCCAGAAGACCGGCGCGTTCAAGATAAGGGGCGTGCTCAATAAGGTCCTCAGTTTGAAGGAAAGAGAAAGAAAGTCAGGGCTGCTCTGTGCGACCTCTGGCAGCCACGGGCTGGCAGTAGGTCAGGCCGCGGAAATCACAGGTACGCAAGCGGTGGCGGTGGTGCCGGTAGTGACCCCTGAGGTGAAGTTGAAAAGATTGCGGGAAAGGCTGAAAGTGGTAATTTATGGTGAAACCTATCAGGAAAGTTTTCTTTATGCCCGGCAGGTAGCCGAACGAGAAGGGATGGTCTTCATTCACGGTTTTGACGACCCCTTGATTATCTCCGGACAGGGCACAGTCGCTCTGGAAATTATGGAGGAGTTACCGGAAACTGGCCTGATTGTCGTGCCTGTTGGTGGCGGGGGTCTGGTCGCCGGAGTGCTGGCCGCCGTCAAAGAGCGCCATCCCCGGGTAAAGGTGGTTGGGGTTCAGGCCAGTGGAGCGCCCAGCATGTATCGCTCCTGGCAAACCGGGCAGGTGTTTGAGATAGCCCAAATAAAGACTATGGCTGAAGGAATTGCCGTGAAAAAACCAGGGCAACTCACCTTTGAACTGGTCCGGCGGTGGATTGACGACATTGTTCTGGTGACAGAGGAGGAGATTAGAGAGGGGATGTTGACCCTCTTAAGAGATGGCCGGGTTCTGGCGGAAGCCGCCGGCGCGGTCTCGGTGGCCGCTTTTCTGGCCCGAAAGATAAAAGCGGCAGAAAAAACAGTTTGCGTGGTCAGCGGTGGAAATGTAGAATTGAAGAACCTGCTCAAACCCGGGGAGGAAGAAGATGGACATAAGAATTGAAGAATTGAAGGAGATAATTGAACTCTGGAATTTACCGGCCGGGGACCAGAAAAAAATTTTTGAAATTCTGGACAGAATAGAACCGGCTACCCGCGCCATGCTTTTTCGCTACTACAAGGAAAACAGCAAGGTGGAGCGCCTGGAGAAGGAATTTGCCGCAGCCAGCGGCGCGCGGTACGCCCTGGCCGTGAATTCAGGAACCTCGGCCCTGATTGCCGCGCTGGTGGCCTGTGGTATAGGTCCTGGCGATGAGGTCATTGTCCCGGCTTACACCTTTTTTGCTTCAGCCTCAGCCGTGGTGGTGGCCAGAGCCATTCCGGTGATTGCCGAGATTGATGAGACCCTGACCATTGACCTAACTGATGTGGAACGCAAGATTACAAAGCAGACCAGGGCAATTCTACCGGTGCACATGCGGGGCTTACCCTGCAAGATGGACGCACTGCTGGCTCTGGCGCGGCAGCATAATCTCAAAGTCATTGAAGATGTTGCCCAGGCAGCCGGAGGAACCTATCGCGGTCAGTGGCTTGGCACCTGGGGAGACGCCGGCTGTTTCAGTTTTGATTTTTACAAGATTCTGGCCAGCGGTGAAGGCGGAATGGTTACCACCAATGACGAGGCCATCTACATCCGCGCACAAAGTTATCACGATACCGCGGCCTGCTGGCGGCCCAATCGGTATGCCCGGGAGAGAATGCCCGGGGAACTGTTTTGCGGGGAAAACTACCGGATGAGCGAAGTTCATGGCGCCATTGCCCTGGCTCAGCTCAGAAAACTGAACAGTTATCTTTCCTCGTTGCGGAAAAACAAGAAGGCTCTGGCAGAAAGGTTGAGCGGTTTGAAGAATCTTCGTCTGGCGCCGGTCCATGACTCGGCCGGCGACTGTGCCACCAGTTTAATCCTTCTGGCACCGGACCCTGGCACGGCCAGGAAGGTAATCTCTACAGTGAAAGGTACCGGCGGCATCTATGACCAGACTGTTCGGGACTGGCATATCTATCGCTACTGGGAACACATCCTGGAAAAGAAGACTCCGACTTCAGAAGGATGTCCCTATACCTGTCCCTTTTACCGGGGCAGGTTACCCGACTATCATCCGGACATGTGTCCCAGAACCATAGACATTTTGAGCCGGGTGGTCTGCGTCGGCATCAGCGAGAAATGGAACCAGCCGGAAATTGACGAGCTGGCCGGCCAACTGCTTAATCTGGACAGAACATTATGATTAGATTTTTTGACATCAATGCTGGAGTGGGAGTTTTTTCCAGACCGACAGTTTATAGTTCCAGCCAGCAACTGCTCCGGCTCATGGAGCTGCTTCACATAGAAAAAGCTCTTGTGTATCAGTCTCTGGCCCGGGAAGTAGGTCCGGTGGAAGGTAACGAACTTCTCCTGCAGCAGATTGGGGAAGAAAAGCGGTTGTTGCCTTCCTGGGTTTTGCTGCCACCCCGGAGCGGCGAGTACCGGGATTTTCACTCCTATGTGGAAGAAGGCATCAGAAAAGGAGTGCGGGCCTTCCGGGTTTTTCCTTCAGTTTTCAGAATTGCCCTCAGTGAGTTTGTGGCTGCAGGCACTTTCCAGTTGCTTGAAGAACGCGGCCTGCCTCTGGTCGTTTCAGAATTCAATCAGGTTGACGGTGGAGACTGGCCGGGACTTCGTCACTTGTTGCGCCGTCACGAGAAACTGCCGGTAATTTTCAGTGAGTTCCGAACGCGCTACCACATCCGGCTTGTCCTGCAGTTTCTCTCCGAGTTTGCCAACTTTTACTACGACTTAGGTAGTTGCTGGAATTACGCGGTGGTGGAAGAACTTGTGGCCCTCACCGGCGGAGAAAGGTTACTCACCGGAACCAATCTTCCTTTTTCTGACCCGGGACAATCATTGGGCATGGTGCTAACAGCGAGACTGTCTGAGAAATTGCGGAAGAAGATTGCACGGGAGAATGCTGTGGCTCTCTTTGAAGGAGCGAGAAGTGGACCCGCTTAAAGAAAGATTTCTTCAGGGCAAGCCCTTAGGATTGCCACTTTACGATATTCACGGCCACCTGGGTGGTTTCTCCCGCGACTATCCTGTTTTCTCCGGCCGGGTGGAACAGCTTGTGGCTGAGATGGACCGCCTCGGGGTAAAGAGGTGTCTGGTTTTTCCCATTGGCATCTACGGTGCAGAATTTCAGTTCCAGAACGATAAAGTCATCCAGGCCTGCCAGAAATACCGGCAACATTTTTCCGGGTTGGCGCTGGTCAACCTCAACTACCCAGAGAAGGAAATCATTAAGGAACTGGAGCGCTGCCGGCAGGCCGGGCTGGTTGGCGCCAAACTGATTGCGGCTTACCAGGGAGCGCCCGCGGAAGGTCCTGGGATAGAGGCGGTCTGCGAGTATGCCTCCCATCATCGCTGGGTCGTGCTTAATCATGGCTGGGGGAGTCTGGAATTTCTGAAGAAGATTTTAGAAACCTACCGGCAGGCTCAATATGTCTGCGGCCACCTCTGGCTGGCCGCAGCCAGTCTGGTTAATAAGTACGATCACCTGTGGATGTGTACCTGCGCCTTTCTCTCACCGGAGTCCCTGCCGGAAGCCGTCAGGACGATGAGGGCAGACCGATTGTGCTGGGGTTCGGACCTCTCGGACCTGCACTGGGGATTTACCCTGGGGCCGATTGTCCTTTCCTCGCTGCCGCTGAAGGTGAAAAAGAGAATTCTTTCCAGCAATACCCGGGAGCTCTTCAGGAAAATAGGGGTGGAGAGTTAACTGCCTCAGGGCTTAAAGTCCCGGTATCAGCATACTCAGCCGGTTGGTCATGATCAAAACACCGGTAACTATTAGGATAATGCCCGAGACAACTTCCACGGTCCGGTAATGTCTGGCGAAGCGTTTAATCACAGCTGTAACCCGGTCAATGAGCAGCGCAGTGACCAGGAAGGGAAGTCCAAGTCCGAGGGAGTAAACCACCAGCAGAGAAACTCCGCGCCAGACAGTCTTTTCGGTGGAGGCCAGCACCAGGATAGAAGAAAGAATTGGACCGACGCAGGGCGTCCACCCCAGGGCGAAGACCATGCCAATCAGGAAGGCTCTGACTGGACCGCCGGGTGCGGGCAAACGAAAGCGCTTTTCCTGATAGAATTGCCTGATGCGCCACACGCCGGTCAGATGCAGGCCGAAAAGAATGACGAGAAAACCACCAGCCAGGCGCAGCACATTTCGGTACTGCAGCAGCAGTTTTCCTAACAGGGTGGCTGAGGCGCCCATGGCTGAGAAGACAAGGGAAAAGCCAAGAACGAAGCAGAAGGCCAGAGAAACAATTTTCAGCAGGGAACGCGTTTTCTCTGTCTGGTCTGAAGTCTGACCGGTGATAAACGAGATGTAGGCCGGGATAAGTGGCAGCAAGCAGGGACTGACGAAGGTAGCGACCCCGGCGATAAAAGAAAGGGAAAAACTGACCCAGAGCGATGTCTCCAAATTTTGCCGTCCTTGTGGATTAAACTTTAATCTTTTCCGGGAGCAGTGTCAATGAACGATGAAGTTTTCAGACACTGTCAGGTGCTGGAGTCCTGCCGGCAGCGGAGCGGACGAATGCTGTCGGTCGTTGACCTGGTGGAAAGAGGAACCTTAAGTCTAAAAGCGGCCGCTGTTTGTCTGGAAGTTATTTCTAACGGTGGTTCTTTTCTGGTCGGAGCCAGACCCGGCGGGTCCGGCAAAACCACGGTCATGGTGGCTCTGCTGAATTTTATCCCGTCAGGTCTGGACATTGTTGCCACCGACAGTCCCCGGAAACTGAGGCCGGATTTTTACACCAGGCCAGCCTGCGTGCTTTGCCCGGAAATCGGGTCCGGTCCTTACTATGGATATCTCTGGGGCCGGGAGAAACTGACGGCTTTTTTCTCGCTGAAACGCCACGGTCATCTTCTGGCCAGTAACCTTCATGCGGACACTCTGGAAGAAGCAAGGGAACAAATCTGCGTGCAAAATGGGGTCTGGCCGTCTCTTTTTGAAGCGATTGAGCTCCACCTGTTTCTCCAGGTGGAAAAAACCGGGAAAAGGATACTGCGCAGCGGCTGGTGGCTTTCCGGGTCAGGCCGGTACCAGGAAATTATCAAAGACGGCCTGCTGACATCGTCTTTACCGTTTGAGCCAAAACGGCTGGCCAGGCCGGTTAGTTTTCTGGAGACACTTTTGAATAACGGTGTAAAGACGTTACCGGAAGTCAGGGCAGGGGTATTGTCTTATCTGAAAGGTTGAACCTTAGCCGCGGGCAGTTCCGCCTTTATGGATAAGGGTGACCCCGGCCTGGTAGGCCTGCTCCAAACACTCCTTCCGGGAAGAAACATCGCCTTGTTTTTCCAGCCCGCGACAGAAGAGTTCCCCGGAATAAAGAAAACCGGTGGTGGCAAAAAAGTTCCTGACAATGGCCCGGGCGTTCTGAAAAAAGTCCTGGCGGTGGGAAGCCTCCACGCAAAGGAAAAAACCTGGTTTTTTCTTATCAAAAGGAAGAAGTAGTTCGCCCCTTTTCCTGGCTAACCAGACGCACTGAAAACGGTCTATCATGGCCTTCACCTGCGCCGGAAGACTGCCAAAATAGATGGGTGAGGCAATCACCAGGGCTTCGGCGGCCAGGACTTCTTCGTAAACTGCGGTCATACCATCATCAATTCGGCACCAGCGTCCGGTTTCCGGAGGCAGGCAGGCCTGACAGGGACTGATGGTCAGTTGACTCAGATAAATCCGGTTTATTTCCGTCTCCTGACTGGAGGCGCCTTCAAGGAATCTGTCCAGAAGAATGGTGCTGTTGCCCCTGGGACGCGGACTGCCGTAAAGGGCTAAAAGTTTCATACAGGTTCCCGCGGCCAGAGTAGTCTCAGGTTAGTTTCAATTCCGCACTGGCCTGCCAGAGTCCGTGAATATTGCAGTAAGCCAGGGCTAAAAGAGACCCGGATTTTTCCGTGGTGAACATGCAGCTGGTTTCCGGTCTGGTAAACACGGTGCTGGTATTTGGGCCTTCCGTGGAAGCACCGTGAGCGGTGAACTCAAATCTGGCCACCTGGAAAGGAAAGCGGCTGCCTTCTGGCAGAAAGTAAAGTTCCATCCAGGCGATGTGATGCTCGGTGGTGTTGGGATGGGGAATCTGGCTACCGACGCTGATCCTGACGGAAACAGGTTTGCCCTTTGCGGCCGAGGCCACTTCAATTACCGGCACGTGTTTTTCTTTACTCCAGTCCCCTGACTGAACCAGGTCTTTAATCTCAACCATTTTTTGTCTCCTTCTGTAAGTTCTGACGGATGTCTGAGAGTTGAAGAAAATGTTTTCGTTCTTCGCTAATAATCCGGTCAACCATTTTCTGTTGCGCCTGCGGCACCAGTGGCTTTGTTTCCAGGTAGTACATAATGGAATCAAGCTCCCGGCGGATGGCGAAGTTGATGGCTTTTAGAGGGTCTAACTTTGCGGGAAGTTCTTCTTCGGTGCGGCCGGTGAAGACAATATTGTCCGCAAAGGAACGCAGGTAGGTGAAGTAGTCATCCGGGTAGAGTTCTTCAGGCTGATAATTGTCAATCTCACTGAGCATCTTCTCAAACAGACGGCGATGTTCCCCTTCCTGTTCCGCCAGATAAGCAAAGGTCTCTTTGACCGGTAAATCGGCGGTTAATCCAGCCAGGCGTCGGTAGAAACGTTCCCCGTTTTCTTCTATTCGGATGGCAAACTGAAAAACTTCGCTGGCGCTGTACCTGATGGAATGGTCGGCCATAATTTTCTCCCTGTTCTCCCTGGTAGAGTTATATGATACCTTAAGTCTTCTGAGTAAGTCCAGCCTGAGCATGTTCGGCCGCGATCAGCTGCGCCAGCTGGTCAACTCTTTCCAGGTCAGCGGCTGTGGGACACCCCCTGACCTTGACCGCTGGCAGAATCTTGACTTTAAGCGGTGCCAGCAAGTTTTCAAGACTTTCCTGCGCCTGACCACCCCAGAGAAAGGAACTGAGCACTGCCAGAAACTTTATTTTTGGTCGCAGGGCGCGAATCAACGTGGCCGCTGACATCATCACCGGGTGAGGTCCGCCTAACACCGTGGGCGTAGCCAGGACCACCGTAGAAGCATCCACCAGCGCGATGGCCAGTTGTCCCGGGTCAGTCGCGGTAAGATTGAAGGGACGCACAGTAATTCCCGAAGATATCAGTCGGTCAACCAGACGCTGAACCATCAGGGCGACACTGCCATGCATGGAGACGAAAATTACCAGCACCTCGTTTTTTGTTTCCGGGCTGATCCAGTCGTGATAGGCCTTCAAGATCAGTTCCGGACGATAGTGCACCGGACCGTGGCTGGGCGCAATAAGGCTAATCTGTTTTGTCGCTAACTTTGCCAGATGGCCGGCGATAACTGGCCGGAACGGCATCATAATTTCCGCGTAATATCTTTTGGCAGCCTGATAGACTTCTGGCCAGCCTTCAGCCGCTACTCCGGAAGTAGCCAGATGGGAGCCGAAAAGGTCACAGGAAAACAAAATCTTTTCCTCCGTCAGGTAGGTCAGCATTGTCTCTGGCCAGTGAACCCAGGGAGCCAGGATAAACTCAAGAGTGAACCTGCCCAGGGGTATCTTTTCGCCATCGGCCACGACCTGAATCTTTTCTGCCGGCAGATGAAGCAGGTCCATCAGAAATGTTTTGCCCCGGTCGCTGGTAAGAACTCTAATTTCCGGATAGCGCCTTAAAACATCAGGGATGAGACCGGCGTGGTCCTGTTCGGCGTGATGGGAGACAAGATAATCCAGCCGCTTTTTGCCGGTGGCTGCAAGGACGGCCAGAAACTCCTCCCGCCGCGATGGGTCGGCCGTATCAACCAGAGCCGTTTTCTCCCCACCGTCAATCAGGTAGGCGTTATAACTGGTGCCATCCGGCAAGGGAATAAGTTCGTCAAAAAGTCGTCGGTGCCAGTCCTGGATACCGAGCAGGAAAACTCCCGGTCTGAGCTCGGTAATCATTTTTCAATCCTCCTGTTTTTCAAACTGGTTTTTACTGGCTCCACATACCGGGCAGACCCACTTGTCCGGCAGTTTCTCAAAAGGTGTCCCTGGCGCAACGCCTGAATCCGGGTCACCCTTTTCCGGGTCATAGATATATCCGCAGACAAGACACTTATACCTGGCCATGCTGGCCTCCTTTCTGGTTAACCCTTAGATGCTTCAAGGTTGTCTCAGGGTTCATTTCTTTTCCGGAGGGTATCCGGCTTCGGTCAGAGCGGCGACGATTTCGGCTTCTGAGGCCGTGCCTTCCACAGTAACACTTTTTTCTTTAACCTTTACCTGGACAGCGGTAACACCGGGGACAGATGACAGCGCTGTCTGAATAGTCCTGGCGCAGTGCTGGCAACTGATGTCAGGAACAGAGAAGGTCAGTCCGGTCGCTTTCCTGGTGGCTGGACGACGAAAATAAGAATACAGAAGGAGACCTAAGAGAAAAACTCCGGAGCCCATTCTTAAGCCTTCAGGAAGATGATGCTGGCCGTGAACAAAAAGAAAAGAACCGCTTCCCAGAGAGGAATACAGCCGGTCAATTGCCAGTCCGGAAAAGAGCGCTACCAGAATAATACTTCCCAGGTAACTAACCAGCGCCCTGAACCCCAGTTTTTTGCCGACAAAGGCTACTGTGGCGGCATTGGTGGCTGGACCGGCAAAAAGAAAAACCATGGCGGCTCCCGGCAGCATCCCTTTACTGACCAGACTGGCGGCCACAGGAATGGACCCGGTGGCGCAGACATACATGGGAATACCTGCGGCCAGCATAGCCGGGTAAGCCAGCCAGGGGTGGGCCAGGGAACGGGAAATAACACTCTCCGGTATCAGCGCGTCAATGAGACTACCGATGATGAGTCCCGCCAGAACCCAGCGGCCGACCTCAGCCACCAGTTCCAGAAAACCGTAACGCAGCGCTGAAACCAGACGGGTTAGAAACGGTTGCTTGTGCCAGGTTGCAGACGATGCTGTCTCTCCAGGAGCGGCCGGTGAAGCCTCTGCTTTTACGGGCGAAGTGGCCGGCGACTTCAGGGCGAGAAGGCCACTTAGAATTCCAGCCAGAAAGGCAGCGGCTGGTCTGGTCAGAGCGAAAATTGGGCCCAGAAGAGCGTAAGTAGCCAGAATTGAGTCAATGCCGGTGGTAGGCGTTGAAACCAGGAAAGCCAGCGTAGCGCTGGTGCTGGCTCCCTGTTTCTTCAGGTGGGCTGCCACCGGAATAACTCCGCAGGAACACAGAGGCAACGGAATTCCTAACAGCGCGGCTCTGAAGACGGCGGCCGGAGTAGCCTGAGTTAATTTTTCCATGAAGGAAGCCGGCAGAAAAACGTGCATCAAGCCAGCCAGGAAAAATCCAAACAGGAGAAATGGTGCCATCTCCGTCAGCAACTGCCAGAAGGCCACAATTATCTTGCTCAGCAAATCCATTTTCATCCAGGCTGGTGGCTGTTTTCCGGTTTTTGCTCCCACTGATGGTGCTTTATTACCAGCCCTTTGACCATGAAAATGACATCCTCGCAGATGTTAGTTGAAAGATCAGCAATTCTCTCAAGGTTAGCTGCAATCCGCAGCAAGTGAAAGGCTCTTTCTATGGTTGTTGGGTCGGCCGTCATAAAAGTAATCAACTCACGCCAGATTTGATCCCTCAGGTCATCCACAATTCTGTCGCGTTCGCAGACCCTGGCCGCCCGATCAATGTCCTGATTGATAAAGGCTAACATGCTATCCCGTAGCATTCCGATACTGATCTCGGCAAGTCGGGGAATGTCCAGTAGTGGTTTAACCGGGGGATACTCAATCAAGAAAAGAGAACTTTCGGCGATGTTAACTGCATGATCCGCCATTCGCTCCAGGTCGTTATTCATCTTCAGAAGCATAAGGGCCGTCCTCAGTTCCCTTGCCTTCGGCTCAAACTGGGCAATGAGTGCAGTCACAGCCTCGTCAATTTCCACTTCCCACTGATTTGCTTTCTTCTCGTCTTCTTTAACCACGGCCATGAGTTTTTCCACGTCCCTCTTCTGGAGTCCGGAAAGACTGCTGGCAAGCATCATTTCCACCAGAGAGGAAAATTCAAGGATGCGTTTGGTAACTTCCTTCAGCCGCTCTTCAAGCATAACCCCCTCCTCAGCCGAATTTTCCGGCAAGATATTCTTCAGTCTTTTTGCTGGAAGGAACCGTAAAGACTTTCTCTGTGTGTCCGAACTCTACTAATTCTCCCATAAGAAGGAAGGCGGTATAGTCGGAAACTCTGGCTGCCTGCTGCATGTTATGGGTGACGATGACGATCGTGTACTCCTTTTTCAATTCATCAATCAATTCTTCAATACGCTGGGTGGCAATAGGGTCAAGGCTGGCACAGGGTTCGTCAAAGAGTACAACCTCAGGCTCTACGGCCAGACAGCGGGCAATGCACAACCGTTGTTGTTGCCCTCCCGAAAGCGTTAGCGCATTTTCATGAAGCCGGTCCTTGACCTCACTCCATAAAGCGCTTTTTTTCAGACAGCTTTCCACAACGTTTTGAATCAGGCAGCGGTCTCTGACCCCCTTTACCACCAACCCGTAGGCCACATTATCAAAGATTGTTTTCGGGAAGGGATTCGGCTTCTGGAAAACCATGCCTACTTTTCGTCTTATTTCCACCGGGTCCACCCCGGGCTGATAGATATCGTTGCCGTCAAGAAGTATTTGCCCCTCTAACCTGGTGTCAGGAATAAGGTCGTTCATTCTGTTCAAAAGTCTGATGAAGGTTGACTTGCCGCAACCTGAGGGTCCGATTATAGCTGTGACCCTGTTCTGATAGATGTCAAGGTTTATGTCGTGAAGCACTTTCTTCTCACCGTAGGAGAAGGAGACGTGAAGGCTTTGCATCCGGACAGGCAGTTCAGGCTCCATACGTTTTCCTGTATCTATGTCTTAAGACGATGGCTGATGAAGAAACAGATAAAACCAGAATGAGTAAAATAAGGGCACAGCCGTAAGCGATCGGTATCTGTTTTTCCGGATAAAGGCCTTCGGTCATGAGACCGTAGATGTGATAGGGCAAAGCCATAACTTCGGAAAAAATTGAATGTGGATATCCAGGCGCATAAAAGGTCGCTGCAGTGAACATGATGGGTGCAGTTTCTCCGGAAACCCGACCCACCGCTAAAATTAAGCCTGTCAAAATTCTTGGAAAAGCAGCCGGCAATACTGCGTGCCGGATGGTCTGCCAGCGTGTGGCGCCGAGAGCCAGTGAAGCCTCACGGAGCGACCTGGGGATAGCCAGCAAGGCTTCCTGGGAAGCGGAAATGATAAGCGGCAGAGACAGAATAGCCAGCGTCAAACTACCAGAAAGAATTGAAACCCCAAATCTGAATAGTTTGACGAAAACCGCCAGTCCGAAAAGGCCAAAAACGACCGAAGGCACTCCGGCTAAATTGTTAATACTGGCCCGGATAACGTTAACCAGCAGACCAGGGGGATTAAATTCGCAGAGGTAGATGGCGCAACCTATACCCAGCGGACAGGCTATAAGGAGGGACCCTATGACGAGATAAAAAGTGCCAACTATGGCTGGAGATATTCCGCCTGAGGTCATGCCTTCGCGGGGACCGGTGGTCAAAAATTCCCACGAGAGGACTGGGTAACCACGGATGATAATAAACCAGAGAATAGTGCCAAGGAGCAAAAGTGTCAGTATCATGGCCACTCGCAGTATAAAAAACCCGACCTTCTCGGAATCTCTCGCTCTCAAAGTTTACTCCCCAGTTTTATCCGGAAGCGGTGGCCGAGTGTCTCCGCAAGGACATTGAAAATCAAGGTGATGACGAAAAGAACCGCGGCGATGCCAAAGAGAGCATGATAATGTAAACTGCCGGCAGACACTTCACCCATTTCGGCAGCAATGGTGGCAGTCATTGGACGAACAGGTTCTAAATAGCTTCTGGGCATGACCGCGGCACCGCCGGCCACCATCAAAACAGTCATAGTTTCGCCGATGGAGCGGCTTATTCCCAGGGTTACGGCGTTGGAGATGCCAGAACCGGCTGTCGGCAGAATCACCCTTACCAGTGTCTGCCAGCGTGTGGCGCCAAGGGCCAGAGAGGCTTCCCGGAAACTTCCCGGGATAGAACTCACTGCATCCTCTACCAGACTGCAGATAAAGGGGGTGGACATGATACCTAAAACAACGGAAGCAGTAAGGGCGCACAAACCCGTGGGCAAGTTAAAAACCTTCTGAAAAAAGGGAGCCACTATGGCCATGCCGAAAAATCCGAAGACCACCGAGGGAATGGTAGCTAAAATTTCAATGGCCGGTTTTAAAACCGCTTGCTGACAGCTGCTGGCTAATTCTGTCAGGTACAGGGCAGCCCCGATACCCAGAGGTGCGGCCACAAAAAGGGCACCAGCGGTGATCATAAAGGAAGCCAGGATAAGCGGCAAAATGCCAAATTCCGGGGGCTCGTAAGTGGGATACCAGAAATGGCCGGATACGAACTTCCAGAGGGAAACATGGCGGAAAATGGGTAACGCTTCCTTCGCCAGCAGGATGGTAATTGCCACCAAAAAGGCCAGTGCTGAAAAACCCAGAATGGCGAATAGAAACCCGTAGAGTTTTTCCTTTTGATGTCTCATTTTAAGAATGATTATAACATGAAGAAGGGGGCAGTGTTGCCCCCTTCTTCAGTGTTTCACCTTACTTCAGCGGAACGAAGCCATCTCCCGCCACTAACCTCTGGCCTTCCGCACCTTTTACAAAATCAAGGAAATCTTTGAGGATGCCGGAAGGCGCACCATTGGTATACATGAACAACGGCCGGGAAACAGGATATTTTCCGGAAAGGACTGTTTCCACAGAAGGCAGGACACCGTTGACCGAAACGGCCTTTACCTGATTGCTGAGATAGCCTAACCCGACATAGCCTATGGCTCCGACGGTTTTGGCCACAACCGAGGCTATGGCCTGATTGCTGGCCTGCATCAGGGCATCCGGTCTTACTCTGGCTTTTTTGAGGACAAGTTCGCCGAAGGCTTCATAGGTGCCGCTGGCCGTGTCTCGGGAGAGAACAACGATTTTCCCGGGGTTGCCTCCGACGACTTTCCAGTCGGAAATGGCCCCGCTGTAAATATCCTTTATTTGCTGGATGCTGAGATTAGAAACTGGGTTGGACGGGTGTACTACTACAGCGATGCCGTCAAGCGCCACGGTGTGGGCTTTAGGTTGTATACCTCTTGCCTGGGCTTTTTGAATTTCAGCAGCTTTCATCGCTCGTGAGGCTGAGGCAATATCGCAATGGCCGTCGATGAGAGAAGCTATGCCTACGCCTGAACCCCCGCCCATTACGGATATTTTTGTCCCGGGGTGTTTCTTCATGAAGACTTCCGCTGCTTTCTGGGCGATGGGCAAAACCGTGGTGGAACCCGCGATCACAATATCCCTGGCCTCACGGGCTACACCTGAGATGGAAAGACAAAAAGCCATCACAATACTCAATGCCCCGACAGAAAATTTCCGTTGCTTCATTCTGTCCCCCTGGTTAGAACTTCACATTAAGGTCCACCTGGAGCATCTGGACATCCTTCTTTGCTCCCGACACAACGCCGGTGTTGAAGTAGGTCAGGTTCACAGAAGCGTACCGGCTGAAGCCGTAACCAATGGTGAATTTGTGGCCTCTGCCGTTGGTACCGCCGCCGTGAAAATCTGAGTCGACGATAATGTCAGGAGCGGCGTCTTTCTCCAGTTTACGGTAATTGTACCCTATCTCCCATTCGTTCCTCTCCTTCACCCTGCCAAGATTGAAGCCGGCCAGCCATCCACTTCTGTCCTTGACGTCGCTGGCGAGGTTGCGGAGATAGTGGCCATATAGAGTGAGAGGGATTGTCTCCCTGAACTGAAAGGGCGTGAAAGAAAGACAGGTCTCCAGCAGCTCATAGTTGTATTTCCAGTAATGTTTCGTGGTTTCCAGAGACGTAGGTGTGGCTGGAAATACAACAGCCACATTGGAGTTAGTTCTTTTCACATAATCGGGACTGACCTCCTGCATGAACTTTCCCTTAAGGCCCATAAAGTTGTAGTAGCTGACGGCCAGTTTCAGAGGCTTTCCTGAAAATTGAGGGCAAATACCTGTCTGTAAAGCCGCAATTGCAGGGTCGGCTGACCAGTGGCTATTTTCCCCCATTCCAAAAAAGCCAAGGGTGACAAAGGGGTTTAGCCGGCTGTCTTTAAAGTTCAACAGAAGCGCTGCTCCTTCCGGATTAATGTCACTATCCCAGAGGAGGTCTGTGGTAAAGTACGGGTTGGCGATTTTCCCTCCGGAGACAGTTAGGAAAGGCAGAATCTTGTGGGTAACGTAGGCTCGGTCTATAGCGATAGTTTTACCGACAAAGGCGCGTTCAAAAGTCTGATTGGTTGAAGTCGGCTCTTTGCCACCAGTAGCCAGCCTTACACCCACTTTTGTCTTCTCACCAGGAGCTGTTTCAAAACCGTACCGCAACCGAAAACGACCGCGTTGTCGGTCACTCCTGGAAGCGCCAGTGTCTGTTTCGTCCCATTGATACCTGAGACGTAAATCGCCACTGAATTTGGTGTTGGTCAAGAATGCGGGCAGGGTTTCACCAATTGTTTTCACTGTTCCGGCACGCATTTCCTGTTCCACCTCAATCCTGATTTCCGCAGCTTCCTGAGCGGTGAAGATACCTTTCTGGACCAGTTTGTCCAGAAGGATGTCCATCTCACCGGCAATGGCAGGCACGACTATGGAAAGAAGCGCTGCCAGAATACTGAGAAAACCTTTTTTTTTCATGTTACCTTGTATGATGAAGTCAAGGTCTTTATCAGGGCATTTAATAAGAGTATTAAAGGCCCGACCGGGAGACCCGATGACTTCACATACAACCTCCCTGGTTAGATTTTACCGGGAAGGAGAGAGAAAACGGATAGTTTCCTTGCTCGGAAAACGAGCGCCACGGAGTTTGTTTCTCTTTCCTTCCCCTCTGTTTTGTTCTATCTTGTTTTTGTCCGGGAAAAGGGAGGAGCGGAATCTCCTTACCCCGATATGGGGTGCGCAAAAAGAATCTGCTCCGGCACCGGTTATGGCGCAGTCAGTGAAGATAACGGAAATTACGGCTTTGCCCACAGGCGACCGGCCGCGGGCTCTGACCGAATATCAACGGCAAGGTTACACGGCCTACCGGTGCCTATGGTCTGCGGCGGCGCCACGAAGACCCTACCCCTTTCTTCCCGGCCATACCCGGCGCCGGAAAGGAGGTGCGCTTCCCGTTTTCCCGGTTATCACCGTCCCCTTTCAGTGGGAAAGGAGACCCATGTCAAAGAACCAACTGGTTGTCAGTATCGATCCTGGAAGTAAACTTTGTCAGGCCTTGATTGCCGAAGACGGTCGTGTCCTGGAGACCTTCCCCTTTCCGAACCTCTCTTTCTCCGGTATGGAGAAACTTCTGGCGCACGTCCAGGCCCAGGGACAGAATCCGGTCTTTGTTTTTGAAGCCACCAACGTGTTCTGGCGGCCCCTGTACTGGCATCTCTCCTCCCAGGGATACCACTGCCGCACCGTCAGTTCCTCCCAGACCGGCGCCTTCCGTAAGACCCGCATGCGCAGAACCCAGACCGATACCATTGACTGCAAACAAATCCTGGAGATTCATCGCCAGAACGAATCCCATCCCACCAGGTTCCTTCGCCAGCCCCTGGCCGGCCTCAGGGAACTGACACGCTTCTACACGCATCTGTCCGACACCAGAACCAACCTGGCCTACCGGCTCCGGGAGTATCTCTATCAACTCTTTCCAGAATGGTCGCGCTGCTTCTCTGACCTGGCCGGTAAAACCAGTCTGTCTCTTATCCAACAAGGTCTGGCCAACCCGGCGGTCCTGGTCAAAACCAGGATAGATAAACTCGCCCGGATAATGAAGAAAACCAGTAACGGCCGCTTCGGGCTCTCTCAGGCTCGCACTTTGAAGGAGCATGCCAGCCATACCTTCGGCATGAACCTGGCACAAGAGGATGTTTCCTTCAACCTTTCGACACTGGCCCAGGCCATCACCTATCTGGCCGGTCTGATGCGGCCGCTGGAACAGCGTATCTCTTCCCTGTTGGCCCAGGTGCCTCAACAACTTCTCACCGTTCCAGGAGTGCACGTTATTCCGGCCGCATCCTTTGTCAGCGAACTCGGCGACCCAACCGACTTCTCCAAGCCCGAACAGGTCATCGCCTGGTTCGGCCTGGATGTCGTCTGGAAATCCTCCGCCGGGAAAGGCCGAGGGTATCATATCTCCAAGGCCGGCTCACCCTACGCCCGAAAGTGGCTCTATGTCGCCGCCGGTGAGTTCGTCCGTCATTTCCCGCCAGCACGACAGAAGTATCTAAAACTTTTCAAAGAGCATCACCTGCATAAAAAGGCTATGCTGCCTATTACCGCTGACCTGGCAAAATTGTTGTTTGTCATGTACCGGGATAATTCCCCGTTCGACCCGGCCCGGTACCATTAACTCTTAACCAGTACGCTACTGAATGGGAATACGGTGATAACCAGTACCTCTCAAAGAACGAACTTTTCCACCACCAGAGTGTGGTTCCCAGGGGGCTTTTTCTTGCCCGCCTTTTCCCTTATCCCCCTCTTGACTCTTCATCGGAAATCTCC
>JAKPFT010000091.1 GCA_029551285.1 bacterium | reverse complement strand
AAAACCGCCGTGTTTTCAGAATGTTCAAATTACGCAGCATGAAATATCCTTTCTGTAAGTTTCCCCCATATACCCTGCCGCAAGACCCCCGGATAACCAGAGTGGGCCGCTTTCTGCGACGGTTCAATCTTGATGAACTTCCGCAAATCTTCAATGTCTTAAGCGGCGAAATGTCCCTTGTTGGACCGCGGCCCATCTCCTGCGAGGATACTTTTTTCTTTCAGTTGCCCGACTTTCAGCGACGGTTGAGAATCAAACCCGGTCTTACCGGATGGGCTCAGATTCACGGGTTAAGAGGCAGCCACATTGAGCCTGAAGAACGTCTTTTCTATGACCTGTACTATCTTCAAAACTGGAGCTGGTGGCTGGACCTGGCCATTATCATCTGCTCACCCTTTTGCTTCAGCAATGCCCGTTGACCTTTCTTTCAGGGACGCCCTGAAAATAGACAGAAAAAACAGGCTCAGGTATAATCTGCCACCATGACGCCGATGAGTGAAATTCAATTCAGACAGTTTCAGTATGCCGCGCTCTTTATCTTCCTGGCTGGCGGCATCCTGGCTGTTTTCAAGCCGGCTTACGATTATACCCTCATTAAGAATGTTATCGGATTTGCCTTTTGTCTTCTGATGGCTATAGGTTTCCTCTACACAGGAAAGGAATTTTCATTTTCCTGGCCTGCCCTGACTGGTTTCATCATTCTGGCCCTGTGGTTTCTTTGTTCTGCTCTGCTTGCTCCCTGCGGCTTTGCTGCGGCGGCCGCTCTGGAACAATACCTTCTTTACTTCCTGATTTTTCTCATCGCTCTCAACCTGGCTGTGGAGAAGATATGGATTTATTTCTGGCTGGGCCCGGCTTTCATCGCCACCGTGATTGCCCTGGTTCAGGACGCTTTGCCCTCTCATTATGGCATCAGTACCTTTGGCAATCCCAACTTTTTTGCCGGACATCTTCTTATGCCATTGTTACTGGCAGTTTCTCTCTGCCGGCAGAAAAAGATATCCGCAGGAGAAAGAATATTTCTGGGCATCTTCGTAATAGCCGGCAGTGTCGCCCTGATTTTGAGTAAGTCACGGGCTGCCATTGCAGGTTTTGCTTTCGGGCTGGCCGGCTTTGCCTTCCTGCTCTTTCCCAAAAAGGGGAAAGAGTCCTGGAAGGCATATTCTGGACTGGTGCTTTTCCTGCTGGGCACAGGACTACTGTGGCCCAAAGTCATGGCCTGGTTTCTGACCAATATCCGCTACTACATCTGGCGCGGTACCTGGAGGATGATTAAAATGAAGCCCATTGGGGGCTGGGGCCTGGGCAATTTCCAGATATATTATCCCTGGTACCGTTTTCGTGAATACTTCCGGCAACCGGAAGCCACCCCGGTCACCAACAATCCTCACAATCGCTACCTGGAACTCTGGTGTGAAACAGGCCTGGTGGGCCTGCTCCTTTTCTTGGGGTTTATTATTCTTATCCTGTGGTTGTCTCAACGAAAGCAGAAAGAGAGCCAGCAGACACTCTCAATTTCACGTGCCGCCGAGAATGTCAAAGGACGTGCCAGCAAGCCTGGAAAAAAGGCCGCTGGTAAGGAAAAAGAAGTTTCACTGCAGGAGATTGCCTTTCCCGGACTGGCTGCGGGGGTAGTAGCCGTACTGGCTGATAATCTTTTTTCCACCAATTTAAGCAATGCCTCCACAGCCATGTTTTTCTGGTTTTCTCTGGGACTACTTGCCGGCAGAGGCCCGGAAAAAACTACAGCCACCCTTACCCTTTCAAAAGCACTCTGGGTGGTCATGGCGGTTGCCTCTTACGTTATGGCTGTCTTTGTCTCCTATTACCGTATTGCCTCTCAAATCTACCTGAAGCGGGGTATCTGGGCTAAAGAGGCTGGCAAATACCAGGCGGCCATTGACTATTACACTACTGCCTGTCGCATCTGTCCGACTGATTATGTTATCTGGTATAAACTGGCCTACGTCTACGGCGAAACCGGCCAGTTAGAGCAGGCCAGAAATGTCTATCTTTATATTAATACCTTCCTCTTCCCGCGTTTTGCCAAGACTGACATGAACCTTGGTACGCTGGCGATGAAACAGGGAAGATTAGCTGAAGCCCTTTTCTACTATCGCTGGGCGGAATGGGTCAATCCTTACGACAAGGATGTGCTCTGCAGCATTGCCTCCATCTATCTCCTTCACTATCATGATGTCGCCAGCGCCACCGCCTATCTGAAAAAGGTCTTGACACTTGATCCGGAAAACGAGTATGCTAATAGGGTCCTGAAAAGTTTGAATGAAACCAGAACCAGTGCGCTTTCTTCAAAATCCGGACGCAGTAAAGGAGAACGATGAGCAAGATTTGCGAACTCTGTGGAAAACGGGCCAGGGCGGGCAACCGCGTCAGCCACTCTAACAGAAAAACGAGAAGATACTGGAGACCAAATCTTCAAAGGATCCTTACGGAAGACAACGGCCTGCGCCGGAGAATCCTTGTCTGCACCGAGTGTCTCCACAGCGGTCGTGTCTGCAAACCATCAGCCACCGGGCGCCGCCAGCAGATACAAGAGTCTCCTGCAGAAAGTCAATCAGTTTGAAACTCCTGGCCAACCGGTATTTCCGTTCCTCTTCTGGACACGGGCGATACTTCTCTGACATCCAGCCACACCCTGTCAGAGCCGCCCGTTTCATTCAGGCGCGGGGTGTAAATCAAACTGACATGGCTGTCCGGTTTAACTTCTCCCCGGTCATACTTTTTCTCCATAAAGCATTGAAAGTACCGGCCACCTCTTTCCACCCAGAAACGGATTCTTCTCTTCTCGTGAAAAATAATTTTCTGGACCAGGGCTTCAGGTTCCATGAAAAGCGGCCTGGGATTACCGGGACCGTATGGCTCCAGAGAATTGAGTTCAGCCACCAACTCTACAGTCAACCTTTCCAGGGGCAGCACCTCCTCCGGAGAGGGTCTTGCCAGCCCCGGTTCAAAATCAGCCACTGTCTCCCTCCAGATTGCTTCCAGTTCTTTCAGACGAGTTGCCACCAGCGTAAATCCCACCGCACGGCTGTGCCCTCCGAAGGAAATGAAGTTTTCCCGATACTTACAGAGTCTCCAGTAAAGGTCAAAATCACCGGCACTTCGGGCCGAGCCCCGGATGAGCTCACCAGTCCTGGCACAGACCATGGCTGGCCGACCGGTCCTTTCCACCAGACGCGAGGCCACCACACCGCACAAACTCGCCGGAAAATCCTTCAAACTGGTCACCGCCCCAGATTGCCCTTCAGCTTCTGGCCAGTTTCTCATCAACCTTTGAATCAGGGATGACCGTTTCCGGTCATATTCTTCAATCTCCCGAAAAACCAGTGGCAGTTCCTTTTCCTCTTCTTCCAGAAATACTTTCAAGGCGACTTCCGGTCGTCCAAATCGGCCAGGCGCATTCAAACGCGGATTAATTTTCATAATGACGTCCAGACACTTCACCCGCGAACCCAGCCCGATATTTTCTATAAACTGGCGCAATCCTGTCAGTTGCGTTAACGGTAACCTTTTCAATCCTTCCTTCACGATAATCCGGTTGTCCCCCAGAAGAGGGACGCTGTCTCCTAACGTGCCCAGGGCCGCTACTTCCACCAGTCCAGCAACTCCCTTTTCCCTCAACCCCGGTGTCATCGCTTCCATGCCCTGCAGAAAAAAATAGGCAATACCTGAAGAAGAAAGCCTCCTGACACCTTCCGGCCATTCATCAAGATGGGGATTGATATACAGGTGTTCTTCAGGTAGTTCGGTGCCATCGCTCAGATGATGGTCAAGCACCACTACCTGCAGACTCCGCAACGCAGCCTTTTTCAGGGCCCGGGAAGAAGACGTGCCGCAGTCAGCAGCCAGCATAAGCGCATAACCATCGTCAGCCAGATTTTCCACCAGTTCCTCTTCAATTTCAAATTCTTCCAGCCGATGGGTCAGGTAAGATTCCACCGGGATTTCCAGGGCTCTGGCCAGCTTACTCAGAAGAGTTACCGCAGAAACACCGTCCACATCTCCATCTCCGTAAATAAAAACCTTTTCCTTCCTTTCCCTTGCCTCCAGAAGACGACAGCAGGCTTGCTTCAGGTTCGGAATGAGAAAGGGATGGGTCAACGAGGTAAGGTCTCCGGTGAGAAATTTCTCCTGCTCGGCCGGATGAGTAACGCCTCGTCGGCTGAGTATTTTCGCCAGCAAAGGTGAAATCTTCATGCAAGTTTCAAATATCCAAACTGAGGAGGTTCTATTGTTTTCCTGCAGGGCGGGGAATAACACGCACGCAAAGGCCACTTTCTTCAATCATTTCCCTGGACATGGCGTCAGGATAACCATCGGCCGTCACTATCTCCACAATACCGGCATTGATAATCATTTTGGCACAAACACTGCATGGGTAGCAGGTAACATAAAGAGAGCTGCCCTTGATAGGGACACCATAGCAGGCTGCCTGAATGATGGCGTTCTGCTCGGCGTGCAATCCCCGACACAGTTCGTGTCTCTGGCCAGAAGGTATCTTCAGTTGCTCCCGCAGGCAACCTCGCTGGGCACAATGGGCCAGACCGGAAGGTGCTCCGTTATAGCCGGTGGCCAGCACCTTCTTATCTTTGACGATTACGGCTCCCACCTGCCGTCTCAAACATGTGGAACGGCTACTGGCCAGAATAGCCATCCTCATGAAGTACTCATCCCAGGAGGGCCTTTCCTTCTCAGGCCTGGACCGGGAACTCATGGGCAAACCTCCTGATCTTGCGCGCTAACTCTTTTAACTGCCGCTGGTGATTGCGGCTCTTCAAAGCCACATCAATCCATTCGGCTATCTGAACCATATCGGCCTCGGTCATTCCCCTGGTTGTGACCGCCGCTGTTCCCAGCCTGATGCCACTGGTGACAGCCGGTGGCAACGGATCATAAGGGATAGGGTTGTGATTCACCACGATACCCACACTTTCCAGAATCCTTTCTGCTTCCAGCCCGGAAAGACCACTCTTTCTCAGGTCCACAAGAAAAAGGTGGTTGTCAGTGCCACCGCTGACCACCCGGTAGCCCCGCTCCGCCATTTCCTTACTCAGTCTGGCAGCATTGGCCACGACGGCCCGCTGATAACGAATAAATTCCGGTTTCATGGCCTCGCGAAATGCCACGGCTTTGCCGGCAATCACATGCAGCAGCGGTCCCCCCTGAAGCCCGGGAAAAACAGCGCTATCAATAGCCTGAGCATACTGCTGCCGGCACAGGACCAGGCCGCCGCGTGGACCCCGCAGTGTTTTGTGAGTGGTGCTGGTAACAAATTCACACCAGGGAACGGGTGAAGGGTGCAAACCGGCCACCACCAGCCCGGAGATATGGGCAATATCAGCCATCAGCAAGGCCCCTACCTCCCGGGCAATCCGGGAAAAGGCAGCAAAATCAATCAAGCGCGAATAGGAACTGGCCCCGCAGATAATCAGGTGGGGACGTTCTCGCCTGGCTATTCTGGCCACTTCTTCATAGTCAATCAATTCACTTTCCCGGTCAACATTATAGAAGCAGCAACGGTAAAGCTGACCGGAAAAATTGGCTTCCCGGCCATGGGTTAAATGTCCGCCAGCCCTTAAATTCATGGCCATAATCCGGTCACCAGGTTTGAGGGCCGCAAAATAGACCGCCATATTCGCCTGGCTGCCGGCATGCGGTTGCACATTGGCGTGTTCGGCTCCGAAAAGCTGACAGGCGCGTTTAACTGCCAGCGCTTCCACAACATCAACGTACTGGCAACCGCCGTAACACCGGTGGCCAGGATAACCTTCCGCATACTTGTTGGTCAGGACCGAGCCGACCGCCTGAAGAACCGCCTTACTGGTGTAGTTTTCAGAAGCAATCAGATTGATGACAGACCGCTGCTTTCTCTGTTCAGCCACGATCGCCCGATAGATTTCAAGGTCAGTTTTCCGAAGCATGTGAAGATAATTCCTCCGGTGAAATATATGAAAAATCAGCCATCAGCAGAAAAAGTTTATTCACCTGCTGCAGCAGACTTAACCTGTTCCGACACAGTTCCTCCTGCGGGCACATCACCAGAACCTCGTCAAAAAACGAATCAATAGCGGTGCGCCATTTCTGAAGTCCTCGCAGAAAGCCGGCGTAATCACCCTGCTGGTAAATCTCCCTCAGAGTGACTTCTTCCTCTTTCCAGAGGCGGTAAAGAGCCACCTCTGCCTTCTCCTGAAATCCGGCCGGATCAAGCACCCCCGGCACCAGCCCCTTTTCCCGGGCCTGTTTGAGTATATTGGCTACCCGGGTAAACCCGACCAGGAGACCCTCGCTCTCTTTTAACTTCAAAAATTCTCTCAACGCCTCAATCTTTTCTCTGACCACCACCAGGTTGTTTTCCACTTTCAGAACTGCCCGGCGAATCCCGGCAGGAATTCCTTCGCCGGCCAGAAGGCTATCCGCCCGCTGCCGGATAAAATTCAGTACCGCTTCTCTGACCTTTTCCGCTGCCTCCGGTTTTAACATCTTTGTCGCCGCTTCAATCATCTCCGCCAGGGGCAGAGATAGTTTTCTTCCCCAGATTATTTCTACCAGCCCGCTGGCTGCCCTTTTCAATCCGAATGGGTCCCCGGCCCCGGAGATCTCTTCTCCTTCCAGGAAAAAACAACAGAAACTTTCCAGGCGATCAATCACGGCGACAATAGCCCCGGTCATGGTTTCCGGGATTCGGTCTGCGGCTCCCCGCGGCCAGTAATGCTGCTCAATAGCCAGGCTGACCTCTTCCGGATATCCTTCCCGGGAAGCATAAATCCGGCCTATCACTCCCTGAAGAGCAGGAAACTCTGCCACCATTTGAGTCGCCAGGTCGTTCTTGCAAAGATTGACCGCTGCAATCAGATTCTCCCGTTGCTGGTCTCTCAAAGGTATTTTTTCCGCGGCTACCATCGCCATGGCCTGAAACCTTTCCACCCGGTCAAAAACTGAGCCCCAGCGGGGATGATAGACAATACGACGCAGGTCCTCCTGATAAGCCTTCAGGGGTTTATGGGCGTCCTGCGACAAAAAGAACCTGGCATCTTCCAGTCTGTCTGCCAGCACCTTTTCATAGTTTTGCCTGACGACGTCGTTGTTCACACCTTCCAGGACCAACCCAAAACAGACACAGCCCCTGCTGTCACGAATCGGAATAGCCTTGAGTTTGTTGACAACTGCCTCAATGACCTCCAGAGGCAGTGAATGAAATTCATCCGGCACCTTTCCCATGACTACTATCGGATCTTCGGCCAGGCGACAGGCTTGCTCTACAGCCGCCGGGTCAAAACTACTTTCGGCAGGTATGCTCTCCTTCAAGGAAGAAACAATTTTTTCCCGGCGGGCATCCAGGTCAAGAATAACTCTGTGCTCCCTCACTCGTTTCAGATAGTCAGAGATAGAAACCACGGAAAAACTTTCCGGATGCCTTATCCGATGGCCACAGGTTTTCCGGCCGATCTTCAGGCCAAACAACTCTCCGGGTACCGGCCGGCCATCCAGCAGCAGCAAAACCCACCGAACAGGCCGGACAAAACGAAATCTCTTATCACCCCATGACATCGCTCGCGGAATCTCCATTTTCATCAAGGATTCAGTCACCACAGCAACAATGACCTTCCTGGTGGCTACTCCCGGAACATGCTTCACCGCCACCAACACCTTTCTGCCCCGGTGCTCTTTCTGAATCAGTTTCTCCACCCTGACTCCGTGAGCCCTGGCAAAACCTATGGCTGCCGCCGTCGGGCAACCGCTGGCGTCATACCCGGCACTCACCGGTGGACCGGTTACTTCTTCAACAAGGGCTTCCTGATAAAGGTTCATTTCCCGGATGAAGACCACCAGACGCCGCGGGGTGGTAAAAAATTCCAAATCTCCATGGTCAATTCTTGCCTTCTTCAATTCACCGGTCAGCAAGGGTAGCCAGCGCTCCCGGAAATAGTCACCGGTCCACTCCGGCAGGTCTTCACAGCCAATCTCCAGCAGGAATTCGCCCTTTTTCATGCCTGGTAAATTATAGAAGAATCTTTCCCTCTTTTCAATCCTCAGACTCTAACTTCTGCGGCGCACCGGCAAAAATGACCGGCTCTGTCCACGAGAAACCACGCAGATAATAGTTACCAGAAAGACCAGAAGATGCACCATCCAGACCCCCAGGAAAACAGGCAGGCGACCGTTTCTGGCCAGAGCAAGGCTTGCGGAGTAAAGGAAGTAGCAGAAGAAGGAGAAAAGAAAGGAGAAACTGATTACAAAGAATCGGGTTAACTGCTCCCGCCAGTAAAAAAACGGTATGCTGGCCAGAATAAAGAAGAAACTGAGAAAAGGGTAAGCCACCCTTTCCTGGGCAGCCACGCTCAGGGAACTCGGAGACAGCCCAATTCTTGTCATTTCCCGCCGCAGTTGAACCAGTTCTCTCAGGGAACGCCCCTCCAGCGATTGTCCCATGACGCCGAGAACATCCGGAGAGATGGGCAGTTTGAGACGAGACTGCTTGAAGACAACCTCTTCTTTTAACTGACCGCCTGGCTGGAAGCTCCAGGCCCGCCCGTCTTGAACTATCCAGAAACCTCCCTCAAACCAGGCCTGTCTGGCCGTCAGGGTATACAGAGTGCCATCACCGAGCAGCTGCGAAATCTGCACATTTCTCAGGTATCCGGGAGGGATAAACTTCTCCCCGTAGAAGAAAAAAGAGGGCGTGGAAAGATGGACGCCGGACACCACCCTGGCCGGTTTAAGGTGACGATAACTTATCGGCACTAAAGTTTCGTTTACCCAGAAGACAGTCAGCGCCGCGAGAAAACCACAGAGCAGCAACATATCATAAACCAGCAGGGGCAAAATCCCACCCAGTTCCAGGATGCGAAGTTCACCTCGTTTCATCATTTCCGTAAGGAGAAAAAGGCTGGAGACAAAAGTCAACATCGGCGATATCTGGACAAAAATGGCCGGCAACTGCCACAGGTAACTCTGCCAGTCCAGCCCCGCCTGAGCCTGCATTTTCTGGGGCAGGTCGGTGAGTACTTGAATCACGAGAAATAGCGTCAGAAAACTCAGATTCACCGCCAGGTAAATAGCGAGAAACTCAACCAGCATATACCTTTTTCTGAGCATGGTTTTTCACTGCTGCCGCCATAGTAACAAAGAGAACGCGGCAAAAATAAACACTGGTAGCCACAGCCAGAGGGTCTGTCCCTTATGCGCCAGAAATTCTCCCAGGGTCATTATCTCAAAAAAGGAGAGCCCCACCATGGCGCCCAGTCCTATATGAAAACCCCTGTTCCTGTGTCTTAAATGCAAGCCCAGTCCGGAGCCTATCAGGACGAAAATCAACGGCGCGAAGGCAAAAACATGACGCCGGGTCAACTCCAGAGCCTTCTCCAGGTCTGGCTCTCCCTGTCGTAACTGAGTTCGGGTCATTTCCATCGGTCGCGGTTGAATCTTCTGCTGATACTGCTCTGGCAGGGGTACCCGCAACCGGTAACGGACAAACTCCATTCTGGTAATCTCCCGCTTTCCCGCTGGCGCTGTCACCAGCAACCATCCATCCTTCAGGTCAAATTCAAGATAACTACCTGTCCGGCCCACGGAAGCGGTGGCTGAACTGGCCTGGAGAAGATGCAACTGTTTGCTGGCATCCTCAAAAGAGATAACCACTTTCTCCAGCCGTCGTCCTTTTACCTGGCCGACATAGATGGAAAAACCCGGAATGGTTGCTACCGACATCCGCTCCCGCAGAAGGCTGAGCGGATTTCCAGAACGCGCCTGGTGGACAATTTCACGTCGTCCCAGACGAGCCCTGGGCAAGAGATACTGGTTAAAAAAAAAGAGGCCGAAAGAGACCAGGCCACTTGTCAGAAGAAGCCAGGGAAGCAAACGCAGCGGTCTGATACCCCCGGTCAGCAACACCAGTATCTCTCGGTCGGCTGTCAACCGGGTGAAAAGGGAAATGGCGGCACACAGAAAGGCCAGCGGGACAACGTAAGGAATGATGCTTCCGAGAGTCACCATGAAAAATTTTAGCAAAACTGGCCCCGTAAAGGTGCCGCGGATAAGCAAATCAATAACCCGCAGGAGACTTTCCAGGGAAAAAAGGAAAAACAGAAGCACCAGAGCAAAGAGCAGGTTAACAAAAAATTCCTTAACGATGTATTTACTTTTGAGCATTTCATCCTGTCTTCGGCCAGACTTGAAAACATCGCCGGCAGTCACAAAGAGATTCTTCTCTCTGGCGCCAGGATTATTGTAAAATAAAGCCATGGACCTGTCCACATCAGGACTCAGTCAGTGGTGGCAGCACTGGCTGCAAACCATCTGGCCAGAACCATGTTTTAACTGCGGCTGTCCCGGTGAACTTTCGCCCTACGGACTGTGCCACTCATGCCAGTCGCAGGTTATTTTCTGGCACAACAACCCTGGTTCTCAACTCCTTCACGCCGTCGTCTACGACGGGGTGATGAAAAGACTTATCTGTGATTACAAGTACAAGCGCAAGAAGTTTCTGGCGCCTAAACTGGCCAGACTGATAGCCGAGGTGCTCTCTCAAGCCGGTATCTGTCAACCGGAAGCAATCGTCCCTGTCCCGCTTTTCTGGTGGCGGGAACTGGTCCGGGGATTTAACCAGATGGCTCTGGTGGGCCTATATCTGGAACAGTTTACCGGCATCCCGTTGTTCAATAACGTTCTGGCAAAGCACCGCCAAACAATTTCCCAGACAAACCTTACTGGCAGTGAAAGAAAAAAGAATGTGAGGGGCAGTTTCAGCGTCCGCCACGACCGGTTAATCAAAGACAGGTATCTTCTTTTGATTGACGATGTCTATACCACAGGAGCCACGACCGAGGAGGCGGTCCGTTGCCTGAAAAAAGCCGGAGCGAAAGCCGTTACTGTGGTCACCGTTGCCCGGTCTGCAGACTGACAAAAATCAAGGAGCAGGCAGGTTGCAGAAAGATTTCTTCGTAAAATTGTGGTATAAACATTAAGGTGTCAATGAGCGAAGATTTCCGCGAGGGCCGGAAATCTTCCCTCAGATAGAAATATTTTCCAGTGCCTTCGTCATGTCAGAATTTCAGCAACTTCTCCGGGATATTTGACGCGGCTGGAAAACTGGCCTATAATATGTAAGCAGGCAGGAATTTTCCTTTTTCGCTACCAGGGAGGAATAATGAAAATAGGAATTAATGGTTTTGGTAGAATCGGGCGGTTAGTCTTAAGAGCAGCGCTGGAAAAAAATTACCGGGACCTGGAGTTCGTAGCCGTCAATGATATCACTGATGCCGCCACCAACGCTCATCTTTTCAAGTACGATTCTAACTACGGCATCTTTCCCGGCGAGGTCCAGGTTCAGGGCGATAATATGATTATTAATGGGAAAACCATTAAGGTTTTCTCCGAAAAAGACCCGAAGAATATCCCGTGGAAAACTCTGGGAGTGGAAGTGGTGGTGGAATCAACCGGTCTTTTCACTGAAGCCGAAAAAGCAAAGGCCCATCTTGCTCAGGGTGCTGAAGGACCGAAGAAGGTTCTCATCACAGCCCCGGCCAAGGGAGAAGATGTCACCATCGTTCTGGGTGTCAACGAAAACGTATACGACCCGCAAAAGCATGCCATTATCTCTAACGCTTCCTGTACCACTAACTGTCTGGCGCCTATGGCTAAAGTCCTGGATGAAAACTTTGGAATCCGCTGTGGTCTGATGACCACCATCCATGCCTATACCAACGACCAGAGAATTCAGGACCTGCCACATAAGGACCTCCGCCGCGCCAGAGCCGCAGCCCTTTCCATGATTCCCACCACAACCGGTGCCGCCAAGGCTATTGGCAAAGTTCTCCCGAGACTGGACGGTAAAATGAACGGGATTGCCATCAGGGTGCCCACGCCTACTGTCTCTCTGGTGGACCTGGTGGTGGAATTAGAAAAGGCTGCTGACGCCAAAACAATCAACGCCGCTTTTAAGGCGGCCGCGGAAGGCTCCCTGAAAAACTACCTGCAGTACTGCGACCAACCTTTAGTCTCCAAAGATTTTACTAAGAACCCTTATTCCTGCATCTTTGATGCGCTTTCTACTTATGCCATTGGGAACATGGCCAAGGTTTTTGGCTGGTATGATAACGAGTGGGCTTACAGCTGTCGGGTAGTTGACCTTCTCCAGTACATGCTGGGGCGCGGTTAAGTCCACCAGGAAAAGAAAAGGGTAGTGTCAAAAAAGGAATGAAAGAAGAATGAAAAGAAAGGGAACGAACTGGCTCACTCAAGGTGCTCCGGCACAGACAAGAACTACGCCGAAATCGGTTGCTCGGCGAACTCGCTCGCCATCTGGCGAGCTCAAACACCGCCGAGTAAGGTATTGCGTCCCGGATAAACTTATCCGGTCCGCTTACCGAACGCATGCGCTTTTCGTCTTGTCTTGTATCTGTGCCTTCGCAAATCGTTCGCCAGTTGTTCCCTTCCTTTTTTGACAGTGGGGGGAAGGGAGATAAAGACAGGCAGAACCACATTGACACAAACAAGAAAAAAGACTAAAAAACAACTTGAAGCCTTTGAAAGAGACCCAAAGGTAACAGGGGGAGATAATGGGGAAGGGATACTTATTCACGCTGCTGTACTTCGCTCTCTGCCTGACTTCATTCAGCCAGGTTCAGGAAAACAGAGCGCCACTGGTGAGCAGACCGTTCCTGTTAGAAAACAGTCGTGTCCTCAAAAATATTGAGTATGCTCAGGCAGAGGGAATAAAACTGCTGCTGGACCTCTATTTGCCTGATAAAGGAAGCGGCCCCTTTCCGCTAATAGTCTGGATTCATGGCGGTGGCTGGCGCACGGGGAGCAAGGAAAACTGTCGGCCGGCGCTGCTTCTTCTGCCTTACGGTTACGCCATCGCCAGCATCAACTATCGTCTTACTGGCATCGCTTCTTTCCCGGCTCAACTGGAAGACTGTAAAGCCGCTATCAGGTTTCTGCGGGCTCAGGCAAAGAATCGCAATCTTGAACCGGAAAGGATTGGCGTCTGGGGTTCCTCGGCTGGCGGACATCTATCTGCCCTGCTGGGAACCACCGGCGAAATAAGAGAGTTTGACCGGGGTGGCTATCCTGAGTTTTCCAGCAGGGTCCAGGCGGTATGTGATTATTATGGTCCGACTTACCTCCCGGAAATGCCCGGACGAAGATTTCAACCTGGTGAAAGTTCTCCGGTAAGTGCCCTGATAGGTGGCTCGCTGGAAAATTTTCAGGAAAAAGCCATCAAAGCCAGCCCTTTAATCTATGTGAGCAGTCAGAGCGCCCCTTTTTTCATCGTTCATGGTGACCGGGATACAACTGTGCCTGTTGCTCAAAGCGAGAAACTCGCCCGCGCCTTAGAAAAAGCCGGCGTCAGGGTTCAGTTACAGATAATAAAAGACGCCGGCCATGGCGGTCCTCAGTTTACCCGGCCGGAACTGATCAGGCAGGTGGCTTCCTTTTTTGACCAGCATCTGAGACCGGAAAGTAGCATTAAATAGATTTTCAAGCACATCCCGGCCAGCCGAGTGAGATGTCGTGACAACGCGCGGCCGAACACATTGAAAAGTTGGGTGGACACCGGGGGCCAGATGTTTTCCGGAAGACGCCTTTGCTGGTGACTCTTATGGCCGGCATTCTGGACCGGCCGGCCCTTTTCCTCAGAATAAGTGCAGTACAGGCAGAATGAAAGTAGCACTGAAATACGACTTTTCCCCTGTCCCACCACAGCAGCAAACTGACTATCGCGACCGGATAACCTCGTAGGCCGTACCAGGTTCCAACTGGAGAACCGGCCGGCCGTGCCTGTCATGTTTCGTCCAGACTTTTTTGCCTGAGAAAAGGTGTCTGGCACCAGCAATGTCCCGGTCTTCAGGGTGAACCAGAACCACTTTTCCCCGATACTCCGGGACTGTGACCAGATAGTTATCCAGCCGGGAAAGGCCATCAGTTAATCCCCTGGCCTGGCGCACCCCTTTTTCTTTGACCAGTTTCACAATCAACTGGTTCATCGGGTCCGCGGCGAACTTTTTCACCTCTTCCAGACTACCGGTGCCACCCATCGGCGGGTTCCACTGAACATACCCTCAGGCCAGGTCATAAGCGTGAAGAGTGCCCCAGACCAGCCGTTTGCCGTAGCGCACAAAACGGTAAAGCATCCGCTGTCCGGTCATGACCTCTGGTTCCGGCACAGGGAAAACCATGGTCCCGTGGCAGTAACCGGAGCCAGGATAATCGGCATGAACTCCTTCATACCACATGTGAAAGTTGCCTGGCTTGATGGACTGAACGAGGTCCCACATCTCCTGAAAAAGTTCCCGAAAAGCCGGTCCTGTTTCCGAAGGGAACATCTGCCTGGTATGGACTGAACTAAAATCACAGGGAAAAGTGAACACGCCGCAATCAAGAAAGAAAGCGTCCACATCAAAGTCTTCCACATAGCGCCTGGTCCAGTCCAGCATATACTTCCGGTATTCCGGATCCAGGGGGCTGCAGGCCGTAATGAACTCGTGGGCGTCCCAGCCCCAACTGACCCATGGCTTGCCATCCACCCCGCGGATTGACCAGTCCTGATGCATATCCCCCCAGGGCTTGAGACCGCAGGTACTCAACCATACCTGAACCCGGCCGCCAGCATCATGAATGCGCTTCACCATATCCTTAAATTCCCGATAAGTTCCGCTGTTGGGACACGGTCCGAGGCTGGAAGGGCTGGTATCAGTGTCAAAACGTTTAATCTCGTGGGAATAAAGCCAGAAACCATTGGCTCCACCCCGCTGAATACAAACTTCGGCTATCTTTGATATTTCAGAAAAAGGTCTCGGGTTAGGCCCGGCAGAACTGACCGCCGTCCAGGTTGTATGGTAATTCCAGTCAGGCGGCTCCTGATACTGGTCAAACTGTCCAGCCCACACTTTTTCCATCTCTTTGAGATCCCGCCCCCAGAAAAGAGAGATTTCCGGGACAGGAAACTCATCCAGAGGCTTCATAAACCGATGGTACTGCACATGAAACTGAACACCCTGCAGATTGAAGTCGGTCAAATAGGACCACCTGGACCGCCGAGCCAGAATAAATAACCAGCTGGCTGGACGCGTTCGGTAGAACAGCACCCCGGGAATGCTCTGTACCCCCGGATAAACCCGCCGCATCCAGTGCCACAGTTTCGGGACAACTTCGGACATTGGCCCGTCTTCAGCGCTCATATGTTCTACCGGTCCACCACCGGAAAGGTGGCACACCCGCATCATGGTCCCGGGAGCAATCAGAGAAAAACGCCATCCAAGAAAACCCAGTGTTTCCACCCACAGCGGCATCTCTAAGTCATGGCTGGTTGGTCCAGGAACCGGATAACACCGTTCCATCGGCACCCTTTTAATCCTGTACTGGAAATGCAAACTGTGTCTGCCCGGGACAGCCAACCTGGCCAGTTGTAACCCCCAGCCCTGAGAGTAGGCAGCATAATGGGTCAGCCGGCCAATGGTCTGAAGAATGCCCCGGCGGTCCTCATGGAAGAAAAGAGAAAATTTAACTGGCTTTCGGTTAACCTGCAATTCCCAGAGAGGCGGCTGGTCAATCAGGGTAAGATTTAACTGACGGTCCTTCAGAAAAAGAATTTCTCCGGTGTTTGAATCAATATCCACCAGCAAATCTTCCCGGTCACAGAGCCGGATTTTATTCTGTTTCTTTGCCTCCATTTTTTCTCTCCGAACCTGTTAGAAACTCTTTTTTCCTTCTATGCTGGCCTGCGAACGATTTTACTATTTCTGCCCCGCGGGGATAGACCTGGAAGCATCCAGGACCACTGTTAATTCCCACCTCTACTTTCGCTCTGCCCTGCCGGGGCATGGAAAAGAAACAGGGCTGGACGAAGCACAAATCTCATGGCAGCATCAGTCTGTTACCCGGAAGGAAACTTCAGCACTCACTCCGGTGGCGACATCGCGAGCCTGAAGTTTCCAGACGCCGGCCAGTTCATTTAAAGCTGTGGGTATCTGAAAAGAAACCTTACCGGCAAGAGAGTCCAGATTTTTACAAAGGTAAGGCACCAACTGACCCTGCGGGTTAAGGACCGACAGATTAATCACGTGGTTTTCAGCAGGTTGACCTTCTGTTTTCAGACCAACCTCGCCTTTAAAAATCTCTCCTGCCCGGACAGATGCCGGAATTTTTACCTGAAGATAGTTGACCCGATACGGCAGGGAAGCCAGCAAGACCGGCGTTTTCCTGTCAAGTTCTACTGTGTGGCTATCAGTCAAACCGCAGTAAGTGCTGGTGGCAATGTCGTAGAGATGACTTTTCCATGGCAGTGCTATCTTCACCCGGCCATTTTTCTCCGGGAGAAGAAAAAGGTAGCGACTGGCGCCGCAGGTAAAAAATCTCCCCTTCCCGCCAGGGAAAACCTGCCCCGTTTCTTCAGACTTAACTTCAACCATCGGTTTCAAACCCAGTTCCCGCCAGAACCGGTCCAGAAAGGCAAGGAAAATGGCCCGTTTTTCCGGTTTCAGATTATCCAGTCCGGGAAGCAAAAGATTGAAACAAATAGCCTGACCTGCCCCCAACTTCCGGACAATAAAGGCCGGGTATCCCTGAGCGCTGGTCAGCCTGGCCTTGCCTGCGGTGAGAGTAAGTTTTTCAGCACAAGCCATAGATAGAGAAGTCTCACCCAGGAGTAATGGCTGGTCAGGCTCACCCGGCCATCCGGAACGGGTAACGCCAAAGAGTTCTTCCATGTCAGCGTTGTCGGTCATCCTGCCATGGCCATCAAACAAACCCGGCAGAGTGTCGGCCATCACTATCCCGCCCTTCTCCACAAAAAGTCGCAGTTGCCGTCTTTCTTCAGGGGAAAGGCAGAAAAGGGAAGGCAGGAAAACAGCCTGATACCGGCCCTGGCTCAGAATTCCGGTGGCGACACTGCGGTGCGTAACGGCTGCCGGGTAGTACCACAACTCTGTCAGCAACTCATATATTGCCCAGCGGCTTTTCTGGTAGTTATAGGTGGTGGTTTCAGAAAGTGCTGTCGTTAGATGTAAATTAGGCTGGGAATGAACCAGAACCACAGGCGAATACTCGGCCCGGGCAGAAAGCAGCAGTCGGCCTACGCCGTTTTTGATCTTTTGTGTTTCTCTGACTACAGAAGCAAAAGGTTCATACCGGGTATAGTCTGGCAGGAAGGCGGTGTAATCCGGCTCGCTGCTGAACAGAGAGAAAAAGCCGATGCCGTTTCCGCCGGCCAGCAACACTTCCCAGGGATAGCGCGCTCCTTTTTCTGTGCTGGAACTATAAATTCCCCAGTCCCACAAAAGGCTGTCCGGAGTGAGAAAGTTTCGCCACAGCCAGGTGCCGCCATAACCACCCACGGAGCGAACCGCTTCCGCCATTTTGGAGTAGTCAATCCCGGTGAAGGAATTGCCTTCGCCCCAGATACCCTCAGCGCCAACCCGGGCTGCCGGGTCAACCTTCTCTATCGCCTGCCGGCCATGAAGGTGGATGCCGGCAAAAACGCTTTCCATATGAAGCCGGTGGTCAATCCAGGAAGAAAAATTTCGCTTCTCTCCTCTGGCTTTCAGTTGACTTAATGTCGTCGGTCTGACTTCTTCCCAGGACGAAAAGTTCGTCTCCCACTCCGCATTCAAGGCGGCCAAACTCCCGTATTCCCTTTTCAAATACTCCCGGAGGTCAGTTAGACAATGCGGGGAAAAACAAAAGTCCCGGTTCTCAGACCAGTGGGAAAGTTCATTTTCGTCTCCCAGCCCGTAGGTGATGGGTGCAAAAGGAGCGACTATGACAGCCTTCTGCTGAAGCGCACTGGCCATCCTTTCCCGGAAGGCCGGGTCAGAAAAACAGGGATGTCTGGCCAGGTCTTTGCCCGCAGAGGCTGTCTTCAGAGAATAGATGTAAGGATTAGCGTAAAGATTGTAAGAAGCAATCTCCTTCAGCGTCTCCCAATCATCGCACCGGCTGAAAAGACCATCAACTCCTGCCTGCCGCACCAATTTCAAAAGGTAACGCGGCAGATACTCCGGTGTCGGTCCACCCCAGATGAGGAAAAAGAACTCTTTCGGGTCAAACCGCAGCCTGACCGGAAAACTTATCTCCTGGCTCAGCAGCACATCCTTTCCCTCAAGGAGTTCGGCCCGGAGATAATGGAGCACGGTGACTGGCTGAAACTGGCTTAAGTTGAAGATAGCCGCAGTTGAAAACGGCAGAACCTTGCTTTCCACAACCCGACCCCAGGAATCACTCAGGGTCAGTTTTAAACCGGTCCCCGGGAGGCCGGATACTTCTACCTTACCGGAAACGATTTCCCCGGGAAGGTAACCTTCTTTCTCCAGAGAAATCTTTATTTCACCGGCCGCCGGTACCTCCAGAGCGCAGGAACGCCAGTCCACAATCGCGCCAGCACGCTTCAGGAAAGCATCAACAAAATGGGTGCCAGCCGTCAGCCGGGGTAAAGACAGGCTTACACTCTGCGAAGAAAAGGGAACCACTTTTTCGTACTCACTTTCCCCGGACCGGTCCCTGACTCTCAGTAAAACTTGACCCGGCTGTTCTGAAGTCGTCTTCAAAACAACCCTGTCTTTCTCCAGCCGTATTTCTGTAAGCCGCTCCGCCGACAACTTCCCCGTTAAAGAAAGGATGGTGCGAACGACAAACGCACAGTAGTAGTCATACTCCAGTTGATTGCTCGGTCCAGCCGGAGTAAGAAACAGGTACTGTCCCCGGCCGCTGGCGTAAGAAAGAAAACACAGTTTGCCTTTTCCCGCGGTACTCTCCGCGACATAGCGGGAAATCAGTTCGCCAGGGGTCTTAAACCTGCCAAAGGCAGGCAATTTTTCAAAAGGGATGATAAAGGCAGCATCCGAGCCAGCCTGACTGCTGCGGCCAGCCTCAAAAACCTCATACAAGCGCCGGTCCAGCGCCTGCGGGTCAACGAAAAGAAAAGACACGCCAGAGTTCACTTTCTCCAGCACCGTCTGCCGGATATCTTCAGGCAGGTCACTCCAGCGAAGGCTGCCGGCCAGAATCAGTTCGTAAGGCTCCTTCAGTTTCTCTCTGAGGTAGCTCCAGACTTCAGGTAGTTCTTTCTTAACTTCCGGAACCGGAACACAGGTTATGTCCGCCTCCATCCTCTGGGATAGTTCTACGATTTCCCGGGTGCTGGCGGCAGCAGAAAGCGCCAGAATTCTGATGCTACCGGAATGCCAGGGCTTTGCCCAGGCAGTGTGAGGAGTAATTACTTCCGGAGAGATTCGGCTACCCGGAAAAGATAGTTTCTGGCTTCTGGCCTGACCAGACCAGAAAAGAAGCAGCAATCCCACCACCAAAAATTTTTTCATCTCACTCAACTGGCCTGGTCTCTTTCCAGTAAGCAGCAATCTCTTCTGGAGTCAGGACTCGTTTGAAAACGTAAAACTCGTCGTAAGCAGAGTTGATCGGGGTATCAGCGGTATAATACCGGCCCAGACTCATCCGGTTTGGCTGCAGCGCCGGGTCTTTGTCCACGGCTGACCAGGTTCCGGTGGCTTTAACTTCGCCGTTAATGTAAAGAAGAAACTTGTTGGCCGCCGCATCCCAGGTAGCCGCCAGATGCATCCAGGTATCTTTTTTGAAGTGCTGGTCGGTATGCAGGCTGGTTCCACCCTGCCAGGAACGGGAAATGTAAAGCAGGGTTGGATACTTGGGAGAAAAGGACCGGTGAAAAGCAAAGTACTTGTTAGCGTCCTTCATAGAAACCCACAGCAGCGTGTACTTACCTGTTTCCTCATCACCCCACCAGCCTGGCTTGAACCAGAACATTAAAGTGCCCCTATCCAGGTCAATATTGTCACTCATCGGATAGCCGACACTGCCCTTGCCCTCAGCCGGCAGCCAGAGACAGTTGCCCACCACACCTTTTACATATTGAGCCTCCCCGTACAGTTGACCGGTCTTATGGTGATAGGCGGTTTCCGCATCCACGGAAAAATCAAAAGGTGCGTAAAAGAGGAGCGTCTTATCAGAAAGAAGTTTCTTTCTGGCTTGCCCGGCTGAATCTTTTTCCTGGCTCCAGGCAGCCCCGGCCGAAAATAAAATCATCGCCCCAAGGAAAACAGCCACTCCTCTCTTCGTCGGCATCTTCTCCTCCCGGATTGTTTTTCAGAAGTCGCGACTGCCATAATAAAACTCTCTTGAATAGTACTGCTGGTAAGTCAACCAGCCCGCGTGGCTGTCGGCAAAAAGAAAATTCAGTCCCCCTCCATGTCTTTCAAACTCCCAGGACACCCAACCATAGGCCCAATCGGCTTTGTGATAATAGGCATTGCTGTTGCGGTGCGTCTCGCCGTCCCCGCAGAGCATATCGTTTTGTGGCCAACGTAATTTTCCTATTTTCTGTGGTTTGGTATTCCATACCCACTGACCATTTTGAAAACATCCTGTTGCGGCATTCCAGATGTAACTGGGATAAGCCTCCTTATCCCAGCTATACCTGTACCAGTGTTTTTCGGTGCCACTTCCCCAAAGCCCACCAGGCGTTCTGGTTGTATCCGCCGGACAGGAAAAAAGTTTGCCGGCCATATAGCCGAGATTCATCAAGTCCTTGAAACCTCCCGGAGCGTTTAAACCGCCCAGGGGTAACCAGTCACCCCAATCCTGGACATAAAGCATCACGGAAAGGCCGATCTGTTTGAGGTTGTTCATGCAGACTGCCTGTCTGGCTTTGCTTGTGGCCCGGGAAAGGGCTGGAAGGAGCAAGGCGGCTAAAATTGCAATAATGGCAATCACCACCAAAAGTTCAATCAAAGTAAACCCGCGCTTCATGCCGGCCCCCCTTGTTGTAAAAGATTATATCAGCCCTTAATTTTCCTGTCAAATCCAGTCTCTGACGGCCGCTGGCCTACCGGAACGAAGTCATTTAAAATCCAGGGAAGGACCAGTCTGAAGCGGACTTTTCACCGGATAATCCCAAACCTGACAGAGTACTGGTAGAATCACTTCTTTTTTTTTCTCTCTGTTGGTCACTCAGCCGTTGGGGAAAGGTTTCCTGCTTATCAGGACCAGCCGCTACTTCCGGCTTTCCCTTGAGGCAAAAGGATTAAGGTGAAGGTGAGATCTCCAGCCCTCCAGCAGGGTGGTAACGACCTCTGTAGTCAGATACCCTGCCCTTGACAAACAATTAAACATTCAGTATAATTGTATTATGAACGGCCAGAGAATCGGGCTTATCCGCATGATTGAAAACAGCTTGCGCCAGCAAATAAAGAAAGGAGTCTACCCCTCCGGTAGCACCCTTCCGCCTTACCGGGATTTGGCCAGAACTTACAATGTCTCGCTGGCCACGGTCCAGCAGGCCGTCAAGAAACTGGCCGTGGATGGCCTGCTGGAAGTATACCAGGGGCGAGGCGCCGTGGTGCGCGGGGAAACCTGGCTGTGGCGACCAGGAAGCATTAACCACCGGGTACCGGAGCAGGAAAGGCAGATTGGCCTATTCTTGCGCTCTGTTTACCAGGGTTATAATTCTCAAACCATTCAGGACTATGTCCAGGGTATCGCTGACGAACTGGCTAACTGGCACATGTCACTTCTTCTTTATCTCCATCCAGAAGACCCGGAAGAAATGCTTTCTTTCTGTCTGGAGAAAATCAGGCAGAGAAGCGTGGTCGGTTTCATCCTCTGGTCCTTGAACTCCCGGGTGGATAGAGAAATTTTGAAAACCGTTCATCGCCTGCATCTGCCCTTCGTCCTGCTTAATGTGAAGGAACCAGGCGCTCTGGGAAATAAGGCTCACTATGTTATGGCTGACGAAGCTGCCGGTATCAGCCAGGCTATAGACTTTCTTTTTAGAATTGGACACAGAAAGATTGGTTATGTTGGCAGGATTAGCGGAAGTCTCCGCTACCGGCTTTACCTGGCGGCCATGAAAAAAAATGGAGTCACCCCGGAAAAAACCTGGCTCTGCCAGGTGGAAAAGGATGATGAAGATGTGCCGGCAGAATCATTGTTGCGGGCCAAACAACGTCCGACTGCTTTCTTCTGCGATACGGATTTCAAAGCGGCAAACCTCATGGAGAAAGCCCGGGTTACAGAATTGTTAGTACCAGAAGAACTTTCAGTTATCGGCTTTGATGATATCCCGCTGGCGGTCAGAACTAAGCCTGCCCTGACCACCGTGTACAAACCCCGCTACGAAATGGGACGGGAAGCCGGCCGGATGCTGGCCTGCTTACTTAATGGCCGGGATACAGCCATAACCAGGAAAAGGGTCTTGAAGACTTATCTGGTCCATCGGGAAAGCTGTGCCCCACCAGCAACTTTATGGCAGGATTACCTGCCGGGGAGGAAAAAATGGGAAGGAAAAGAATTGTTGGTTCAGGCAGTGCCGGTTTCACGCTGATTGAACTTCTGGTGGTCATTGCCATTATCGCCATTTTAGCCGCGATGCTTTTGCCAGCGCTGGCCAAAGCAAGGGAGCGGGCCAGAATTGCCACCTGTCTGAGCAACCTGAAACAACTGGGTCTGGCTTTTCATATGTACTTCAACGACTACGACGAATACATCCCGCTGGCCGTGAAGAACGACAGTGCTACACATGGCCACAAATGCTGGTACACCCGGATTGCCCCTTACACCCAGCCGGCTGCTGTTCGGCCATCAGACGGTGCCGTGGACACCAGAAAACTGAAGGTTTTCAGTTGTCCTTCTTACCGCGGAACAGTTTCAGCCTGGTTGCCGCGTTTCGGCGAAAATTACTACTGGGGAAATCCTGACCAGCCCTGGCGAAAGTATTCGCTGGTAAGAACACCTTCTCACACCGCACTCCTGGCGGAGACAGATGACACAGAGATGTACCGCGTGGCCGTAGCCTGGATTGATAAGATTAACCAGGCCAGGACCAACCGGCACAAAAACGGGGTAACAGTTCTCTTCTTTGACGGCCATTCTGTTCTCTGGACTGACCCAATACCAGCCAGCAACACTGAACCTTTCTGGGCTAAACCTTATTAACGAAGCAACGATGAAACTGAGAATTATCTTGAGCCTGCTGCTTTTTCTGGTGCCGGCTACCAGTTTTTCTCTTCCGCTTGTGGAGGACTATAACGGAGGGTTTGAGAAAGGGAAGGAATCACCTGAAAACTGGTCAACCTATGCTTCGCCTGGAACAAAAGCCAGTTTTGCAGTGGACAGACAGATTAGAAGAACTGGGCAGGCCTCAGTTTTTCTTAAAAATGAAGGTCCCAAAACGGCTCTCTGGCAGACCATCATTGATGTTGTTGGAGGTGCCGAATATACTGTCACGGTCTGGGCCAAATTAAAAAATGGCCGCGGGAAAACAGGACTTGTGCTCCAGAGCCTTCGCGAAAAGCCAGTGCCATCGGTTAAAGGCCCTCAGCAGGTTTCGGCTGTTTTCAGCAGTATTGATGAAGATATCTTCCTCACCGGTACCACGGACGGCTGGCAGCAACTTTGTTACACCGCGCGGATGCCTTCCGAAGCAGTGAAAGCCAAAATTCTTTTGAGTAACCAGCATGGCCACGGGGACGAGGTCTGGTTTGACGACCTGGAAATCAGTGATAACATTCTGGAAACCTTTCAGGAGATGGCTCCGCAGTTTATTTCTTTCCTGGAGAAAAACCGTTTCCGGGCAAAAGAAGTTAGCCTTTCTTTTTCCGAGATAGAAAGAACCGTCAAAAATCTTGCCCGGGAGCTCTCCAGAATAAAAGGGCAGTCTTCCCTTGCTACTCCGGAGCGGGCTAACCTGTGGAAACTCCTGCAGCAGGCCGTAACCACGGAACGCAAACTCAGCCGCCATTTTTTTTCTGAGCAGCTATTTAAGAAGTCTAAAGATGATGTGGCCGTTGTCTGGGCTGACAGCATGAGCAGGGTTTTCATTGAGGAGATGCCCCTTTCCGATAAGGAGATCCGGAAAGCAGAACTTGCTCTTTTCCCTGGAGAAATAGAAGCCATTCAGATGGTGCTCATTCCTCGCAAAAATCTTCAGGATTTAACGGTCAAGATTCTGCCAATTGGTTCCACGGAGAAAAAATTGCCGCCTGAGACCTTTTCCTGGAAAGTGGTTGGCTATGTCAGGATAGAAAATCCTTCGGTTAACTACTACCGTTCCGAACCATTCCCCTGTTCTAACTGGTGGCCTGACCCCCTTCTGGAGAAAGAGACTTTCTCTGTGGAGAAAAATACCTTCCAGCCGATCTGGCTGGAGGTGAAAGTACCGCGTACAGTCAAGCCAGGTATTTACTACGCTGACGTTATCATTACTGGAAAAGGTCTCCACCACCAGGAGCGACTAAACATAGAAGTTCTCCCGGGATATCTACCCGAGAAGTGGTACCTGAAGAAGAATCTGAGTTTTTCTCCCAGGATGGCTAAAGAATATTCTGGCCGGCTGGGCTACGGTGAAAGATGGCCAGCCGTGGCTGATAGGTTTTACAATTTGCTGATTGATTACCGGATTGGAATTGGCTCGCTCTATGAAGGAATTGACTATTATCCGCCGAAAGTCGTTCAGAAAGCAGTCCGCCACGGTCAGAATTATTTTCACGCCGCCGGTATCTCAGTGGCCAGAGTTGACCCCGGCGGCCAGCCAACCCTGAAAAAAGAAGACTGGGTTCGTCTGGAAGAGGTTGAGAAAAAACTGGTGCCCTGGTTAAGAGAGCAGGGGTTACTTCCACTTTCCTGCTTCTATGGGTTTGACGAACAGTGGTACGAATTCTTTGACTTTGCGGCTCAGATTTTCAGCCGGGTAAAAAAGACCGGACTGAAAACCATGAGCACGATTCACGACGCCAGTTATGGTACCAATTCCGTTCTAAAGGATGCACTTGATATTTTTGTGGCAGGTGTCACCAGTTACAATTACGAAACAGCCCTCAAAGCCAGGCAGATGGGCAAGGAAGTCTGGTGGTACAACGGACCTGGTTTCAACATAGAAACAGATACTGTCTTTCCCAGGCTGATTCCCTGGAGAACGCTCCTGGTGGAAGCGGATGGCTTTTTGCTCTGGAATTCAAACCGGTGGGCCGGTAACAGCAGTTTTATCTCCGACAGCATTCGTTCCGAATGGAATGCGGCCCTGGATGGCCTGTTTCTGCACTCCTATCCTATGCTTATTTACCCGGGCGAACAGGGGCCGGTAAGCAGCCTCCGGCTGGAAAATTTCCGGGACGGTATAGAAGACTACGATATCTTCTGCGAAACAGCGGAAAAAATCCGTCGGCCAGAAGAGTCTTCGGTTGAGGCCAGGCGCCGGTTGATGACGGAACTGGGTCTTGACCGGAAAACCTGTCTGCTGATGGCACCGGAGCAAATCCGGACCCTGCGGCAAAAGTTAGCGGTTTACTGGAAGTAGAGCGCTTTAAAGGATAGCCGCTCTTTGAAGCCTGAAGCGGGGCCGGCTTTACCGCCTATTGGTCCAAAACTTGTCCGGCCGGAGACAGAAAAGGCGAGTGAAATTTTTTCTCGTTACGGGAGGGAAGATGGGCCTGAGTTATCGGAGTCTCGTTGGTTACCACGAAGGGGCAAAGAAACTTCACATCCATCTGACAGAAAACCACCCTCAATCTGAGCAAGAAAGGACTTCGCATTACGAACATAGCCACAGTGCTGAGGAAGTTATCTACGTTCTCCAGGGGCAGATAGAATGCGAAATATCAGGAAAGAGGAAAAAAGTCGGCGCCGGGGAAAGTATTTTCTTCCCTTCCAGAATAAGACATGGTCTCATGAAGATAATCACTGGGAAAGCTAAATATCTTGTGATTCGCACCGTGGAAAAAGATAGCCTGCCCTGCTGTTGCGGTCAGGATAAACCCGAGAAAAAATGAGCAAGAGACTTTTTCTGATTACGGTTGACTGCGACCTGAGAGTGGATGCGACCGGGCTCCGCCAGGAAACATTAGAGCAGCTACTGGCGGTTTTTGATGGTTCCGGGGTTTCCGGACATGTCACCTGGTTTCTGAACGAAAATGATTTTCAGCTCACCCGTTATCACAAATCATTTCTTGATGAGGCCATCAGGAGAGGTGACACGCTCGGACTGCATGACCATCTGGATAAGATGAAAAGGCCGTTAAATAAGGAAACAGTTAAACAATACTGCCAGGCCAGCAAGAGAAGAGTGGAAGATTTCTTGAAGAAGAGGAAGGTGGGAAGAAAAATTCTATTTCACCGCAATGGCTGCTTTCTCCAGGAGGCCACAGTTTATGCCGCTTTGAGAGAACTCGGTTATACAGTGTGCTCTGATATCTACCCGGGCATGGCCGGGCTGGATCACCATGGCAACATAGCGTACGACAACCGCCTCATTCCAGAAGGCATCAGACCTTACCGACATGACGAAGAAAATTACTCCAGTTATTTCACCCGCATAAGAGTTGCTCCTATCCGGGAGGGACAAGGCGGCTGGAAACCTTTTGTCGGACACTTCCTTCAGGTTCCAGTAGGGTACCTATCTTTGAAGATTAACTTTGAAAGAGTGAAAAGATGGTTGGCTATCTCTGAAACAGTGGAGTTTTCCTGTCCGAACCAGACACCTGGAGATTTTCCCAGCTTATTCACCTGGTGTTTCCACCCTTACGAAATTGTGGAAGAAGCAGGAAAACGAATATCCCGTGAGAAAGTGAACCTCATCAGCCAGCAGTTAGAAGTTCTTCACAACCAATATCAGTTCACCTTTGTCAGCCTTGAGCAAGCGGTCAAAAGATGTGAGGCTTTTCTTCCAAACCAGACTTAGACGCCTGCCGCCATGGCGATTGGCCCGGAAGTGAGGTTGCTTGTTCTTCTGAAACAACGATGTCTGAGTTACAAACGGGGATGAAAGTAGGTTGGGGACTTATTGGTTGCGGCCAGGTGGCTGAAAACAAGGGAGGACCGGCCCTCTACCAGGTGGTTGGTACTGAACTGGTGGCGGTCATGAGTCGCAGTCAAGAAAAAGCAGCCCTCTTTGCCAGTCGCCATCAGGCCCGCCGCTACTACACGAAGCTGGAAGAGATTCTGGCTGACAGAGAAGTCACCGCAGTCTATCTGGCCACTCCGCCTTTCCTTCACGCTACCCAGACCATCCAGGCTGCCAGAGCCGGTAAACATGTGCTGGTAGAAAAACCTATGGCCATAAATACTGCTCAGGCCAGAATGATGACCAGAGAGTGCCAGCAGGCTGGCGTGAAATTAGCCGTGGCCTATTACCGGCGCTTCTTCCCCAAAATTTTAAGGATAAAACAATGGCTGGCTGCTGGAAAAATTGGACAGCCACTGCTGGCCCGGGTTACTTTCTTGTGTGAGCCATCTGCTCTCACCTTATCTGGCGCTCACTGGCGAGCAAGAAGCGAGATGAGCGGCGGAGGTATTCTGCCAGACCTGGGCAGTCACCGGCTGGACCTTTTACTGTATCTCCTGGGTGAAGCCGACCAGGTGGCGGCTTTTCTGGAAAACCGGCAAACTCCAGCCGGGATTGATGACACCTGCCTGTTGAGTGTCTCTTTCCGGAGCGGAGCTTCAGGCCAGGTCTTTCTCAGTCAGAATGCTTCTGTTTTCTGCGATGAATTCAAAATTTACGGCACCCAAGGCATTATTGAAGCCACTCCGCTGGATAGCCCGCAACTGCGCTTTTTCCGGGGCGGAAGCCTGATTGAAGAATGCCACTTACCCCGACCCTCAATAACCCACCTTGGTTTGGTAGAAGATTTTGTTCGTAGTATTTTAACCGGGAAAGAGCCGCTGGTCTCTGGTGAGGAAGGGATAAAAACAACCCAGCTGATTGATGCCGCCTACCTTTCCGCGCAGGAAGGCAGGATTGTTAGCATAGCCGGACAAAGAGAGCAAAGTTTCTGACCTCTCAGGAAGGTTAAAACCGCATAGCAGACGCCCGCCCATTACAGAAACTTGACACCACGGATTTAATAGAGTAGCCTTGCTGTACTGTCAATAAATGAGTCAAACAAAAGACAGATAACCAAAAACAGGAAAAAGTTCCCTCACCCTCGCTTTTATCTTCTCTCCTTAAAGGAGTGGAGGAAGGGAAATGTCTCCCTTGCTGGAAGCGGTGGAAAAAGGAGTTTCAGGCAAGAAGCCAAATTTCAGACTCAAGGGCTGCTTTATAAACAAGCGGCAGGCCGGCCATGGAGATGAGACTCCTCTGGCAGTAGTGTGATCAAAAAAGGAGAAGGAAGATGAACAGGCTGTGGACAATTATTCTCTTTCTGGTTATTCTTTGCGCAGCGGCTGGTGCACAAGAAAAGCAAGAAAAGATTGAGTTTTTCTGGAAAGGGAAGGAGGCTGATGTGCCCGGCGCTTACGGCTACGGAAAAAAGGTCGTACACTTCCCGGTGGTGGCCGGTCAGGGAACAGTGGTTCTGGCCAGAAAGGGTCAGGCCCGTCCTGAAGCCACCATCGTGCTGGCGGCTAATCCTACCAGAAGCGCCCAGCTTGCCGCGGCTGAACTGAATTACTACCTGGAAAAAATGACTGGCTGCCGGCTTCCCATAGTCACAGAAGAAGTTAATCCTTTCCAGAAACCCCTGGTACTTATCGGAGAAAGTTCCCTTACTCGCTCCCTCGGATTGAAGAATGACGACTTCCAGCCACAGGAGTATTTAATCGCCACCTATGGACCTCTCCTGATTTTAATGGGACACGACGAAGATGAATACGGGTTGATTGATTACGATGGAAACGGACTCTGGCCAGGTTTTACCAGAACGCTGGACTGGTCCCGAAAGCCGGAAATCAGTAAAGCGGTTGGCTCTGTTTACGCCGTGGATGAGTTTCTCCAGAGGTACTGCGGTATCCGCTGGTATCTGCCCGGACAGTTAGGCGAGGTCTGCCCCGAAAGAAAAGAAGTCTCGGTCAGCAATGTCTTCCTCAGAAGAAAACCGTGGACCGTATACCGAAGCCTTTACCCGCCCGGAATTTCTGCCCCGTTTGACTTTCTCGGGTCTGGCCGCGAAATAAAAAGATTACCGGAGAGAGACATTAACCTGTGGTACTTGAGGCAGAAACTGGTGGGTGTGGAAGCCTTCAACGCCAACCACTCTTTGATTGCTGACTGGTTCCGGCAAAGGTTTCCGGAGAAGAAAAATCTGCTGGCCAGAGGCTATGAAAACCCAACCCAGCTGTGTCTGACCGAGCCAGAACTTCTGCGTCTGGTCTGCCAGGATGCGGACGACTACTTTGCTGGCCGCAGCAATTTTGAACGTTCCTGCGGAGATTACTTTTGCGTGATGCCTCACGATACTTCCCAGTATTGCCAGTGTCCGCGCTGCGAGGCGAAACTGAAAAAGCCATCGGGGGTAGCTGGTTTCGGCTTCTGGAATAATCTGGCCAGCAACTATGTCTGGGGTTTTGTCAACCAGGTGGCCGAGCACGTGAGAAAATACCATCCGGCCGGATGGGTCAGTTGCTGCGCTTACGCCCGGTATACCATGGTTCCGGACAGGGTTAAACTGGCTGACAATATAGCGGTGATGTTTTGCCGGGTTCTGGTGGAAGGCATCAAGGACCCTGCTTACAAGAATTTTTACCAGCAGGAAATCAAAAAATGGGCAAAAACAGTGAAACGGTGGTATCTCTGGGAATACTTTGACCACATTCAGGGCAACAACATTGAACCGCCCAACTTCCCCGGCATTTTTCTTCACGAGATTGCCCAGGATATCAACTTTCTCAAAGAAAACGGCTGTCGGGGTATCTTCAACGAACTGAGCTCTTCCACCGGCGGTGTTCATCCCAACTTTGCCCTGGACCATCTCAACCTTTACGTTCAGTTACAACTGATGAACGACGCCAGTCTCTCAGTGGACGACCTTCTGGATGAATACTGCCGTCTCTTCTATGGGCCAGCCGCCTCGCCCATGAAAGAGTTTTTTACCTTAATGGAACAGCGCTTTGCCAGACCTGAAAACTGGAAACTCAACCCTGACCAGACCGATGCCAACTGGGATGTTATCTGCCCACCAGCACAGTTAACAACCTTTGACACTCTTCTCCAGCAGGCACTGGCGGCAGCCCAGGCTGAGCCTTACGCTACCCGGGTCCGGTGGGTAAAAGAAACCATCTGGTCGGTCATGGAGAAAAACAGCCTCAAACACGCGGCTATCTCTGCCAGCAAGCGAAAAATTCTGGTGCCGAAGGTGACGACCGTGGAAACTCTGACCAGAGCCAGCGGCAACCACATTGAAAAATTCCTTGCCATCAATGGTAACCCAACTCAGACAAAAACTGAGGCCTGGCTGGGTTATGATGACCGCTTTTTTTACATCATGGTGCGGTGCGAAGAGCCTGACATGGCTTCCCTGGTTGCCAGGGTTAAACCGGAAGATAAAGATAAACTGGACATCTGCCAGGACGATGCCGTAGAAATTTTTCTGGATGTGGGTCGCAGCCGCTCCAGTTACATTCAGATTCTTGGCAACACCAATGGCGCTATTAACGACGGCCTTTACCGGCCAGGTTTCCCGGCTGATTTTGACTACGAAAGCGGCAGCCAGGCGACCGTGACAAAAGCAAACCATAGTTGGACGATTACCTTCGCTATTCCGCTGGTCAGGTTGACTGGCAACCGACAGGTGAGAAAAGGAGAAGTGTGGGGTTTCAACCTCTGCCGGGACCGACCGCGGCCCGGGCTATCCAGCCAGGACATCTGGACCACCTGGTCTCCCACCGGAACCAATTTTCATGTACCGACCAGATTTGGCCTGATAGAATTTCAATGAAGATCTTTGTCGCTTGAAAAGGCAGAGTCAGATTATGGTCAGCAGATACCTTTTCCTTGACGGCTTCGTATTTTTGAAGGATACTTTCCCGCATCTGGTGGGGTGGAAAATGACGAAATCTCTAACTACTTGGGGGGTAATATGGCTAATGAAATTAGATTTGGCATCGTGGGTTTAGGCATGGGACGCGGCCGGGCCGAGATTGCCACCAGAACACCTGGCGCTAAACTGGTGGCTGTCTGCGATATCTGGGAAGAACGGGGGAAACTGGCGGAAAAGGAACTTGGCTGCCGGTGGTACAGAGATTACGAGGAGATGCTTAAGAGAGACGACCTTGATGTAGTGGGGGTATTTACGCCCAGTGGTACCCACGGCCAGTTTCTGCTCAAGGCGCTTCAGGCAGGGAAACACGCCTTCACCACCAAACCGATGGATATCCGGATCCAGGTGTGCCAGCAGACTATAGAACTGGCGGAAAGGAAGGGTCTGGTCTTAGCCGTTGACTTTGGGCTCCGTTATGAAGCAGACAACCACCGCATCAAAGCCGCCCTTGAGCAAAAGGCGCTCGGCCGGATGATTGCCGCAGAAATGTCCATGAAGTGGTACCGGGCGCAATCCTATTACGATGGCGGTATGCCGGCTGGCTGGCGAAGCCGGCTGGAAACAGAGGGCGGCTCCCTGGCCAATCAGGCCGTTCATTTCCTTGACCTGCTTCTTTTCTGGCTTGGCCCGGTGAAAACAGTTTTCGGCAAAAAGGGAACCTTTGCCCACCGAATTGAGACCGAAGATACCGCCGCCGGAGTGGTTCAGTTTCAATCGGGAGTTCTGGCCACTGTGTTTTCCACCACCTGCAGTTTCCCGGGTCAGGGCACCAGCGTCAGCCTTACCGGCAGTGCTGGCTCTCTTGTGTGGCACGACGGCAAAGTAACCCTTTTTGAAAGAATGAAACAAACGGCCGTCACCGCCGGGGACGAGCCTGATTATGTGCCGCCAGAAAATGCCGCCACACCGGAGCCGGAAAAACTGAACGCAGCCGATTTTCCTGTACCGGAGCACCTGCCCCAAAACATCATTGAGGACATGATTGGCGCTATCCGAGACCACCGGCCGGTGCAGTGTGACGGGAAGACAGGCCTGGCTTCCGTGGCTCTTTTCTGCGCCCTTTATCGTTCTTCCGACACGGAAAGGCCTGTAAGTCTGCCTTAGTTATAAATGCGCAAAGAAACGGCTGTCGCCGCCTGGGTCATGGTGGGCTCCACAGTAGTTTTTGCGGTGATGTCGGCTCTGCTGCGCAACGCCAGTTACATCAATCCTTACCACGCTTCCTTTTTCCGCTTTATTATCGGGCTGGCGGTACTGGGTTCTCTGGCGTTGAGTGGCAGAATTAAACTTGAGTTTTCCCAGAACTGGATTCTTTTTCTGCGCGGACTTTTCGGCGCTATCAGCGTCTATCTTTTTTTCTTCGCTATCGCCAGAATCGGACTGGGCGAAGGCACCGTAATCAGTTACACTTTCCCTGTTTTCGGCACGATTGCTGGCGCGATTTACCTCAAAGAAAAAGTTACTCTGAAGCAATGGGTGCTTATTCTCGTTGCCTTTGCCGGCATATATTTGATTGCCCATCAGGACCAGGGGCTCCCCCAGCGGAGTAGCCTTTACCACTGGCTGGCTTTACTGGGAGCCGTTACTTCCGGGATAGCCGTGGTTTTCGTCAGAAAAGCCCGCCGCAGCAATTCTGCCTATACCATCTATTTTGCTCAATGTCTGGTCGGTTTCTGGATGGTGATGCTTCCCGCCAGTTTGACTCCTCTCAAGATAAACCTCGGCCGCGGATTGCTTCTTCTGAGCATTGGCCTGACAGCCGCCATCGCCCAGTTAATGATGACCTACGCTTACGGTTACCTTTCTGTTTCTACCGGTTCCTTAATCGGGATGCTTTTGCCTGTGTTCAACCTCTTCATTGGCGTGTGGCTCTTCCAGGAAAGGATGACCGTGCAAGTTGCTACTGGCGCTGCTCTGGTAATCACCTCCTGTGCCCTGATGCTGAAAGCCGAAGAATCGCTCCAGCCGATCCTCTGAAACACTATCCCCGCGTGTGCGGGGGAATCTCCTGAATCGGTTTACGCACTGGCCAGACGCCAGGTCTATCCCCGCGTGTGCGGGGGAATCAACGGCAACCGACACTACCACTGCTACTACTACGGTCTATCCCCGCGTGTGCGGGGGAATCTCTGCATCAAGAGGCTGCTGCAGAGCCGCAAAGGGTCTATCCCCGCGTGTGCGGGGGAATCACGCTCGAAGTTCCTGGTCAGCGTGGAAAGAACGGTCTATCCCCGCGTGTGCGGGGGAATCGCCGTTTAGGAAAGCCTTTACGACTTTTATCCTGGTCTATCCCCGCGTGTGCGGGGGAATCATATCCAGCGGCAACTGCTGCTACCGCTGCTACGGTCTATCCCCGCGTGTGCGGGGGAATCACGCTCGAAGTTCCTGGTCAGCGCGGAAAAATGGGTCTATCCCCGCGTGTGCGGGGGAATCCTGTGAAAGTGAGAGACGAAATAAGTCCGTCGCGGTCTATCCCCGCGTGTGCGGGGGAATCTCAAAGAATGTCTTACGGCTCTGCATCAGCTTCGGTCTATCCCCGCGTGTGCGGGGGAATCTCTATGACTAACTGGCTCATTTTTCCTCCTGTGGGTCTATCCCCGCGTGTGCGGGGGAATCGCTTCAGTATCTTTTTGCTTCTGAAGTGGAAAGGGTCTATCCCCGCGTGTGCGGGGGAATCTCGCTTAGCCAGTCAAAAGAATGGCTGGACAAAGGTCTATCCCCGCGTGTGCGGGGGAATCGCCTCTATTGCATCGGGCCAGTGCTCAAACTGGGGTCTATCCCCGCGTGTGCGGGGGAATCAGTAGAAGTAGTAGCAGTGGTAGTTGGGTTTCAGGTCTATCCCCGCGTGTGCGGGGGAATCTTATCTTGCGAACCGCTGGGACAGAAGTTGTCAGGTCTATCCCCGCGTGTGCGGGGGAATCTCTGTATCAAGAGACTGCTGCAGAACCGCAAGCGGTCTATCCCCGCGTGTGCGGGGGAATCGCAAAGCTGGAAAGGATAAAAGTCGTAAAAGACGGTCTATCCCCGCGTGTGCGGGGGAATCTCTATGACTAACTGGCTCATTTTTTCTCCTGTGGGTCTATCCCCGCGTGTGCGGGGGAATCGTCATAGACTTGCTTTTCTGCATCAAGAGACTGGGTCTATCCCCGCGTGTGCGGGGGAATCTCCAGGAAACTTTGGATGTCCAAATATTCAAAGGGTCTATCCCCGCGTGTGCGGGGGAATCGCGTCGATGGCATCGGGCCAGTGCTGGAAACCGGGTCTATCCCCGCGTGTGCGGGGGAATCTGGGATGGAAGATGGAGAAAGGTTTTTGGAGGGGGTCTATCCCCGCGTGTGCGGGGGAATCTCCTTGGTGAATGCTACAACTTCATCGCAAACAGGTCTATCCCCGCGTGTGCGGGGGAATCGCTGACCAGGAACTTCGAGCGTCTCAAAAAAGAGGTCTATCCCCGCGTGTGCGGGGGAATCGACCAGTATTCTCTTCTCTGGCGGTTCTTATCGGGTCTATCCCCGCGTGTGCGGGGGAATCCCCTCTACCTTTTTTCACCATCATCTTTCCTCCGGTCTATCCCCGCGTGTGCGGGGGAATCCGACCTCATACCCTCGCCAGGTGTAAACAGTCCGGTCTATCCCCGCGTGTGCGGGGGAATCATGGTGGCTGGAATGACGATATTCATATCAGGGGGTCTATCCCCGCGTGTGCGGGGGAATCTCTCTCGGTATCTTTTTTCTGAAAGTTGCATCGGGTCTATCCCCGCGTGTGCGGGGGAATCGTATTTGACCCCGAGACCGGCGAGTGGAGCCGAGGTCTATCCCCGCGTGTGCGGGGGAATCACCCTCGACCCGGCCCGATCTTCGCTTCACACGGGTCTATCCCCGCGTGTGCGGGGGAATCTTTTTTCTTATCT
>JAKPFT010000087.1 GCA_029551285.1 bacterium | reverse complement strand
CTGTTAGTTAAATTTTAAAAGTGCACTCTTTAAAGATTAAAAGTGCACTAAATTCAGGTCCTCATTTTTCACCTTTTGAATATCTATCAGCTTATCCTTATACCAGAAACGCACCTCAGCGATACCGGTCTTTTTATCCGGTACGATACGCATTTGCACCCTTGAATGCAGCGGTGCGCCGGAGACCTTCAATTCAAGGTTATTCAGGGATACTTTTCTGTAAGAGTTAATCATTCGTTCCGCGCGTAAACAGAAGACATCCTTGGTTGATTCAAAGGGCGGCGGCAGGATGAATTGCCTGAATAAAGTCTTTTTATCGTTCAGCGCGTTATAGAACCTGAAATCAGGGATTTCCCTGGTAGCGCTGTGCACCTGATGTCTGTTGTATCTGTCCATTTCGTATCTCAACACTTCCCGGGCACCTCTGATTTCTTTTATGTTCTCTCTCGCACAGGTTCTCACAATTCTGTCCTGTAACCAGCCATATGGCCGTTCAACCTTGCCTTTTGCCTGCGGAGATAAGGCATAGGTTATTTTCACGCCGCATTCAATGAGCACCTGTTTCCACTGCGGATCAGCATCATCGGTTACCTTGTAATGCTTGCGCCAGAAACTATCCCTGCCCTGCACAAACCGGAATATGGAATGGCTGTCCACATAAAACGACAAAGGCAGTCCATATTTCAAGAAGATGCTTTCCATAGCTGCAATATGGTCCCATGTAGTTTCTCTCTCTACCAGGTCAGCATAAAGCATCTTGCGGCTGTAATCATCCAGAGAAGTTATCAAATACCATTTTTTATCAGCATAGGGTGACCATTTATGTTGAGAGGAATCATGCTGTATTAACTCTCCGGCATAATTAGTCAATACTTCCCTGTCGTGCTTTTTATGCTCCTTTTTCGGCAGATAAAAGTCATTCTTCTTTGCCCTGTCTATAATCGTCGGCACGGAAACCTTCTGTTTGTAATTCTTCCACAACTGGTCCCGTACATAACTGTAATTGTAGTTCCTTACCGGCATTGCAGGGTCTTCTATCAAGAATCTTTCTATCTTTAACTCTTTTATAATGTTCATTTCTACCTGCCTCGGAATCTGCCGAGTTTTCTCCTGTCTGTTATATGCAATTGAAAAGCTTGCGGTATCTTCTCTATATCGCTTTAATATCTTGAAAAATTGCCTGCGCTTTATCTCCAGAATCTTTAATATATACTCCAGCTCAACTTCTCCTGAACAGTACCTCTCCAGCAAACCTTTTACCTGCTCATCCGCCAAACGCCTATGTATTTGTTTTCCCATGGTCTAATCCTCCTTGTTTTCAACAAGAAAAGATTAAACCATAAGACCTTAAATGTGGATACTGACGCTTTGTGGATAATGCCGCCTTCGTCTTCAATAACTAAACAGCCAGTTATTCACATTATCCACGAAAGCTTGGATAACTCTTGAAATTAAGAGTTAACCACAGTATCCACATTACTACCGCTGTTTCTTTATTAACCCCTTTTCACCCTCACCCTGACCCTCTCCCATCAAGGGAGAGGCAACATTAGTGCACTTTTAATCTTTAAATCCTAAAAAATCAGTGCACTTTTAATTTTTAAATGACAGAAAATACAGGGGACTTGACAAATTTCAGGGATAGGGTAAAATTCCGGTACAATGTCAGGCCGGACCTAAAAAACCCGGCCAGGAAAGAAAATCCCGGTCCTCAGGCAATATGGTCCACCTGAAGGCTGAAAGGTCAACTGTGTAGCGCCGGACCATGAAGGAGGTGAAACAGAGAAAAATCACAGAGACAGGAAGTAGCGGTTGGTTTGTTTTCTGTAGCAGTCGGGGTAGTGGCAAAAGAAGTGAGTTTGTCAGAAAAGGAGGTAGGATATGAGTAGAAAGGTCAGGTGGCTGCTAACAGCAGCGGTTGGGGTTTTAGCACTGGGCCTCATGCTGCCACAGGCAGCCGAAGCCGCGCTTGGTAAACAGGGTAATATCCTCTATGTTGGCACCATCACCCGCAGCGACGGAGTTATCACGCAAACCGGTGAGTTGTATGTGAAGAACCTGGAGACCGGTGAGGTCAGCCAGGTGACTTACTTCACTCCTGGCGCCGGTGGCATGATTCTTAACCCTGCTTTCACCAGTGACGGCAAGAGCATCGTCTTCACAAGTAACTGCGGGACTGGTGGGGCAGTCAATGCTTACTTTGACGTTTATAAGGTTGCCTCTGACGCTACCAGTGCGCCTCAGGTGAATCTTTTCCTCACAGGAAGTGCAACCAGCAGTTATAAGTATGCGGCCTTATCTCCAGATGGGAATGTTCTCGTGGCAGCGATGGAAGATACCACCACCGGCAAGTCCTATCTGGTAAAGTACAATGTGACCACCAAGGTCCGGGAAATTCTCCTTCAGGAAACAGGTATGACCTACTCCCATCCAGCCTTCCTGGATGGTAACGCCAGCACGCCCAGCACCCAGGTTGTTTACATCGGCAGCCTCAACGGCGTGCAGAATATCTACCGGATTAACCTTGATGGTCAGGGCAAGACCAATCTAACTTCCAACCCCAACGGCAATGTCCAGTACGGTCGTCTGATGACCGCGGTGGCTGGTGGTATTCCTTACATCATTTACAACCGGCGTCAGGCCAGCGGTTTCTCCTGGACCAAATGGGATGTTTACATGGCTGACGCCAGCGGCGGAGCCGGCTCGGTTACCGGAAACCAGGTCAACCTTACCAACACTCCGGACAAGGATGAGTATGACCCGGCTTTCTACGGTGATAATGCCCTGAGCCGTGACGTTCCGCTGACGCCGACCACCGGTAATATGCTTTATGGCGCCGCGATTCTTTCCGCGGATGTTAATGTCTGGCAGGCCAACTATGACACCGGCGCTTCTTCCAACACCCAGATGGCTGAGTGGACCAGTGACAACGGCGAAGAAGGCCTGGTTGCCTGGGGACCAGCCGTACCGGCGCCAGGCGGCGTGGACATTGGCACTACCAGACTGGTCTATGTCAACAACTATCAGGTCTTCCGCAGTGACTTTGACGCCACCGGGACCCTGGGCACGGCAACCCAGGTGACGCACCTCACCAGCGGCGAGCAGATCACCCACGTTGACCTGAACGCCAACGGTGCCAACATCGTTTACGACTTCGTTGAAGCCGGCTATACCGGGGAACCCAGCACCAGCCACATCATCAACACCAACGGCACCAATCCCCAGCTTGTCCTGGCCGGAACCGCTGGCACCCAGGCAGTTCGCTGTCCGGCAGTTTCCGCTGACGGCAAATGGGTCGTCTATGCCTATGGAAATCTCCCTCGAACTCAGAATAAGAACCTTTATGTGAAAAAGATTACCGAGACCATGGGCTCAACGGCCCAGATTCTTACCCTGGCCGGACTGGTCGCCACCACCGTTGACCTCTACGACCCGGCGGTGGCCCCGGCTAACAACCAGATTGCCTTCAGCCACAGGCTGAACACTGGAGCCTACATTGGCAACCATCAGATCTGGACCGCTGGCGTTGACCTGAACTGGGCTGCTAATACGGCTAATGTTCAGAACAATCGCGTTCAACTGATGGCTGGCAACTCTCAGGGCATCTGGTCAGACAGGTATCCTGCCTACAGCCCGGACGGCAGCCGGATTGTTTTTGTTTCCAACCGGGATTGCTCTTACAAGATTTATACCATGGATGCCAAGACCGGAACCGATGTGCAACTTTTCGGCGCTGGAAACATTGACTACACGGCCTACACCAACCCGACCTACCCGGTCTACTCACCGGTGGGCGATGGCAGCATCGCCTTTGTCGCCACGGTGGTTGCCCGGGGTACCAGAGAAATCCTGCTGGCTAACGCCAGCGGCGCGGTGACGGAAACCCTTGTTGGGTCCCTACCGGGTGACGCAGTCGGTGACGAAGTTGCCTGGGGTATCCAGCGGAATTCTGGCACCATGTATGCCAACCGCATCATGCAGAACCGCGCACCTAACGGCTCCAATCTCATTTATACCATCAGTATCGATGTGGATGAGATGAACAAGCCAGCCGGCTATGTCCTCAACGATGTGATGGCTTGCACGCCGGTTAACACGGTCTGGGTTGATGGTACAGTAACCACCAACTATGTGGTCTATGCGAACAGCCCGTACACAGGACTTAACACCCTGAAACTGGTCTTCGCTGACAGTGGTAGCGGTGTCGCCGGCAATGTCAGTGACCATGTGGTCAAGGTCAGCGTGGCAGTTTCTCCCGCCACCGGACAGAAAACCAACTTTGTCGGCGAGTTGGTTTATGTCAACCCGGTTACCGGAGCCAACACCGAAACAGCCGTTGCCGGTAGCGGCAGACTTCTGGTGGCTAACCCGTACATCCCCACCGACATCTATGACGCTGATGGAAACGTCAGAGATGATAATGACAACGCCATCATTGAAGATGCCGACCTTCTGTACACCATCAACGAGTGGAAGTACAACCGGCAACTGGTTCTCGGTTATCAGGTGGGTAACCTTGGTCCGCAGTGGCCATCCAACACCGACAACTGGGACAATGTCCTCATCAGCATTATCGGTTTCTGGGCCAGCAACACCTATCAGGGCCAGTACTACTACAGCCTGAACAACGCCTGGACAGCCTTTGAAATGTACTGGACCGGTATAACACCTGCCCAGACGCCGTAAGGTGTTGATTGTTGCCGTAAAGAAAGGCGGGGAACTTTTCCCCGCCTTTCTCTTCGCCGTTTCCTGCAAGGCCCGTCCTTGCAAGTAACGAGGAGACAATGCCTTACAGAAAAGTATTCTTCTCCAGCGGCGGTTTTTACCATCTCTACAGCCGGGGTGTGGACAAGCGGGAAATCTTTCTCCATAGCCGTGACTATCGCAGATTTCAGCAGTCCCTTCTAACTCTTAACGATGAACGACCGGCCTCAGTGATTCGGGCAGCCAGTCAGACCCCGGCTCTCAGGAAATTTCCGGAAAGGCAACCCCTTGTTTCCATCGTCTGTTACTGCCTTATGCCCAACCATTTTCACCTGTTGTTATGCGAGAAAAGGGAAGGGGGGATTATCAAGTTTCTGCGCAAGATCTGCACGGCGCACGCCATGTACTTCAACGAGCGCTACGAGAGAACCGGCGTGCTTTTTGACGGCAGGTATAAGGTTAAGGAAGTTCAAACCGATGAGTATTTACTCCACCTCACCAGATACATCCACCTCAATCCGCTCAATCTACTGCTACCTGACTGGAAGGAAAAGGGAGTGGCAAACTGGGAAAAAGCGGAACAATTTCTCAAGAATTATCGCTGGTCAAGCCTGCCTGATTATCTCCAGCGTGAGAATTGCGCTCCTATTCTTGATTGGCCGGTGATAGAGAAACACATCTCCCTAACAAAAGGTTTGTCCTACCTGAATTTTCTCCGCTCCTGGCAAGCAAAGGACGCTCTTCTTTTTAAGACCCACCCTTGATGTGCTTTTCAATGAATTTTTTCAGGCTATCCTTCTTCGGGTCATCCGGGTTCAGCTCCAGATACTTCTGAAAATCAAGGGCGGCTTTTTCGTATTCCTTAAGTTTCCCGTAAGCCATCCCGCGGTTCCGGTAAGCCTGAGCCAGCGCCGGGTTGAGACCAAGGGCCTGGCTGTAATCCGCGATAGCCTTCTCGTACTCACCTTTCTTGAAGAAGGCATTCCCGCGGTTGTTGTAAGCCTGGCTGTTGCCGCGGTCGTAGAGAATCGCCCGGGAGTAATCGCTGATGGCCTGGTCAAGTTTCCCCTGCTGGTCTAAGAGAAAACCCTTGTTATTCCAGGCTTCGGCATCTTTCGGATTATATTTCAGCGCCAGGAGGTAGTCGTTCAGTGCTTCCTCGTTTTTTCCTAATTCCTGGTAGGTACGGCCGCGGTTGTAGTAGGCGGCAGCAAAAGTCGGGTCTTCCTTCAAAGCCAGATTGTACTGTTCTATTGCGGCCAGCCAGTCTCCCTTTTCCCGGAAAGCGTTTCCCTTTTCACAGTAAGACAGAGCTAGCGAGCGAACGCTGGACAAAGCCATGGCTGCGCTTTCTTTTTTCAGGTCTTCCAGAGCCTTCAGCAGCGTTTTATCCCCTGGCTTCGCGGCCAGGGCCGATTCCAGTTGCTGCCTGGCTTTTTCTGTCTGACCCATCTTGCGATATACCAGTGCCAGCCCCGCGTAGGCACTGGAAAGTTCACTGTTTAACTCCAGCGCCTTCTGATACGCTTTGAGAGCCTGCGGCCAGTCGCCTCGCCGGAAATAGGCCAGTCCCATGTTCACATAGACGCTGGCAAAGTCAGGCATCTCATTCAGCGCCCTTCTAAAGTCCATCAGGGCAGCTTCAATCTCTCCCTGGTAGACCCGGGCCAGACCCCGGTTGTTGTAGGCGTCAGCCAGGTGGCTGTTCAGTCTCAGAGCCTCGTTGAAATCCCTGATGGCCTGCTGATACTGTCCGTGTTTGGCAAAAAGCAGGCCGCGCTCGCTGAAGGCAATCGCACTTTTCCTGTCAAGCCTGATGGCCTGGTTAAAATCACTCAGGGCTTTTTCCATCTCTCCCAATTCCGCATAAAGTTTCCCGCGGGCGACATAAACATGACTTAGCCTGGTCTTATCCAGACTTATCTTCAGCAGGGTGTTGAAATCATCCAGTGCCTTCTGGTACTGGCCCATCTGGGCGTAAAGACTGCCCCGGGTAAAGTAGGTGAGATGGAAATTCGGGTTAAGTTTTAAGGCAAGGTTAAACTCTTTTAGCGCCGCGTCAAGTTTTTTCTCGCCGGTGAGGGCATGCCCAAGGTTGTGGTGGGCTCTGGCTTTTCCCGGGCTTTTCCTCACCACATCCTGCCAGAGGCTGACCGCGCTTTTCCAGACATTGTTACGCGTGTAGGCCAGCGTAGAGTAGCCAGCCATCAGAAGAACCAGAGCCGTAGCCCAGAGAAATTTTGGCGCCTGTCCTTTCAGGTAAGCGAAAAGCAGCGCCACTGCCAGAGCATATGCTGGCATCGCTAAGTAAAGACGGTGTTCAAAGATGACATCGGCGATGGGGTAGATACTGCTTTCTACAGCCAGCGCCACAAAAAACCAGGCCACGGCCAGGCTAAAAAACCGCTGCCCCTTCCGGTAAGCATAGAAACCCAGACCAGACAGAAACGCCAGCAGCAGAAAACTGCCCCAGACCGGCGGCACCAGAAAACTGTGGTACACCGGGTAGTCGTAGTCAAGGTTCTGCTTAATCGGAAAAAGCAAAAGCCGCAGGTAACTGACCAGCACCCGAAACTGGGTAAAAAGGTAAGTTAGAGGCCCGATGGTGCCGCTGGGTTCGGCAAGCCGGCCGATTTCTCCCAGTCCAGCGCCTTTCACGCCCGAAAGGTGAAGCGCCGGCACGACCGCCATGGTGAGAAGAAAAGGCAGGCAGTCACGGCGCCAGGCCTTTCCTGAGATAAGGTTAACCATCAGAATCATCAGCGGCAGGGTAAAACAGATTTCCTTGGTGAACATTCCCGCGACGGCAACAAGCAGCGCCAGGCAATAGTAAAGCCAGCGTTTTCTTTCAGGAGAAAGCCGATACTTAAGATAGAGCCAGAGCGTCGCCAGGTAACACAGTGTCGCCAGGCTGGCTGCCCGCTGGACGATGTAGGTAACCGCCTGAGTCTGGAGCGGGTGAATCAGGAAAATTAGCGAAGCCACAGCCGCAATCAGGAATGACCGCTCAGGCTCAAACGCTGTCCCTGTCAGAAGTAAAACGAAAAAGAAAAGGACGATGGAAGCCGACAGGTGAATCAAAAGGTTCACCAGGTGGTAGCCAGTAACATGCAGGCCGCCGAAGTGGTAGTTTAGCGCAAAGGTAAGATAGGTGAGAAAACGCGCGCGGCTGAAAGACCAGATGGCAGACCAGTCGCCCCAGGAATGAATTTTGTCATTCAGGACAATGGAGTGATAATCGTCAAAGGTGAAAGGCACACGGAAGGTGTTGGAATAAAGGACAACACCGACTATCAGCAGCAGGCAAACAACTAACACCTTCTTCTTCATAGGATTACCGGGATAGCCCTGCCGGAAAAGGCCACGGGAGTAAGGATACATCAGCCAACAAGCCAGGTCAAATTCTAAAATTCCGACATAGGACCAAGTGTCAACGAGGGAAGATTTGAAGGCACGGTAGCCGAGGGCGCAGCTACAAGACAAGCAGCCAAAGCGGCAGCGGTCGGTAAGCGGACCGGACAAGTTCAACCGGGACGCAATACCTTTCTCGGCGGTGTTTGAGCTCGCCGCATGGCGAGCGAGTTCGCCGAGCAACCGATTGGCTGCGTAGTCTTGTCTGCGACAAGGCGTGTGCCCAGAAATCTTCCCGAAGTTAGACATACTCCTAAACAACCTTTCCTATGTCGGAACTTCCGGTCAAATTCACATATCTTGCGCAGAAGAGAAAAAAAGGGTATAATGCCTGTTAAAGATTAACAACTAAACGAGAGCACAGCAGGTAGCGTCAAAATACTAAACGGCGGCGCCGATGAAAAATTTTTCTTTCTCGGCAGTTTACCAGGACTGGCCTTTCTACAGGGCCAGTCCTTTTTTTCCGGAGGAAATCTATGACAGGCAAAATTAACCGCTTCAGGATAGGGTTGTGGTCAGGAGTACTTTTTCTCCTGATACTAAAGGCCAACTGTCAGGCGACGATTACCGGCACCAGTACGGATATTTCCCTCACCCCCTGGACTCCGGCAAGAAACCCCATGGCTGTTTTCAAACTGGACCTTCAGTCGGATAACTCAGGTGATGTTTTTCAGTCTGTTCTGGTGCAGTTTAACGATGTTGGTGTGCCTAACCTGGATTCAACAGAGATTGCCAGTGTCGCCATCTACCGGGACAACGGAGATGGGAACTTCGGCGCTGGCGATACGGTTCTGACCAACGGCACGGTTAACAACCCGGCTATTGGCTCTGAGGTTACCATTGACTTTGCCGATGAATATGTTAATACCTGGACGGAGAATCCGCCAGGTACCTGGTCCTGCACCTACTTTATCGTCATTATGGCGAATACTTCAAATATAGAGGCCAACGACGATTTTACGCTACGAATAACGAGAATCGGATGGAATTACACCTTGTCCTCCGTTCCCAATCCCCCCGACTTCACCGGCAGTTACACCAGCCAGACCATCGTCTGGCAGTTTCCTGGCGCTGGCATTATCAATCCATCCCTGGCCGGAGAGTTAACCAGGCAGGACGGAATTTACCAGATTACCTGGCACCCGCCCCTTCCTTCACATTCCACAACCCTCTACTACAAGGACATACTAACCCCGGGCTCTCGCTGGGTCTCAATTGGGACGTTCGGGCCCGGAACGACGTCGCACGAATGGAACACCCAGGCCCGGGATCCCGGAGTCTACCAAATTGGGGCAAGCTTCGGCAGCCCGCCCCCTGCGCTACAACCTGGGCAAGACCCGCCGTACATCTCCAGCGGCACCATCCGCGTCGTCAGAGTAAGTATTACCGCAGGTAAGATGACGGTGCAGAACCAGGGAATTCTTTCTAAGAGTTGTCGCACCGCGGTGCTTTACTTTGATGTCACCACGCAGACCGGCTATGGCAACCCTGATGTAATGAATCTTACCAGTGTGAGATGCTACCTGACGCAGACTTCGGTTAGTTCCCTGCCTAACAGGTCAATTGCTTCTGTGGCTCTTTACCGGGACTCAAGCGATTCTGACCCGTTGACTGCCAAAATTTTTGACCCGTCGGATTTTAGTGTTGACTATAAGATTGCTGAGTTTACCGCACAGTGGGAGGATGACGGTACGACCGAAATACTTTTCTCCGGGTTTACCAAGTTAATCAGCGCTACTTACGGAAGCCGGTTTTACATAGTGGTGCGCACCAGCGGCAAGATGGAACATGGAGACACCTTTCAACTTGCTTTAGGCCATTCCGAGGACCCGGCTCCGGCAATGATTACCGTAAACGACATTGACCCGGGTGTTCAGTATCCCAATGACTGGAACTTCGGCGGAACTGCTCTTTACCGGCAGTCAGTTGGTGGAACCACGAGGACTGATACAGTCACCTGTGAGCAGCGGATTGTGGATATGACCGCGAGAAGAAGCGACCAGGGCCACGGTATTCCGGTTGGTGCAGCCCAGACGCGGTGGTGGAACGATTATCCCAGCTGGGGCAATAATGACAGTGGTCAGGGCGGTCCTTACTTGTACAGTCAGTGGACGTATAACTGGTTTGGCGCCTCTGACCACGCCTATCCTTACGGGCCAGAAGAATTGGAGGTAATGAGGCTGACCGCGCCCTACCCGGTGTTAGGGCTGGACTTAGCCGGAGTGGCTTTAGACCCGCTGCATGATGGCCAGGAGAGACTTTACAAACTGGTGGTGACCTTTGAGGATACCTACCCGCAAGACTTTGATTACGGGAAGTTAGCCAGCCATCCGATGGCGCCGCATCCCAACATCGCCATCTATCAGGACACCGGCGACGGTAACTTTGACTGGAGAACCGATACCTGCATTTGGGCGACCGAAGATTCAACCCTGAGAAGACCGCCAGCGCCTGGCGGCCACATCATCAACAACTGGGAGAGCGTCGTTCCGGATGTTCCTGCCTGGAGCGCCAATACTCTTTACAGGAAAGGGGACTATGTTAAGCCCACAACCGACAACGGTTTTGTCTATGAGTGTCTTCAGGTGGTTGGTTTTGGCGCACCCTATCCTGACCCCCTGGAAAGCGGCTATTCGGGTAATGCTGAACCTGACTGGCCAACGGAGATTGGCGAGAAGGTAGTTGACGGCGGAGTAATCTGGGTGAACCGCGGACATAGCCGGCCGCCACGCTGGCGGGTGACCATGTACTTTCAGAACCTGCCACTGGAAGCCACTTGTGACGACAATGTAGATTATTTCATCGCTATTTCTTCCGCGCCTGACCACCAGTGGGTCACCAGAACCCCGAAGTACGGAATGAACTTCCGCGCCTACATTGAAGAAAGCACAGATGATGAGCACTCCTTCATCCAGTTCTGCCACATGTCAAACCTTGATGGCACGCCAAACCCTGCTCATGAGGATAACTCCAAACCCCAACTGGCCGATGTTGGAACCAGGTCAAAGTTATACCGACACTTCCAGCCGTCTGGTAGAAATAATGGTGACCTGAACGCGTTACCGCCAGTACCGGTGGCTGACATGGACGGGTGCAAGGAAGCCAGAACTGTCTTTTCCATTGAACCCTGGTATGTGGCTTCCGAAGCGCCGATGACTTCCAACTGGCAAGACGGCATTACCGGTTCCACAGACCCGGTGGACCCTGACGGCTGGCCGGTCCCCATCTTGGCGATGAACATGTGCGACAGCAATTATCCGGCGGACGGCTCGGCTTACTCAGACAGCGAGACCTTTGAGTGGATCCGCGTCTGGTTTAAGGGAACAAACGGGTTTAAGCCGACAGACTTAGCCCCGCTTTCTGACAACGCGTATTCCGGTGTGTCTCTCTGGCTGGACACGCCGGCTCCCTATGGGACAGACACCAAGGGCCTGCCGCAGATTTTCATCCCGGGCATGCATTCCTTTACCGGCTACGGCAGCAACCCGGTGGATACCTGCGTGCGGCTTTCTGCGGACAGCCTTCAGTGGTACAACTACGACGGCACAGTCTGGTCTCCGGAAAACGACGACCCCGGCGGCCTGGAGCAAGATGACCCCAATTACAATCCAAACAAGCCACCGGATGCCATTGAACCCAGTAGCGGCAAACGATACTACAAGTCTTACTATGTGATTCTCAAGCCGAAAACAGCCATCCAGCTTTACCCGGACGACCTGTGGACCGGCCAGTACCGCGGTTACGACTACTACATCTGCGTCCGGGGAAGAGGTATCCAGGATGCACGTTATACCAGCAACTGGTGGGAAAGGGGTATTGATGCCGGAGACGTCGTCACGGCTTTTATCCGCGGGAACGAAGACATTCAGTTTGGTAGCGGTCTGAAGGCTTCTATTGACCCGGTGAAAACTGTGCACAGTGCTTACCCCACAGTTATGCCGGTGTTTTTCACCGACCTGACCCAGGCTGGCCAGACGATTAATCCCCAGCAGAAGACCGCGGTCATCGGATACAACATGGTGGCGCCGCCAGGTACTACCTGCTACCTCAGCGACCTGAGAATCCACATCCTTGACGACGGCACCAGAAACTTTGACATCACAGATTTTATTTCCATCAGCAATGTTGTAGATGCCGTCGGGGAGTGTAACGACCCCAACGGTGGCTGCGGAATTGCTCTTTACAAAGACGACGGACTGATACCCGGAGTATTTGACAATCTGGATAGCCGGGTGACGATGCGGGCTGTTCCCACCCTGGAAAGCCATCCAGGATTTACCGGAGACCCTAACGGACCATGGATTGTCCATCTCTGGTTTGAAACCAATCCAGACAACGGAGTGGTGGCGGATATCCCCACCACCGATACCGGCGATGACGAAGGGATTGACTACTTCTTAGTCGTTCAGCCGCGCTCCACCATGGAGTCAGGCGATGACATTTCCTTCCGGCACTGGTCAGACGATGTCTTGGAGCAGGGGGAAGGAATTATGTTTACCTTCACCGGCGGACAGCGTCAGCCTTACAAGCAAATCAGGACCAATACCCTGACCAATAAAACGGTAAGCACTTCTATCCTGGCTAACCTGGTCACTCCTTCCCAGAGAGTGGATGCGACTTCTGACCCGGTGGGTGCGATTGGCCTCAATGTTTATGACGCAATTTCTGCCAACACCTTAAACCGCGTCAGGGTGTATTTCAATCCTGTTGGCACTTCTCCGGATACCCATCCGGAGACAATTTTAGCGCCGCTTTCCGGTAATAACAGCAGCGGTCTCTCTGTGTGGGCCGATGCCAACAACAATGGCCGGTTTGACTGGCGCAGCGATAGATTCCTGCCGATAAATGTGGCTGGCTGGCGCTCAGATTTTGATGATGGATATGTGGACGGAGACGGCACAGCGACGGCAGGTTCTGGCGGTCATGCCGCGAGAACAGAGATTCCTGCCGGACAAGAGCTTACCTTCTTTAAGCCCTCGGATAAGGTCTGCTGGTATGACGCTGACGGTGACAGTGTCTGGTCAAGCGGAGACGGTCTCTGGGTGGACCTGGATGGAGATAGAAGGTTTACTTCCGGCACCGATAGCGTCATCTATCAGGGAAGTCTGACCGGGAACGAGTACGGTGTGCTGCTTCACAACAATCTTTATGGATTTGCTTACTACGATGAAGATAGTGACGGGGTCTGGGACGACGGCGAAGACATCTACTTCTTAGGAAGGGGCAGAAAGGTTTTAGGCTACTTTGCCGACTTACACCTGAGCCCTGTAGTTTCCGTGCCGGCTAATGACAACAACGGACTGACTGACTTCTTCATCGCCTTCCGCACCGGAGATAAAATCAAGTTTACCGACCAGTTCAGTCTGTCCCTGCCGGCCAATGCGGTCACTTACTCCTCCGGTTATTCCTACGCCAACACCAACCTCACCACCAACGTCGTTACTGCCAGAATTCCAGTATTCCTTAACAACTTAGTGCAGGCTGGAGACAGAATCTACAAGGATGAGTACCACGCAGTCATCGGTATTAACCTTTACGACGACCAGTTAGACGAAGACCCACCAGGAAATCCCATCCCGGCCCACCAGCATTATTTCTCTGAAGTGAATCTTTACTTAACCGGGACCAATGTTTTCGGAGACCTGGCCTTCCTCTCCACCGGCGCAAGTAGTGGCGTAGGCCTCTGGAAGGACAATGGCGACGGAATTTTTGACAGAAACACAGATACTTTTGTCCAGCCGCTTTCCATCTCCTATGTCGGCAGCGACCGGGTGAGAATCAGGTTTGCCGACGGTGCGGCGCCGGTGCCAGATACAGATGACCCTGAACACAAAAACGACTACTTCATCGTGCTTCACTCCAGCGAGGTGCTTACTTCAGGAAATACTATCACCGCGGAAATCCGTTCTTCACTTTCTGTCGTGCAGGGCGAAGGTTTGAAGTTTTCTTCGCCTGCAGGAATTCCGGAAACTTCCGAAGAGTATCGCGCCACCAGCAGTTTGATCGGAACGCTTATTTCCCTGACCGTGGCTTCGCTGTATGACAGTCCGGTGCCACCGGTAGGCACCACTTTCTACGGCCGGGATGCGCAGGTAACCTGTTCGGTGACTTCTCCAGACACCAACGCGCCCAGCGGAACAAGGTATGTCTGCACCGGATGGACAGGCACTGGCAGTGTGCCAGCCACCGGTACCGGCACCATGGTTACTTTCACCATCAACCAGAATTCCACCATCACCTGGCAGTGGATTAGCGAGTACCAGTTGACCGTGACCGCAGTGGGAAGTGGCAGTGTCTGGCCGTCTGGTTCAGCCTGGCGGCAGGCGGGAGAAGTGGTCATCATCGCCGCCACTGCCAACGCCGGAAATCAGTTCAGCAAGTGGGTTGTGGACGGAGTGGACAGCCCGGTTACCCAGCCGTTCATTACCATCACCATGAACCAGGGCCATACCGTAGAAGCCCACTTTGTTCCCGGCAATCCTGGCGACCGGCAACTTTCCCTGTCTGTTTCTCCTGCCGGCAGCGGTTCGGTCCAGGCTGAACCTACCAGCGGCGGGGTTACCTATCCGGTGGGCTTCTATCCTGACGGTTTCACACCGGTCACGATTACCGCGGTTCCCGCGGCTGGCTATGTCTTCGCATCCTGGAGCGGCGGCGGCCTGGATAATAGCAACGAGCCGGTGGAAGGTTCCACCAAAAACCCGATTGTCATCACCATGAACGCTAACCGCTCCCTGGTCGCCAGAATGGTTCCGGTGAACCGCGGTTTGACGGCTACCGCTTATCCGGCAGTTAACCAGGGAGTTCTTCCGAACAACGGTCCGGACAGCGCTGACAGAGGTCTGGCGCTTTTTGGAATTAACATCTTCTCCGAAGCGACGGCACCAGGGAAGTGGAAATCTTTTGATGTTACCTTCACCGATGTTGACCTGACTGACAGTGTCAGTTTTGACACCGATACCCTTAACACTTTCTTCTCCCTGGCCGTTTACCGGGACGACAGTCCGGTGGATAACGGCTGGTTCAGTGCCCTGGACAACAATGTAGCAACCACACTTTCGGCCTGGACCTCACCGGCCCCGGGTGTCTATACTGCTACCTGCACCCTGACCACGCCGGAAGACCTGCCCGCAGACGATACCGGCGCTTCGGCCGGCGCTGACTACTACCTGGCACTGAAGACGACTGCGGCATTACCTTACGGACTGCGCTTTGCGGTGGGAGTGAGTAACTTCATCATCGCCACCAACGATGTGGACGCTCCTTACACGCCAGCCGGAACAACTACCACCAACACCATCGTCGCTGAAGCGGCCATCAACGACCTTGTTTCCGTGACCGGTTTTGACTACTCCATCCCGGAAGAGATGAGCGAACCCGGAAAGAACTACCTGATGCTGGCGGATAATGCCGACCTGATTACCCGATACCGGTATCAGCATTACCTCACTGACGACAACCTGGATGGCGAGACGGCTAACCTTACTAAGTTTACCAGCCGGCCGATGGTTCTGCCGATTGATACGCCAACAGCCCTGTTAGGCATTGATGCCGCTGGCAACGCCGGAGTGCAGAAAGCCCTCGCCACCTACCAGGAGTTAGTGCTAAATAGTGTCACCGTTACCTTCAAGGACACCAGCGGCGGCCGCTTTGACCCGAAGACCACCCTGACTGCCCTGAATGCGGTTAACCCCGGACAGTCCGGCGTGGCTATCTATGCGGATACCAACAACAACGGAATTTTTGACGCTGCGGTTGATACGGCTGTTCCCGTGGATGCTACCCGGGGAACGAACGGGTTTACCTGGGGAACAGACGGTGACGACAATACCACGTTGACCATCTACCTTGACGCTACGGCGGCCAACGCGGCCCTGCCAGCAACCAGCGATGGCAGGAGCGACTTCTTTGTGGTCGTCCGGGTGAGCCAGAATAATGTGCCTTACGGCGCCAGCTTCAAAACCTTTATCAAACAGGGCGACATTAGTTTTGTCCAGGTGCCCCAGGCAGCAAAAGAGGCTCTTTCCATTGCCGAAAGCAAAGTGGCGGCTGCCCCGCTGGTCTTTGCTCTCTCTGACATAACTGCCAGGTACATTGACCCCAGAAGCAGCAACATTCCGATTATCGGTGTTAACCTGGCCTTCGGAACAAATTCCACGGAAACATTAGACTACATCAAGGTCACGCTTTCTGGAGACGGGCTAAGCGCCAGCGATTTTCTGCCTATCTCCGGAGGAACGCCGCCGGCCGGCGCAGTTGTGCCTTCCGGTTTGATGCTTTACCGGGACAACAAGGCCGCGGGTCTGGTTGGCAGTTTTGATGCCAGCGACATCTTTGTCCCGATTCACAGCCATTCCTGGGTCTACGAAAACGGAAAACTTACCGGCATTGTCCAGCCAGAAACAGCCATTGCCGTCAGCGGCAATGTTCTGGCTAACGATACCGGAGCCAACCGCGGAGACGACTACTTCATTATCTTGAGAACTTCCTCAACCCTGAAGTATCAGGACAAAATCCAGGTGAGTGTCGGAGCCACCGATGTCAGTATCAGCGGCCACGCTTCGGCTGCTGGCGGTCTAAACTCTGACGCTGACCGGGAAAAAGACGGTAGTCAGCCCATCGTGGCCAATGTCACCACACTCTTGAGCGACCTTACCCGGGCCGGCCAGCGGATGAACCCGTCAGGGGCACCGACAGCCGTGATGAAGTTTACCGCTTACAGCAGCGATGAAACTGGTGTGGAGACAGTTTACCTGCAGAGTGTGGTGGTCCATCTTATCCCGGGCACCGGGTTTAACCTTTCTGACTTAGCCTTCTTCACCCGCGATAAAAACAGCGGTCTGGCGCTTTACGCTGACAGCAACAAAAACGGTGTCTTTGACGAAGAAGACCAGCTGGTCGTGCCGGTAGTGGCGCCGTCATCGCTTTCCCGGAGTGATGAGCCCTACTATCGCTTCCTCATTCAGCCGGAAAATCCACCCCAGGTGTCAACCACCGGCAGCACGTTCTTTGTGGTGCTACGGGCCAGTGCCAGTATGGAAGACAGCGATACTTTCCAGGTGAGAATCCACGGCAGCAATATTGAGCCGCTGCGCAGTTACGGTGTGGGTTATGGAACTAAGGTCGCGGCTGACCCCACCAGTAAACTTTACCAAGAAGCCGTGGTGGCTTCAGCAGGACCGGAACCGGAGAAATTAACCCTCACGGCAGCGCTGAATGATACTGGCAACGATTTCACCCAGGACTGGTACCTGCTGGTAAAAAGCGGAGCAGCTGCCGGAAAGGTTTACCGGATTGTTTCGGTGGACCACACCAGAACAGTGGTCACCTGCGCAGGCGCCAATTTTGTCACGGCCGGGGTCGCCGGTGGAGACCAGGTCAGGGTGCTGAAGGTCAACGGCTTCAGTTTCGCCAAACTGAGCACCAATGTCATCAGCGGTAATCCCTACTTCAGTCCTCTGGTGCTGACTGACCTTATTGGTCCCAATGGCACCGGAGTGGACGCCACTTCTGACCCGGTGGCAGCCATCGGCATCAGCGTTTGCGACCTTGCGGCCAATACTACCCTGAACAGTCTGCGGGTTTACTTCAATCCACTGGCGCCAGCCGGCTCGTTGCCCACGCCAGGCCAGGCTTTAGCCTCAATTTCCAGCACCAGAAGCAGCGGCCTTTCCCTGTGGCGGGACAACGGTGACGGAATTTTCAACCCGGCTACAGACACGCTTGTGCCGGTAACTTCCTCTGGCTGGCAGTCAGACAGCAGCGGTTACATTACCGGTCAGGTAGCCCCTGAGGGAAGCCGGCTCTCCCTCTTTGCCGCCAGCGATAAAGTCTCGTGGTACGACCAGGATGCCAATGGCTTCTGGAGCCCTGGCGACGCCCTGTGGGTTGACGCCAACGGTAACAAAAGATACGATAACGGCGAAACTTTGCTGGCGGGAACAGTTACCGCAGGCACCACCGGAATTGATGTCTCCTCCGGAGAGTATGGCTTTGCTTATCGTGATGGGAACAGCAATGGCCAGTACGACAGCGGTGAAGGCCTTTACTTCCTGGGCCGCGGCCGCACTATCCTTGGCCGGTACATTGACTTAAACCTGGTCTCGCCGGAACCATTACCCACTGCTTTCAGTCAGAATGGTCCGACCTACTTCCTTGTCTTCCGGACCGGCGAGAATCTGGAGTACAAGGATAGCTTTAGTTTGTCCCTGCCTTCCAATGCCTTGGTCTTCTCGGCTGGCCGCTCTTACGGCGACACCAATCTTACTACAGGGGCGGTTACGGCCCGGCTGCCAGTCTTTTTAACGGATCTGGTGAGCACCAACGACACCATCTCCAGGTCAGAGCAGAAAGCCATCATCAGAATCCACGCTTACGATAGCACCTCTGCGGAAGCCAACTACCTGCGGGAAGTGAATGTTTACTTCACCGGCACCAATGTCGTCTCTGACCTGGCACCTCTGGGCATCACCAGCGACAGCGGCGTGGCACTTTACCGGGATACCGGTAACGGTGTTTTCTCCAGCCAGTCTGATACCTTTGTGACACCCACCAGTATTACCTGGATTGATGCCACCAGAGTCCGGATGACCTTTGCCAGCAACGCCGATACCCTGATTCCGGATAACCCTGGAACCTACTTCTTCATCGTGGTCAAGGGAAATTCCGTCGCCACCTTAGGCGATACCATCAGAGGCGAAATCCGTTCTATCTGCTCCTCGCCTACCGGTGAAGGACTGAAGTTTGTTACCGGAACCGGGACGGCTCATCTTTCCGGTGAGTATCTGCTGGGCAACAGTTTTTCTCTGGTAGGCCCGGCCCTGTCAGTTCAGCCGGCTTCCCTTGACTTTGGCTTCACCACCGAGACGGCCAGTTTCACCATTACCAATACGGGAACAGGTCTGCTGAACTGGTCACTGGGCACAGCCGTCTACCAGCAGGGAAACAACTGGGTTGTCAGCGCCTCGCCCAGCAACGGAGTGCTGTCTGGTGGAAGTTCCACCACCGTGACGGTCACTGTTTCCCGAAACGGCCTGAGTGCCGGTAACTACACTGCTGCTTTGCCGGTAACCAGCAACGCCAACAATACCGCGGTGACCATTATGATGGCCGTGGCTTCACCGGAACTTTTGGTCACGCCGGATAGCCTTGACTTTGACAGAAGTCTCACCAGTCTGCAGTTAAACATCAGAAATACCGGCGGCGGAACCCTGAACTGGAACATTACCAGGACCGCTGCCTGGATTACCAGTATTAGCCCGGCTTCCGGCACGACCACTACAGAAGTGGATACCGTGGTGGTGGAAGTCAACCGCCAGGGACTACCTGTCGGCACTTACAACAGTGACATCACCGTCACTGCCGGAAGCCAGGTGAGAACCATACCGGTGCGCATGGTGGTCACGCCCAACCTGACGGTTAATCCAGCCACGCTCAATTTCGGCACCACCATCAACACCATGAGTTTCAACCTGGCTAATGCCGGCACAGGTTCTGTTGCCTGGCTGAGCACGGTGATTTATCAGCAGGGAGCCGACTGGATTACCAGTATCGTGCCGGCCAATGGCACTGTCAGCGACCAGCCAGTTTCCGTCAGTGTGACTGTGAACCGGACCAACCTGGTGCCTGGACTAAGTTATTCCGCAACCGTCAGAATCAATGACGACGCTTATACCGAAACAGAACTGGTCACAGTAACTGTTTCCGTAGCCTCCGGTCCGTCCAACTTTGCGCCGGGCAAGATTGCCGCGGGCCAGTTCCATTCCTTAGGGATTAAACGTAACGGAACCCTCTGGGCCTGGGGACGCAATAACTCCGGCCAGATTGGCGATGGCACCAATAACGACGCCCTGGTGCCGGTACAGATTGGCACGGACACCAACTGGAGCCTCGTAGCCGCCGGTCATTCCCACTCCCTGGCCATCAAGACCGATGGGACCCTCTGGGCCTGGGGCGCTAACAACTACGGTCAGTTAGGCGATGGCACAGCCACCAACAGGCTAACACCGGTGCAGATTGGTCTGGATAGCGACTGGGTAGCCGTTTCTGCTGGCTCGGCTCATACGGTGGCTCTCAAGTCTGACGGGTCTCTCTGGGCCTGGGGTCAGAACAGTTATGGCCAGTTAGGTGACGGAACTACGGTCACCCGGTACTCGCCGGTGCGGATTGGCACCGAGAATAACTGGGTGGCTGTGGCCTGCGGCTGGTTCCACACCCTGGCGATGAAGAGCGACGGCACAATCTGGTCCTGGGGCAACAACGCCTACGGTCAGTTAGGCCGGACCAGCAGCTCCACGGATTTCTATCTGCCCAGAAAGATAGGTTCGGAAACCAACTGGGCAAAGATTACTGCTGGCTGGTACCACTCGGTGGCGGTCAAGAGCAATGGTCTTCTTTACGCCTGGGGCGCCAACGACTACGGCCAGTTAGGCACCGGCGGCACCGGGCCAGCCTCAACTCCAACCCAGGTTAACAGTGATACCAACTGGCAGGATGTGGAAGCCGGATGGGCTCACACCCTGGCCATTAAGAAAGACGGTACCCTCTGGGCCTGGGGTAACAACACCTATGGCCAGTTGGGCGTCTCCGAAGATGTCAACAGCGAAACCATGAACAAATTGCCCAACCGGGTAGGACTGGAAAACACCTGGGTTTCCATTGCCGCTGGCGGACAGCACTCCCTCGGACTGCGCTATGACGGCACCAACGGAACACTCTGGGCCTGGGGAAGCAATGCTTATGGTCAGTTAGGCGATGGCACCCGAACCAGCAAGAGCACGCCCACCCAGGTCGGTATCGCCACTGATTGGCGCAGCACGAAAGGCGGTGGCAGTTACGCTGCTGCTGTCAAGGCTGACGGCACCCTCTGGACCTGGGGCGAAAATAGCGCCGGCCAGCTGGGCGATGGTTCCACGGTGAGCAAGAGCCAGCCGGTGCCGGTGCTGCCTGAGAAGACCTGGAGCCGCGTCTCCACCGGAACCAGTCATAGCCTGGCTATTGCCAGTGATGGTAGCCTCTGGGCCTGGGGTGAAAATGACTGTGGCCAGTTAGGCGATGGTTCCACCGCCAGCAGAAACCAACCGCTTCTCATCAGCAGCCAGTTCTGGCAGGCTGTCTCTGCCGGAAGAAAACACAGCGCCGCCATCAGAGGCGATGGGACGCTCTGGACCTGGGGCGATAACAGTTGCGGACAGTTAGGTGACGGCAGCATCAGCAGCCATCATCTACCCCAGCAGGTCGGTACTGCCAACAACTGGAAGGCTGTTTCCGCTGGTGGCCGCCACACCGTGGCCCTTAAAGCCGACGGCACGCTCTGGGCCTGGGGTGACAACAGTTGCGGGCAGTTAGGCGACGGTACTTACCTTGACCGGCCCAGCCCGGTGCGTATCGGCTTTGATACTGACTGGCTGGCCATCTCGGCTGGAACAAGTTATACCATAGCGCTTAAGACCAACGGCACGCTCTGGGCCTGGGGTTCTAACTGGTACGGCCAGTTAGGTGATGGGACCACTGTGGACCGGCCTTATCCGGTGATGCTCAGCGGAGCCGACTGGGTAGCCATCTCGGCTGGCGAAGCCCACAGCGCGGCGTTGAAGAAAGATGGTTCTCTCTGGACCTGGGGACACAACGGCTATGGCCGGCTGGGCGATGGCTCCAGCGTGGACCGGGTCGTTCCGGTGAGGGTGGGTCAGGAAACTGACTGGGTGAGCGTCTCTGTGGCTGAAAGTGCTACCCTGGCCGTGAAGGCTAACGGCTCGCTCTGGTTCTGGGGACAACTGTCTCCCAGGGCCAGTGGTGACACCGCCGATAAACTGGTACCGGTGCCGGTCCTCTGGAACGGGAAAGCCGACCTGAACGGAGACGACACCATTGACATTCTTGATGTGATGGTGTGTCTGAGAATGGCCCTGGGTCTGGAAGTGGCCAGGCCTGCGGTGGCTGACCTGGACGAAGACAGCGCGGTCACCATCCTTGATGTGATTAGAATTCTCCGGCGGGCCCTTTCTCTCACGGACACGCCGTAATCAGGGATTGGCTCCGACTGAGGAGAGCAACTGGAGGAAGTCAGCCGGCACCTTCAGCCCTAACTGCTGCGCCTTTCTGACATCTTCGGCGGCCTGACGGTAATCCTTAAGGTTGAAGTAGGCTACCGCCCGGTTAAAGTAAGCCACCGCATGCGCCGGCTGAAGATTCAAGGTCTGGTTATAATCTTGAATGGCTCGTTGATATTCACGACGCTCCAGATAGATATTGCCCCGGTTGTTATAGGCACCAGGATTATCAGGCTTCAGGGAAATCGCCCGGCTGTAGTCGGCGAGGGCTTTCTCGGTCTGACCCAGAAAACGATAGGTTGTCCCGCGATTGGTATAGGCGTCAAAATAATCAGGTTTGACCTCAATGGCTCTGGTGTAGTACCTGACTGCCCTTTCTCTGTCCCCTTTCTCTTCCCAGGCACTGGCTAAGTTAAAACAAGCCTCAGCCAGTTTCGGGTTGAGAGAAAGTGCTTTCTCGCAGTCAGCGATGGCTAAGTCGTAATATCCCATCCGGGTATAGGTGGAAGCCCGGTTGTTGTAGGCTGTGGCGCTGTCCGGCAGCAGTTCAATGGAGCGCTGATGATGGTACAGGGCTTTCTGATAATCGCCTAACTGGGCATAAAGGACCGCAATGTTGAGATGAATATCACCGGCTTCTGGCTGGAGAGCCAGCCCTGAAAGAAAATCAGAAAGGGCGGCCCGGGTGTCACCTAATTCCATCAAGGCCCGACCGCGGTTGAGGTAGAGTGGATAAAAACGCGGAGCGAAGAAAAGACCCCGACTCAGAACCTGGACGGCCTGCTGATACTGGCGGCGGTTGTTGTAAACTGCACCCAGGTTGTTAAGGACGCGGGCTTTGTTCGGACTCCTGGCCGCGGTGTCCAGCCAGAGTTTTAAATCGTCTGCCCAGAGAAAGTTTCGCTGAAGGGTGAGGCTTGAATAAAGAATCATCAGCAGAAATAGAGTTAGGTTAGCCAGTCTGCGGCTGCCTTCACGCTGGCACCAGTAAAAACCAGAAGCAAACGCCATGGCATAGCCGGCCAGCGGCAGGTAGAGCCGGTGCTCAAAAATGAGGTCACTTATGGGAATAAAACTTGATTCCACAGAAAGTGTCAGAAAAAACCAGAGAACGGCCAGGCCAGCCAGCCGGTTTCCCCGCCACCAGGCAAAGATGCCACCAAGTGCCACCAGCAACAGCAGAATAAAACTGGCCACCACCGGCACATGGAAAAAACTGCGAAAAAGCGTGTACTGGTAGTCAAGGTTCTGGTTGATTGGAAGAATCAGGAGACGAAGGTAAGTTACCAGGACCCGGAACTGAGTGCAAAGGTAATGCCAGGGAGAAATAGCCCCGGCTGGCTCTGCCACCCGGCCTAACTCGCCCAGGTTAAAGTTCTTTGTGGCAACAAGCAGTAGTGGGATGAAACTTAGAGAGACAAGAAATGGGAGATAACATAAAATTCTTCCTCGCCACTTTTTCCCGGGGAAAGTAAGAAGGTCAACCATCACTATCATCACCGGCAGCGTAAAACAGATTTCCTTGGTGAACATCGCCGCCCAGGTGGTCAGCACGGCCAGCAGGTACCATCGCCATTTTCCTTTCCGAAGAGCACCTTCAGCCATCCGAAATTTTAAGAAAAGAACCACACTGGTAAGATAAAAAAAGGTTGCCAGAGAAGTAGCGCGCTGAACAAGGTAGCTGACCGCCTGGGTAGCCACTGGGTGAACCAGGAAAACTGCTGCCGCCACAAGACCGGTTAAGACCGGCGGTCCAGCAGGTTTTGTCTTTTCCAATCCTGGTGTTCTTAACAAAAGGGTGACCAGAAGCCAGAAAGAAAAAGTGGCCAGAAGGTGGATGGCTACATTCACCAGATGGTAACTGAAAGTCTTTTCCCCTGACAGACGCCAGTTAGCCGCCAGCGTGAAATAAGTCAGAAAGCGGGTTCTGGTGAAATTCCAGAGAGCGGCTGGATTGAATGTCTGAAGAGCCCTGTTAGAAAGAATGGAGTGGTAATCGTCAAGAACAAAGGGACCTTTCATGGAAGGCCAGTAAAGCAAAAAACCAGCAAGCACCAAAAGCACCGTTAGAAGGATAATCTGGCTGCCGCTTAAGTCTTTCCGGTCAATACCGTCGGGTTTAATCCGCTTCTTCATGTTGTTCCCGAACTCCTTTGAACTACTTCTGAGCGAAGAAGACTGTCAACCCTGGCGGGAACTTCAGGATGGTAATCAGGCCCACCAGCGGCAGGCCCAGCAGGGTCAAAAAACCTGTCATCAGCCGGTCACCCACACCGACCCAGCCTGGTTTGTTCTGGGTGAGAACAAAGTTTCCCCTGGGCCAGAGCGAAAGAGCCACATCACCGGCCAGCTCAAAAAGAGACACCGGTTTCCAGAAGACTTTTTGAAATCCGGCCTGCTTCAGAAGTTCTCTCATACCTTTCCGGGAAGGAATACCAAGGTGCCTGGGCGCTTCTCTGACCGCGCTCCAGCGGCCGCGGAAAACCCTTGAGACCAGACTGTCACTCAGCGGCACACCACAAACTGCCCAGCCGCCTGATTTGAGCGCAGCGTAAATCTTTCTTGTTAGAAGAGCCGGTTCTCTCAGGTGCTCCATCACCCAGTAGGCCATCACCAGCTCATAGTTACCCTCTGGCAAGTTTTCTTCTTCAATGTTGACTCTGGTGACGGCCAGCCCCAGTTTTTCCCTGGCGTAGTCAACATCTTCCTTAGAGAAATCAACCCCTTCTGTCTGAAAACCGGCCCGGGAAAACTCCTTCAGTCTCAGCCCGCTGCCACAACCGATATCCAGAATTTTCCCCTGCTCAACGCCCGTATGTCTTCTGACAAGATTAACACACGCTCTCAGCACCGGAGCATAAAAAATCTGCCATTCAATCCTGTTCCAGAATCTTCGGCCGGGACCGCCGGTGGTTTCTTTGAAGGCATAAGCTGGCGGGTAAAGCCGGGCCATTTCCTCTGCCGAAGGTATCGGCTCCACCTGAAAGGAGTGACAAAAAGCACATTCTAAGATGGCGTGCAACTTTTTACTCATGCCCAGCCGGTCCGGAATACCACAATAGCGCTGGACAAAAACCTTTTGACCGCAGAAAAGACACTGTTTCATCGCCATTTCCGGAGAAGTCCCAGACAGATGTTTTCCACCTTACCGGCAGTCTTTGACCAGGAGAAATTTTTTACTGGAGACTCTTCCAGCTCGTCCCTTAACGCCTGGAGACAACCTTCCATCAGAGCCTTTACCGAGCCGGGTTTTACCAGTCGGTATCTCCCGAAGACAACTTCCGGAAGAGAACCGGCATCGGTGGCCACAACGCGCTTGCCAAAAAAGCAGGCTTCCAGAGCCGCAAAGCCAAAACCTTCAGACAATGAGGGAATGATAACACAGTCAGCGGCAGCAAGGTATAGTAGCAGTTTCTCCCGCGGCAGACCCGGGATGAGCCTGAAGGTGTCTGGTGGAAGTTTGTTAAGACTGGCCACTGTTTGCTGCCATTTCCCAGGGTGTCCTGGAGTGACAATGAAAACAAAACGGGCTTCCGGCCTTGCTTTCAGAATCAAACCGGCCGCCTGAGCCATTAACTCTATACCTTTGCTGATGCCGGTCCGGCCAGAGGTCAGGAAAACGAATGAATTTTCCGGGAAGCCAAAGTCCACCTTTCGGTGTCCTTCCTTGCTGATACTTTCTTCTACCAGCCGGTCCACACCGCCGTAAGCAACTTCCAGCCTATTGTCAGCTACTCCCAGAAGCCTCAGAGTATTTCTGGTGTAACGGGAAAGCGTCAGGAAGCAGGAAAAGGGTAACCCGGCAATCAGCCGTTCCACAGCCTGGTAGAAAAAGGCCCTCACCGGATTTGACTCCAGGTTTCTCCACAATCCAGCCATGAATTCGTAGACAATCAGGCAGCACGGTCTTCCGGAGAAAAATCCGGTTAGAAAGGCCGGTACTGCCCCGCCATAGGAAGCACCGATGACCACATCAGATTTTCTCGCCTCCTCCATCATCCGCGGTAACCCCAACACAAAAAAACAAAGACGGGATGGCCGCGGCAGAGAAATTCTAACAACGGTGACGCCGTTAATCACTTCTCTGACAGGCAATCTCCTGTCAAACCTTGCCGTGACCACCACACAGGCATGACCCCGCCGGACTAGCTCTTCCGCCAGTCCGGAAACGTAAACCTCGCCACCGCCAATATGGGGAAGGTAGTAGTCAACAATGAAACACAGACGCATCACCTGAGTTCTCACCGGGCGCCGTCCCCGCTCAGAAACTGTCCCTGGTCTTCAACTTTTTTCTGAAGAAGCGCCACTTCCTGAGCCAGGTTCTTTATCTGGCTGGCCATCTGAGAAAACTTAAGGGAAAAGTGGAGGGCCAGCAGCATGAGAAAAATCAGGCCAAAAATGAAAAGGGTGTTGGTGGGTACTTCTGCGCCAATCAGCCGGCTCAGGAAAATCAGCACGTCAAGTTTCACTGTCACCAGAAGCAGCAGAAAACCGGTGACCAGCCAGAGAAAGGAATATTCCTCAGCCAGTTTTCTCCGCCTGACCAGTTCCACAATACCCACGATCACCAGAAGGCTGACCACAATCGCAAAGACTTTCTGTCGGAAGAGCATGCCTACCTCCAGTCCTGGCGCAAAACGCTCACCAGAATGGATAGAAACATCTTGTAGATGTAGTAAAAGGGTTTCAGTCCGCGATGGAGAGAACAGCCGGTTAGCCGTTCCTTCATCACCACAGGAATTTCCTTGAGGCGAAACCCGGCCCGGCAGGTAGTGATGAGGACATCAGCGTCAGGATAATCATGAGGGAAAAAATCGCTGCAGAAAAATTCCACTACCGACCGCCTCATGGCCCGGTAGCCGGAAGTCGGGTCAGTCAGCCTCTGCCCGGTCGCCAGCCAGGTCAGAAAGGCAAAGATTTTGATACCCACCAGCCTGGTCCATGAACCTGGAAATCTGCTTCTTTCAAGAAACCGGGAACCAATCACCAGGTCAACCTGGTCTTCACTTAACGGCCGAAGCAATTCCGGCAGGTAAAGAGGGTCATGCTGGCCATCGGCGTCCAGTTGAACAACGAACTCGTAGGCATACCTCAGCGCGTACCTGTAGCCTGTCTGGAGGGCTGCGCCCACCCCCAGGTTGAAAGGCAGTCGCACCACACCGGCCCCCTCCTGCCGAGCCAGTTCTCCGGTAGCGTCTTTTGAGCCATCATCCACCACCAGGATGTCGGCTTCAGGAAAAGATTGTTTCACGCCCCGAACAACCCCGACGATACTGCTGGCTTCGTTGAAGGCCGGGATAATCACCAGGACTTTTTTCTCCCTTTTCAGGAAGCAACTTCTGTCCATCATCATGGCCTTGACTTTGTTTCTCTGACGCAGTATATTTTATCAGGGTGGCCACTGACGTCAACTGGAGGAGTGCCGATGAGCGGAAAAATCTGGCTGGTTGCCTGTCTTTCTTTGATTTTTTCCTGCGGCTATCCCGAAGCATCCGAAGTCTGGCCAATGTTTCGCCACGATGCCAGACACACCGGCCGGGCCACAGTGCCTGGACCAGAACAACCTTCCCTGAAATGGAAGTTCAAAGCCGACGCCGCGATTGTCTCTTCCCCGGCTATAGGTTCCGACGGCAGCGTTTATTTTACCTCAGAAAAAGGCACTCTTTATGCCTTAGCGCCTGATGGCACCTTACGCTGGAGTTTTCGTCCAGGCGGCACCATCCGTTCCTCGCCGGCCCTGGGCAGTGACGGTACGGTCTATCTGAGCACCTATGTCAGTTCCGGAGAAGGCGCGCTTTGCGCTGTTTCTGCCACCGGAAGTTTGAAGTGGAAACTGACCACCACCGGGGGTAATTTCTCTTCTCCGGTGATAGACAGTGAGGGGACTATCTATGTTGGTTCCGGTGATCGGTGCCTCTACGCCTTGAAATCTGACGGGACCGTCCGCTGGAAATTCCAGACAGAAGGCCCTGTTTTCTCCTCTCCGGTGATTGGTTTTTCCGGGGAAATCTATGTCGGTTCTTCTGATGGCAGTCTTTATGGATTCAACCCGGAAGGAAAACTCCTTTTCCGGGTGGTGACCGGCTCAGCCATAACCCACGCTCCTTCAGTTGGCCCTGACGGGACAATCTATCTGGGCAACCAGGCCGGTTACTTTTATGGTGTCAGCGGCGGGGGAACAGAAAGGTGGAAGTACAGTTTCGGGGCGGCGCTGGTCTCTTCTCCAGCCATAGATTTCAACGGCCGCATCTATGTTGGCGCCGGAAATTTCCTCGCAGCGCTGGATGGCTTCGGCAAACTTAAGTGGCTCTACCGGACAGAGAACACTGTAGAATCTTCACCAGCTGTGGACAGCCAGAACAACTTTTATTTCGGGTGTAACGACGGCCATCTTTATTGCATAGACCGCAACGGACGGCTGAAGTGGAAGTTTGCTCTCGGCAGTCCCGCAGGTGCTGCCTCGCCAGCCATCGGCGCTGACGGCACGGTTTTCTCAGGTTGTTCGGATGGAACTTTTTATGCGCTTGGTGCCCCGCCCAGCCTGGAAAGATTTGAGGTCTCCCCCATTTCTTCTCCCCAGAAGACAGGCGTTGCCTTCCTGCTGAAAATTACGGCCCGGGACAGGAGTGGCCAACTTTATCGCCAGTTCAATGGTGTGGTTTCCCTTTCTGACCTGACCGGGACTATTTCGCCTGCCAGCACCGGCAATTTTACCGAGGGTTACTGGGAAGGGAATGTGACCATCAATGCCGTTAAAGCAGGCAATGTCATCACTGTGGCGGCACAGGGAAAAAGCGGCAGCAGCAACGCCTTTGATGTCGTCGGTGGCCAGGTAAAAATTATTACTCCCTCTCTGGCCAGCGGCTATACTGGCAGATTTTACCGGAACAGGGTCCTGGCTGACGGCGGTGAGAAACCCTATTTCTGGTCACTGGTTAGCGGCCAGTTGCCGCCAGGCTTGACCCTGACCACGGCCAACAGCCAGGCCTGTGTGGAAGGAACACCGGCCAGTGCCGGCGTTTACTCGTTCCAGATTCAGGTCACAGATAGTTCCACTCCACCGGGGAGTGACCGCCGGGATTTTTCCCTCTCCATCACTCAGCCACTGGCCTGGTTAAAAGTTCTTTCGCCGGCTGGCGGTGAGTCCTGGGACAGGGACAGCCTTCAACTCATCCGCTGGCAGTACACCGGCCAGGCCGGCCGTAATGTGGAAATTGCCCTGCTGGACGGAGAGGAAGTAGCCGCAATAGTCTCTGATGGCGTCAGCATTGGCCGGGAAGGCCAGGGCAGTTATCCCTGGAAGCCAGCCGGGATTGCGGAAGGCAGCCGCTACCGGATGCGCATCACCAGCAAGGAGTACCCCTGGGTCAGTGATGCCAGCGCCCAATTTTTCAGCATCCATAAGAAAAGCATCGCGGTGGTGGCGCCGGAACCAGGCGCGGTCTGGTATACCGGAACGACAGCTTCCATCCGCTGGCAGTACACTGGAGACCCGGGCAATCAGGTAAGGATGGAACTTTATCAAGGCGGAAAAAGGAAGGGACTGATCTCCGCCGGTTCCTGCGTCGGCCAAGCCGGAGAAGGAACTCAGACCTGGGCAATACCGCTGAACCTGACTCCGGGGGATAACTATCTAATCAGGGTGACCAGTTATCGTTATCCCTCTCTGTTTGCCGAAAGCGGGTCCTTTTCTATTTCTCATGGAAGTATCGCCGTAGTGGCGCCCATGGCCGGCGAAATCTGGCCGGCCGGCAGCAGTCAAACTATCCGCTGGCAATACCAGGGTTTCCCGGGTTCACAGGTTACGGTGCAGTTGTGGAAATCAGGTCTTCTTCTTGGTACCATCACCACGGTCAGCCCTGGCCAGCAGGGCGAAGGTTTCTGTCCGTGGAGTATTCCAGCGACACTGCCGGCAGGAGCCGATTATCAAATTCGGGTAGCCAGTAAAGACTTGCCTGGAGTGAGCGGAAGTAGCGGTTTTTTCACCATCAGCGCACCGGAACAGACAACTTACGGTCAGGTTCAGTCAGTGAATCAAAGATGCCGCTTGCCAGTCTTCCAAAAGCAGGGGGGACCATGAGAAAGGTTGCTGGTTTATTGCTTGTGCTTCTTCTTTTCCTTCCATCCTTTTCCTTCGCTCAATTTGCTCAGACAGTGACGGCTACCAGAACCTTGCCGGTGGCCTACCAGCCTGGCAGCAGTCTCACGGTGACGCTGAACCTTGAAGTGGATGAAGCCAACCTGCCCAATGCCGTAATTGTAACCGAATATGTCCCGGTGGGCTGGAACTTAGTCACGGCAGACCCTGTCCAGAGTCGGTTCCTTCCTGAGACCGGCGAAATCAAGTGGGAATTCCACGATGTCATCAGTGACACTTCTATGGACATTAGCTATCAACTTCAGATTCCAGAGCAGGCCAGCGGCGCCAGAACATTTCAGGGAACTTGTCGCTGGATTGACGTCTCCAATTATCAGTATGAGACTGCCATCGGCGGTGAGCAGTTTACTTCTGACGGCCAGCCCTTCTTTTACAATTTGCAATTCTTCAATCAGGACGGCCAGGCCCTGAACGCCAGCGCTCTTGCCGTAGACATTCCGATTAAGGTGACAGGGCAGTATTTGAGTCCGCTCAACACCCCTGCGGCTTCCAGCTCCTGGGAAATACGTTGCGCTAACAACGAGACAATTGTCTTTGCCACAAGCGTTACCTCAGGCCAGGTTAATGCTGCCTGGATTGGCTCCTGCATCCTGCAACCAGAAACTTCTTATATCATCAGGGTTCAGGCCACCGACAGCGCTGGCCGAAGTTCCCAACCCGCAGAAGCAGCCATAACCACGGTGCCCCGCAGTCAAACAGAAGATACCGACGGCAATGGTATCCCTGACCAACAGGAGCCGGCCGGGGAAGACCTTTCCCATTACGGATACAATCCGGACCTGCCTTTACCTCAGGATACGAAAATTATCTCCTTCCACGATAAGGCTGTTCTGCTGGAATCTCCTGATGGATATCCCGTAACCTACTTTTCTGGCATGGAGGCTGAGAATCTGCCTGATTTTCTCCGGGCTCCTTATGGTGTCTTTCTCAGCCGCGTGGAAGTGCCAGAAGGGCAAACAGTGAGGTTGCGCTTTATCTTCCCGGAAGTTCTGCCTGGAGGCAGCAGATGGTACAAGTATGATGAGAGCGCGGCAGCCACTCAGCGATGGCAGGAGTATTCCCAGGTTGAAATGACCGGCAATGTAGCCATTGTGACCCTTACTGACGGTGGCTCAGGCGACGCTGATGGAGTGGCTAATGGAGTGATTGTTGACCCTTCCGGCCCGGTGGTCCGCAGCGCTGACAGTGGTGGCTGTTTTATCGCCACGGCTGCTTTCGGCTCGCCGTTGAGCAAGGAGATTGAAGTGTTGCGTCTTTTCCGGGATAGAGTACTCTGTCCAACTGAAGTTGGCCGGGCTTTTGTCACCTGGTATTACCGGAAAGGGCCAGCCGCGGCTTCCTTCATTTCCAGAAAAGGCTGGCTTAGAGCCATCGTTCGCCTGATGCTTTATCCGGTGGTCTGGCTGGCTGCTCTCTTTCTAAAAGGACTTCTTCCGTATCTGATGGTTGGCTTCTGGCTGCTAACTATACTGAGGTCAAAGTATCGGCGTCTAACTAAAAGCACGAGATAACGAAGGTTGTGAAAAAAAGGTGTCTAACTTCGGGAAGATTTCTGCCCACACGCCTTGTTGCAGACAAGATTACACACCCAATCGGTTGCTGGCGCGAACTCATTCGTCATGCGGCGAACTGGAGACACCGCCGGGTAAGGTGGCCGTCCCGGATTGCCTTTTGGGGGACGCTTACCGAACGCTGCCGCTTTGGGTGCTTGTCTTGTAACTGCGCCATCGGCTACCGTGTCTTGAAATCTTCCCTCGTTAACCATGCCTTTATGCGGGTATTTTAGCGTCTAAAAAAAGCGACTTGACAGAAAAGGGTGTGCCGGGGTAAAATTGCAGCATAGGTGAAGTGCGGCTAAAAACAATAGAAAAATGAGCCAGAAACCCTGCCAACCGAAGGAGCCTTCCATGACGAGAAAGTTTTCTTTATTGTTTCTTTCCCTTTTTCTTTCCAGCCAGGTCTTCTCCGCTACCAGCGTCACCAGAAATCTGCCTGACGGTTATGTGGCCGGCACTACTTTTCAGGTTACCCTCACCGTCATTCCTGACCATGTGGTGAGCATCGTTATTCGGGAGTATCTGCCGCAAGGCTGGACCATTGTTTCCTCCACCCCGCCTTATAGCACTTACATTTCGGAAGACAACCGCTACAAGTGGCTCAATTACAGTACGAACCCGATAGATGTGCCCTATCAGATTACTTACACTGTCAGCGTTCCTGCTGGTGATAGCGGCGACAAAGTTTTCACCGGCTCTGTCGTTGACGATTACGGCACTTACAACATCGTCGGCGACACCGTAATTCTTGACAATTCCACTGTTTCCACGCCGCAGTTTTCGCCACCTCCCGGCAGTTACGCTAGCGCACAATCAGTAGCCATCACCTGCAGCACCAGCGGGGCCTCCATCCGTTATACCACCGACGGCTCTGACCCCACGGAGACTTCAACCATTTACACGACACCGGTGGCTGTTAATACCACCACGACCATCAAAGCCAGAGCCTTCAAGGAAGGGATGAATCCCAGTCAGATAGCCTGCGGGCTTTATACAATCTTGGAAACAGTGGCTACCCCAACCTTCAGTCCAAACCCCGGCGCTTACAGCAGCAGTCTCAGTGTTGCTATTACCTGCGTTACCAGCGGCGCAACGATTCGCTATACCACCGACGGCTCTGACCCTACGGAGACTTCAACTGTTTACACCACGCCGCTGAGTGTCGCTACAGCCACTACCATCAAGGCCAGAGCCTTCAAAGAAGGCATGAACCCCAGCAGCATTGCTACCTCAGAGTATCTTTTTCCGTTCGGGATACTAACCACGACCAACACCTGGATCAATTTCTATGGAAACGCGACGATTAACAGCGTGAATGTCCAGCCAGGTGATATGATTGCCGCCTTTGACCCGCAGGGTGTCTGCTGTGGAACATGGAAGGTTACGACAGCTGGTTTTTACGGTTTCATGCCTGTTTACGGCGATGACCCGACGACTCCCACCAGGGATGAAGGCGCGCAAAACGGCGATACCATCACCTTCAAAATCTGGTCAGCCGCGGAGAAAAAAATCTACCTGGCCACCGCGCTTGGCCCCGACAGCATCCTCTGGCAGGATGGTGTCAATCGCAATGTTAACCTTAACGGAATTAATCGCTGGAGAATGCCTCTGGTCGCCGGCTGGAACCTAATCAGTTTTCCACTCAACACCTGTTTTTACGACAGTGCCGCTCAGCCGAACGTGGCGATGTTGGCCGGGGTCAATTACCAGAAAGTCAACAGCATTGGAGATGTTCTAACTTCCATTGCCGGTAAATATACGGTGGTCCGCGGCTTTGACGCCTCTGGCGCCATGACCTTTGACCCCACGGTCAATCCTGTGTTTAATACCCTGCATTATCTGGCACCCGGCTATGGCTACTGGATTAAGATGAGCGAAGCCGCAACCCTTGAATTAGAAGGCGAGCCGGTTAATCCTTCAGCCACCCTCACCCTGAATACTGGCTGGAATTTAGTGGGATACTGGGACACAAATGTATATTACGATAATGGCAGTCAACCGGCAGTTTCCTTTCCGGAAGGAGTGAACAGTTTTGTTTCCCTTCCCAGCGTGGCCAATGCCTTAAACAGTATTGCCGGATACTACAGCGTGGTACGCGGCTTTGACGCTTATGGCGCCAGGACCTTTGACCCGGCAGTAAATCCTGTTTTCAATACCCTGCACTACTTCGGGCCGGGATACGGTTACTGGATAAAAATGACAACTTCACGTTCCTTCCGATGGGGAACACAGTGAGAAAGACAGAGACCACAATGTTTATCCTGACAATCAGGGGGTGAAGATGAGAGGGCATATGATCTTCGGGCTCCTTCTGTCGCTGATGTTAACCGCTATTTTGCTGGCTGAGGAAAGAGTTACTCCCACCCCTGAAGGTGTTGATTTTTACGGCCAGGCGATGGTGAACAATGCACCGGTCAAAGAAGGCGATGTCATCACCGCCTACGACCCTCAGGGTAACCTCTGCGGGAAGTTCATCGTAAAAAAATTAGGCGTCTTCGGGTATCTTTGCGTCTACGGCGATGACCCCACCACCACCAGAGATGAGGGGGCTGAACCTGGAGATGTTATTACCTTCAAGATTAACGGCAAAACTGCGGTGGTTGATAAGCCGGAAAATGCTGTCTGGACGAAGAACCATGACCGTCACCAGGTCAATCTTTTCGTCGTTGAGTAAAGGAGGGCAGGTGCCATGAGACCTCAAAAGCAGATTGGATTGGGGTTTGCAGTCCTGGCTGTTTCTCTTCTTTTTGGTCAGTTGTGTTTCTCCGGCCACTTCTCCATCGTGGGAACGTCGCCGACTTCCTGCGACTTTTACGGCACAGTTCAGGTAAATGGCAGTCCGGCTCAACCCGGCGATGAGGTGGCGGCTTTTGACCCGCAGGGAGTTTGCTGCGGTGTTTTCACGGTGAACACCGAGGGTTTCTACGGTTTCATGGCAGTTTATGGCGATGATTCCACCACTCCAACAATAGATGAAGGCGCTCAGCCAGGTGATACGATTACCTTCAAAATCTGGCAGGCCAGCACCAATCAGGTATTTGATGCGGTACTGCTGGGTCCGGACAGTCCTGTCTGGGTGGACAAGGGCAAGCTGAATGTTAATCTGAGCACCAGCGTCAGCCAGTTAACCTTAAGTGTCACCAGCACCTACGGCTCGCCCAACCCGGGCGTGGGTATTCATTACTATAATACCGGAACTCAAGTTACTGCCTCAGTCACCTCGCCGGTTGATGCTGGCTCTGGAGTGCGCTATGTCTGCACCGGATGGACTGGAACCGGAGATGTGCCGGCCAGCGGTACGGCTACTTCCGTAACCTTCACCATTACCAACAACTCCACCATCACCTGGAACTGGAAGGTCCAGTATTACTTAACCACGCAGGCTGACCCGGTTCAGGCCGGAACAGTCACGCCAGCCAGCAACTGGTACGACAGCGGCAGCCAGGTGCAGGTCCAGGCGACAGCCAACCCCAGCTATGTTTTTGACCACTGGAGTGGAGACCTTTCTGGGTCTACCAATCCGACCGTAGTCACAGTTAATGCGCCCAGAACAGTTACCGCGGTCTTTCTTGGTCAGGTTAATCTGACCGTGGCCAGCGCTTACGGTTCACCTGACCCGGGTGTCGGCAGCCACTCTTACGCCACCGGCACTTCAGTAACCGCTTCTGTTTTTTCGCCGGTAACTGCCGGTAACACCAGATATGTCTGCACCGGCTGGACTGGAACCGGAGATGTGCCGGCCAGCGGTACGGCTACTTCCGTAACCTTCACCATTACCCAGAATTCCACCATCACCTGGAACTGGAAGGTCCAGTACCTTTTGACGACGCAGACCAATCCAGCCGCGGGCGGTTCGGTAACACCCAGCAGTAACTGGTATGACAGCGGCGAAAGTGTTCAGGTGACTGCGGTGGCTAACAGCGGTTTCACCTTCACGGGCTGGAGCGGAGACTTAACCGGGACAGATAACCCGGCCACCGTGACCATGAATAGTGGCAAAACTGTGATGGCCAACTTTTCTCTTACTGGCCGTCGTTACACACCGGTGGCGAAAACACCCTCAGTGAGAGAATTTTATGGAGTGATTACCATCAACGGAGTGCCGGCTCAGTCAGGAGACGAAGTCGGCGCTTTTGACCCGCAGGGGGTTTGCTGCGGCGCTTTTGTCGTGGAACATGCTGGCTATTACGGGTATCTTCCAGTTTACGGGGATGACAGCACTACCCCGGCTGAGGATGAAGGAGCGGAAAATGGTGACACCATCACCTTCCGTATCTGGGACGCCAGTGAACAGAAAGAGTATCTGGCCATTGCCTCGGTCACTCCGTTGTGGGACCCATCCGCAGACCCCCTGGAAGTAAATCTTTCCACCGGCGCCAGTCTTACGGTCAGCAGTGCTTATGGTTCTCCAGAACCTTCGGCTGGCCTTCACATCTACGACACCCTGACGCAAGTAACAGCCTCGGTGGTCTCTCCGGTGGCTGGGGAAACCGGCATCCGGTATGTCTGCACCGGCTGGACTGGAACCGGAGATGTGCCGACCAGCGGTACGGCTACTTCCGTAACCTTCACCATTACCAACAACTCCACCATCACCTGGAACTGGAAAACGCAGTATCTTCTGACCATAGTTTCGGCTTACGGCACACCGGTTGGCGCTGGCTGGTACGATGCAGGAACTACGGCCAACTGGTCAGTCACTTCCCCGGTAGCCGGGGCTGAGGGTGTGCGCTATGTGGCTGTTCCTTCTTCTGGCAGCGTACTCATGGATGGGCCAAAAACTATCACCATTTCCTGGATTACGCAGTACTACCTGACGCTTAACTCAACTTACGGCACGCCGGTTGGTGCTGGCTGGTATAATGAAGGAACTTCGGCCAACTGGTCAGTAAACTCACCGGTGGCTGGTGCTACTGGCGTTCAGTATGTAGCTATTCCAGCTTCTGGAAGCGTCTTTATGGATGGGCCAAAAACTGTCAACATTACCTGGGTTACCCAGTACTACCTGACGATTGTTTCTGCTCATGGCAGCCCTGCTGGCGCTGGCTGGTATAACGCGGGAAGCACGGCTAACTGGTCGGTTGACTCGCCAGTAGCAGGCACAACCGGCACAAGATACGAAGCCAGACCCTCCTCCGGTTCTGTAGTCATGAACGCGCCGAACACAGTAACTATTTCCTGGACGACCCAGTACTACCTCAGCGTCGTTTCCGAACATGGTAATCCACAGGGCGAAGGCTGGTACGATGCGGGAACTACAGCCAACTGGTCGGTCACCAGTCCGTGGTCAGGCGGAACAGGAATTCGTTTTGTCACCGCTCCGAGTTCTGGAAGCAAGGTCATGAATGAGCCTGATACCGTGGTAATTTCCTGGACGACCCAGTACTACTTCACGGTGATTTCCCAGCATGGCAGCCCCAGTGGTGAAGACTGGTACAACGCTGGTTCCCTGGTCGGTTCTGCAGTGACCACACCAGTGACTGTGGGTTCCACGCAATATGTCTGCACCGGCTGGACCGGTACTGGCAGTGCGCCAGCCAGCGGAACTGACAGTTCCCTGACTTTTACCATCAACGAACCTTCTGCCGTTACCTGGCTCTGGAAAACGCAGTATTACCTGAAAATTAACTCTGAATACGGCAATCCACAGGGCGAAGGCTGGTACGATGCAGGAACTACGGCCAACTGGTCGGTCACCACACCTGTTTCCGGAGGGACCGGCATCAGATACGTGACTTCACCGGCTTCCGGTTCTCTGCTGATGAATGAGGCTAAAACCCTGAATCTTTCCTGGACGACCCAGTACTACCTCACCACCGGCGTGAATAACTCTTTTGGCGGAAGTGTCAGTCCAGAAAGCAACTGGTACGACAGCGGCAGCCAGGTGCAGGTCCAGGCCACAGCCAGCAGTGACTATACTTTCACCGGGTGGAGCGGCAGTCTTTCCGGAACCACTAACCCGGTCAGTGTCACCATGAATGGGCCTAAAGAAGTCACGGCCAACTTCTACCATTTCCTGCCCTTCACCCAGAGTAATTATTCGGTCAGGTTCCACGGCACCGTTAAAATTTTCACTGTGGATGCCGCAGCCGGCGATGAAATTGCTGTTTATGATAGCAGCGGCGTGTGCTGTGGAAGTTTCCTGGTTACCAACACCGGTTCTTACGGTGATTTACTGGTTTACGGCGACGACCCGGATACTTCCGGCGTTGATGAAGGAGCCAGTCCCGGTGAAGGTCTGACTTTCAGAATCTGGAAGGCAAGCGAGAAAAAGACTTACACAGCCAAACCCCTGGGACCGGATAATGCTACCTGGACTGCAAACGGTGACTCCCGGCAGGTGAACCTTGATGTGGGCCAGAGGATTCCACTTAAGGCCGGCTGGAATTTGTTCAGTTTCTCGGTGAACCGTCTTTACTACTCCAGCCAAAACCCGCCAGATGTTGCTACCCTTTCCGGAACAGAGGCGGTTCCGGTAAACGATATTGCCCAGGCTCTTTCTTCCATCGCTGGCAAGTTTGAGGTCATCCGCAGTTTTGATAAAGACGGCTACCATACCTATTATCCTGACACACCACAGTACAACACTCTAAATTACTTAGCGCCTGGCTATGGATACTGGATTAAGATGAAAGAAGACGTTACCCTGGAACTGCTTGGCGCCAAAATCTCACCGACTGACACTCTTTCTGTGACAGTGGATGCGAATCGCCGCTGGGTTCTGGTCGGGTGCTGGGCACCAGTGTGTTACTATGATACTGCTACTGCACCGTTAGTAACTCTACCGGAAGATGTCACGGAAGCCATCAAGGTTGATGATGTTGGTGCTGTTCTCACTTCTCTAACTGGCCAGTTTACCTACATCCGCAGTTTTGACGCTGACGGTTATCATACTTACAAGCCAGATACGCCGATCTTCAACACCCTGCATTACTTTGCTCCTGGTTACGGTTACTGGATTAAACTCTCTGAGAATGGGCAACTGAGATGGTCACAATAGAAAGGAGCAAAGTGGGGTGGAGAAAGAGACAAACCGGGTTTGTCGTCGGTGCTATTCTCTTCGTTGAAAGCAACCTTTTGCTGGCAGCCCACTTTGCAACTCCCATCAACACGCCAACTTCATGCCCTTTCTACGGGCAGGTGAGTATTAATGGAGTGGCCGGACAGCCTGGCGATGAGGTGGCAGCTTTTGACCCAAATGGTGTGCTCTGCGGCAGATTTGTAATTCACACTGCCGGATTCTACGGCTTTATGGAAGTCTACGGTGATGACATCACCACACCGACAGTGGATGAGGGCGCCCGCCAGGGTGATACGATTACCTTCAGAATCTGGGATGCTCGAAAAGGTATAGAATACCAGGCCGTGTGCCTTGGTCCGGATTCCAATAGCTGGGCCGACGGGTGGGCGCGTAATGTCAACCTGACTTCCGGAGAAATTATCTACATCGCCGGCGACATCAGCGGGGACAAAAATCTTGATATTGTTGACCTTGCCCTCTGTCTTCGAATGGCTCTGGGAATGGAACCACCGGTTCTAAACCGGGCTGACCTTGATGGCAATGACATCGTGGATATCCTTGATGTCATCCTCCTCTTAAGAAAGATTACCAGAAATTAGTTTTCAGGGAAAAGCCATGTGTAAAACCTGCATCTTCTGTGTTTTGCTTCTGCTGGTCCCCCTGGTGAACGGTCTTCAGGCAGGTACCAGCGCCAGCAGAAACCTTCCCGCAACCTTCGTTCCCGGTGGTTCAGTCCAGGTCACCATCAATGTGAGTACTGACCCGGCCAACCCGCCGGCCGCCGTGATTGTCAACGAAACCGTGCCTGAAGGCTGGACCATTTCTTCGGCTGTACCTTCCTATATTAAAGTAATCGGCCAGACCTACACCTGGCTGCAGTACAGTACCTCCGGGGTGAGTTCCTTTACCATCAGTTATACGATTCAGATTCCTTCAAACGCCGCAGGTACCTGTAAGTTTTCCGGAACAATCAGCGCCAGCGGAGAAATGAAGATTCCGATCTCTGGCAGCCAGAGAATTACCCAGGTTAATACAGTCATTGAACCTATTTTTTCGCCGGCGCCAGGTAGTTACACCAGCCCGGTCAATGTCTCTCTTTCCTGCGAGACACCAGGGGCCACCATCAGATATACCACTGACGGCAGTGACCCGGGCTTAACTTCGCCGCTCTATACCACACCATTGAATCTCACCAGCAGTTGTAGCCTGAAGGCGCGTGCTTACAAGTCCGGACTTAATCCCAGCAGTGTCGCTTCCGCCACCTACACCGTCCAGACACAACCGGGTTCAATCTCGGGATGGATAGACTATCAGGGAAACTGTGCTGGTTTAATCTTCATCTATCTGCTTCCCGCGAACTCTTACCTGAGCGTCCCGGCTTATTCAACGGTCTCTCCCGGTCCTGGTCCTTTTACCATCTCTTCTGTTTCCACCGGATGCTACTACCTCTGGGCTTTTCTTGACGCCAACGGTGACGGCTTGTTTGATGTTTTGACCGAGCCTTCTCATTTCTATCCTGACAATCCAGTAACGGTTCTTCCGGGGCAGAATCTTTCCAGCGTAAATTTTTCTCTCACCGACCCGGTGGTGAGAAAAGGCGACCTGAATTTTGACGGGACGGTCAATGTCATTGATGTCGTTTTATGTCTGAGAATGGCCACTGAAAGTGAAGTTTCCCTGGGCAGTTTCACCTACCAGGTGCCTTATCCGGAGAAACTTATCTCCGCGGCTGACCTCAACCAGGATGCCAGTATTGACATCTTTGACCTGATTGGTATCTTACAACTGGCTCTCGGAGCTGGTTCATGAGAAAAGTGTTCTTAACCTTTCTTTGCCTTATTCTGGCGGCGGCTGCTTCCCGGACAGACACAAATTTAATCCTCAAGAAAAATGTTTTTACCCAGCCGGCGCCACCGAAAACGCCTGTCAGGTACAGTATTCTTAAACCTCAGCCAGCACCGGCTCTTGACACTCTGGTTGAGTTAAAAGGCATCATCTACGCTCCTCAGGTTGGTTCCATGGCTGTCCTGCGGTTAAAAAACCAGAACGAAGAGAGCCTTTTCCGGCAAGGAGAAATTGTCTGCGCTGGCGCCGTCATCGCCCGCATTGAAGAAAAAAGGGTGGTTTTTGAATACGAGGGGAAAGAAGTTAGCCTGTCCCTGCCAGAAACAACGCTGGCTTCTTCAGGAACACAGCCGGCGGCAGTTACCATAGAAAAGGGGAAAGAACCGGCCACTAAGACAGTTGTTTTGCCTGTGTCAGGCCGGGAGGCAACAACGGCTCCGCCGGTGGCTCAGGAACCCTTGGCTGTATCTGTCTCTGAAGTGCTGAACCAACTGAGAGACACGCCCAACCTTATGGAAAACTTCAAGGTGTCCCCGTTTATCACCGAAGAGGGCAGGGTAGAGGGCTTCCGGGTCAGCCAGGTGCCGGAAAATAGCCTGCCCTACCAGTACGGGTTGCGCAGCGGCGATATCATCCGCCGGGTCAACGGTGTGCTGATTGACAGTCTGGCCAGAGCTTTTGCGGTCTATCAGCAGGTTCTGAATTCAGCCACAAAAACTGTCACGGTAGAAGTAATCCGTAACAACACACCTCTTCTTTTAAGTTACCACCTGCGATGAAGCTTACTCGCGTCCGGAAACGGGACGGATCCTTAGAGAAATTTTCTCCAGTTAGAATTGAAACTGCCATCAGCAAGGCCCTCGCTGCCTGTCACTTAACGGCTCCGGGAAGAGCAGCCTATCTTACTCAATGTGTCCTGGAGAAGCTAAAGAAGACACCCGGTGGCTATCCCCACGTAGAGGAAATTCAGGATACAGTGGAACAGGTGCTGATGGAGAACAATCTTGCGCCGGTGGCCTCAGCCTACATTCGTTACCGCGATCAGCGCCGCCTTCTCAGAGAGAGCAAAACTGTTCTGGGAGTGGAGGGACGCCTCAAACTTTCGGTAACGGCCGCAGCAGTACTTAAAGAGCGGTACCTGCTGCGACTCAATGGCCAGGTGGTGGAAAAACCAGAAGAACTTTTCCGTCGGGTGGCTCATCATGTGGCTTCAGGGGAAAGCAATTTTGGCGGCAGCGTTTCTGAATACGAGGAGAAATTCTTTTCCCTGATGACCAACCTGGAGTTTCTGCCCAATTCTCCAACCCTGATGAATGCTGGAACCAGTCTGGGACAGCTTTCCGCCTGTTTTGTGCTACCGGTTGAGGACTCCATTGAGGGAATTTTTGAAGCCCTGAAGAACATGGCGTTGATTCACCAGAGCGGAGGGGGAACAGGCTTTTCCTTTTCCCGGTTGAGACCTCGCGGAGACCTGGTAGCTTCTACGCGGGGGCAGGCTTCCGGCCCCCTGTCTTTCATGGAAATTTTTGATGCGGCTACTTCGGTGGTGAAACAGGGAGGCCGTCGCCGCGGAGCCAACATGGGGATTTTGAGGGTAGACCACCCGGACATCTTAGAGTTCATCGCGGCCAAAAGGACACAGCGATTTACCAATTTCAATCTCTCCGTGGCGGTCACCGACGATTTTTTGAAAAGGGTGCTGCAGCGGCAGGATTACCCCCTGATTAACCCGCGTACCAACCAGACCACCAGAAGATTACCGGCCAGAGAAGTTTTTGAGATGATGGCCCAATGCGCCTGGGAGAGCGGAGAACCGGGATTGATTTTCCTGGATGCCGTCAATCGCGCCAATCCCACCCCGGGCCTGGGCAAAATTGAAGCCTGTAATCCCTGTGGAGAACAACCACTTTTACCTTTTGAATCGTGTAATCTGGGTTCCATCAATCTAACCAGGGTGGTGGAGAAAGATAAAATTAACTGGGAAAAATTGAAACAACTGGTGGAACTGGCAGTGCGCTTCCTGGACGACGTTATTGAAGTCAACCGTTTTCCGCTGCCCCAGGTGGAACAGATTACCCGGGCTAACCGGAAGATTGGACTGGGCATCATGGGCTGGGCCGACACTCTCGCCCAGCTTGGTCTTGCCTATGGCAGCCAGAAGAGTTTTGAGTTAGCGGAAGAGGTGATGAAGTTCATCAACCAGACAGCCTTTTCTTACTCCTGTCGTCTGGGTGAGGAAAGAGGTTCTTTCCCGAATTTTCCCCTGAGCCGCTACCACAGAAAAGTCCAGGCCCTGCGCCATGCGACGAGAACAACCATCGCGCCTACCGGCACCATCAGTGTGATTGCTAACTGTTCCAGCGGTATTGAACCCTTTTTTGGACTAACTTTTCTCCGGCGCATCCTGAATGGCCGGACATTTCTGGAAGTGAATCCGGTCTTTGAGCGGGCAGCGGAAAAAGCCGGCATACTCAGCGTCTCTCTGATGCGCCAGGTAATGACCCGGGGAAGTCTGGCTGGTTTGCCCGGTATTCCTGAACATCTGCGACGGCTCTTTGTTACGGCCTTTGACCTTTCTCCCACCCAGCACCTGAAGATGCAGGCTGCCTTCCAGAAATACACTGATAACGCTGTCTCCAAGACGGTGAATCTTCCGGCGGAAGCCACCGTGGCCGATGTCAGAAAGATTTTTTTGATGGCCTGGAAATCTAACTGTAAAGGTATCACCGTGTTCCGTTACGGCAGCCGGCCGCAGCAAGTCCTCTACCTGGGTCACGACCTTAACGAACTGGATGAGTTTTTCTCGCCGGCCACGCTGGCCCACTGCTGGAAGCAGACGTGTGAATTCTGAAGGGGCTAACAATGTACGAGGCTATTCTCTGGGAAAAGATGGAAAACCACACCGTCCGCTGCCAGTTGTGCCACCAGTCGTGCGTGATTAAGGAAGGTCAGAGGGGTTTCTGCGGGGTGCGCCTTAACCGGCAGGGGAAACTCTACAGCGAGGTTTACGGCCAGTTAATCGCGGAAAATGTGGACCCGATAGAAAAGAAACCCTTTTATCACTTCCTTCCCGGTTCGCTGTCTTATTCCATCGCCACGGTCGGATGCAACTTTGCCTGCACCTTCTGCCAGAACGCTGAGATTTCTCAGGCTCCCAAAGAAAGGCACTGGCCAACCCATGAGAAGTTTGTGCCTCCGGAGAAAGTAATTCAACAGGCTCAGGCGGCTAACTGCCTCAGCATCTCTTATACCTATACTGAGCCGACCATCTTCTTAGAGTATGCCCTGAAAGTGGCCCGACTGGCTAAAGAAAAAGGTCTCAAAAACAACTTTGTTACCAATGGATACATGAGCCAGCAGGCTCTGGAACTGCTGGCTCCGGTTCTGGATGCGGCCAATGTGGACCTGAAGGGAGACGATTCTTTCTACCGCAGGCTGTGCCATGCCCGACAGCAGCCGGTGGTGGAAAATATCAGAAGGATGAAAAAACTCGGTATCTGGGTGGAGGTGACCACTCTGATTATTCCCGGCGAGAATGATAATGAGAAACTGCTCGGCCAGTTAGCAGAAACACTGGTCAGCATCAGCCCTGAAATTCCCTGGCATCTGAGCCGTTTCTTTCCTATGTACCGGCTGCTTGACCGGGGGCCAACGCCGGTCGCTACCATAACGGCTGCACGCCAGATTGGCTTCCAGGCAGGACTGCAGTATGTCTATACGGGAAACATACCCGGCGACGAAGGCGAAAATACTTACTGCCACAAGTGTCACCAGCTCCTGATCCGGCGCCGGGGTTATTCTATTTCCCGGGTAGGGCTTTCCCGGAATCGCTGCGCTGTCTGCGGGGCAACTGTTCCTGGCCTTCTTTTTTCATAATAATCCCGGCCGGGATTACTTTCCTTGGGGCGGCCGTCCCTGTGACAGCGCTACCGCTTTCTCTCACCCCGCAGAGAAATCAGATTATTTCCCCGTACACTTCCAGATAGTCTCAAACCAGCTGTCATCCTTAGGCAGCGGTTTCACCCTGACTGCCTGGCAGTTACCTTCCCTGTCCACCACTATCTTGAAGCCCCGGTCAGAAAGTTTTTCTTTCCGACAGCGGAAGACTTCACCCTGCTTGTTGTTCACGGAAAAAACGGCTTTCTCCCTGAAAGTGTCTTCAACGACCACCAGATAACTGCCCCGACTTCCGCCTCCTTTCCTGAGGTAGAAGTCTATTGAGGCCAGAAAGGCCAGGTGGGTCAACACCAGACTTTTAGTTTCCCAGGCAGTCACCAACTGGCTTTTTTTCGCTGACAGGCCTCTATTTTCAATTTCTCTAAGAAGTTTCCTGGCCTGCTTGAGAGCCTCAGCCACCAGGGAAGGGTAGCGCAGAAAACCGGCCGCCTGGCTCATCCGCTGCTGAATTTCTTTGCGGACAATTTGATGCTGAAGACCTCTCTGGGAAACCATGCGCTGACTTTCCCGCCACACCTGGCCCGCAGCCTGCCGGAGCAACCCGGTAACTTCTTCCTCGCCAGTTGACCGGCTCAACTCCAGAAGGTATTTCGCCGCCCTGGCTACCCCCACCTGACCTGAGTTTAAGGCCGCACCACCAGGCCGTCTTACGCCGTGGGTGCCAGCCAGCTCGCCGATGGCAAAAAGGCCGCTGATGGCTGTTTGCCAGCTGGTGTCCACGGCCAGACCACCGTTGTTGTGCTGGAAACAGACATCAACGCACAGGGGTCGCTTCAGATCTATTCCGTGTTCCCGGTAAATTTCTATGGCCTGAGGATTCATCCGGCGCAACCTCAGGTAGGGTGTTTCCTGAAGCGCTCCAGAACGTTTCAGATAAGTGAGTGCTTCCCCGGAAAGAAGAGCCAGACTGAATTCTTCTCCCTGAGAGCACGGATTTTCCGTGAAGTCCATCATCACCGCCCGGCCTTCTTTTTTCTCAAAATAAACCGCCAGGTCAATCAGGGAGGAACCAAAATTTGCCACCCGCTCAGCCGAAAAAGGCCACTGGTACCCCTTCAGAAAAATGTTGCTGGCCATTTCCCCCAGATGGCGATACCAGTTTTTTAGAAAGTTGTGGCGCCTTCCACCTTCCTCACAACTGAAGTAGGAGGGAATAACCTGCTGATAGGTCCCGGAAAGATTCCAGCGGAAGGAAGTGGAAGCCAGACCAAACTGGGACTCGCCTAAGTTTACGGCTTCTACTCCGGCTTCCAGCGCCACTCCGTGAAGACTGACCTGTCCAGCAGGATAGACACTGTTAGCGTAGAGCTCTCCCGGTCCTCCAGTGGCCAGAATCACCGCTTCGGCCTCAAACACCACTATGCCTGAAGACCGGCCAGTTACTTTTTTCCTCTCCATTCCCACCAGACCGACAATTTTCTTCCGGCGCTTGCCCACAGTTACCAGTTTGACGACGCTGATTTCATCAAAAATCGGCACCCCCAGGCGCTTCACCTCCCTGAGCAGGACTTCCACCATAAAACGGGAAGTTTTCGGCCCGGCACTGGTAGCCCGCTGTCTTGGGTCGTGGTCTGTCTTATAACCGACAAAAGCACCATACTCATTGGCCGGAAAGGGAACACCCTTTTCCACCAGACGAAAGAATGCCGGAAGGCTTCCCAGGCTTTCAATGTAGGCTAAATCGCCATCCATCCCGCCACCCTCAAAAAGAGCCCGGGCCATGGAAATAGGACTATCCTCGGTATCCCCGAAGAGGCTCATCTTGTAATAGGTCTGCTTGTCAGAGCCAGAATTATAGGAGGTCCCACCTAAAAGCCGGCTGGTTACTATGGCCACATCTTTGCCAGCTTCAGCTAGATACAGAGCGCAGTTTAAGCCAGCCGCGCCGCTACCCACCACCAGGTGTTGACACCGGTAGCAATCCACTTGCAAACCCGGCAATATCTTCAACCCGGTTTTCTTCATCCTTATCCTCACAGCCGTCGCAGATGAAAACCGCCATCAACTTCAAAAACAGAGCCGGTGGAATAGTCAAAGCAACCGGTGGCAATGGCTACCACCGCGGCCGCCACATCCTCCGGTTTTCCCCAGCGCTTGATGGGCAAAAGATTTTCCTGAAAGATGAGCCGGTCATACTTTTCTTTTACCGCGGCAGTCATCGGCGTTTCAATAATGCCCGGTCTGACTTCGTAAACATAGATTCCGTGGCCGGCCAGCCGGTCAGCAAAAAGTTTCGTCATCACGCTGACGCCGGCCTTGGAAAGACAGTATTCCGGCCGGCTCACCGAGGAAGTGTACGCGGAGATAGAAGAAATGTTGATAATCTTAGGGTGTAAGGAAACACCTTTTTCCACCAGTTCCACCATGTAACGAGCCACAGCCTGGGTAAGGAAAAAGGTGCCCTTCAGGTTAATCGTCATCACCCGGTCGTAACTTTCCTCGGTCGTCTCCAGAAGGTCAAGCCTCCGGACTGGAGCCACGCCGGCATTATTTACCAGGAGGTCCAGCCGGCCGATTTTCCGGCGAATCTCAGCAACTACCCTTTCCCGCTCGCTAAAACTGGCAATATCAGCGGAAAGATAAAGGTGTCCTCTGCCGACCAGCGTTTCCAGTATATGTCTGGCCTGCGGCCGGGGCAGCCTGTCCACGGCCACCACCAGAAACTTCTGCCTGGCCAAAGCCTGACAGAGGGCCTGACCGATACCTCCAGCCGCACCTGTAATGCAGACGACTTTTCTTCTGGCGAGTGTAATTTTTTTTGACATAGGTTCTGGTAAAGCTAATCTTGAGGCTAATTGACCAGGGAGTTTAGAATCGGTAGAAGATTATCTTTGATGCTGACAAGAGCAGGAGAATCATCAGGAAGGTCCATCAACCCCTGGCCTTTTTCACTGCGAGTTAATATTTCCCTGTCAACCGGCAGACGGAAAGAAGGCAGAGAAAACTTTTCTGCCAGTGAAGGCAAAGAATTTCCTGCCATTTCGTTCACCACAAGACAGACTTTCCCCACCCGGATATCTAAATTCCTGTCATTAACCATCTCCAGGATTCGCTCCACACTTAGCAGGGAAGTTCGGCTGGTTATGGTGGTCAGAAGAAGAAGGTCCAGTTGTCTGGTGGTCCGCCGGGAAAGATGCTCCAGTCCGGCCTCATTATCAATGACCACAAACTGGTAATTTTTCTCCAGCCGGTCAAGATGATCGCGAAGCAGGTGATTGGCATAACAGTAGCAGCCTGGCCCCTCGGTGCGTCCCATCAGCAGGACGTCAAAATCCCTGTTTTCACTGACCGCCTCGCGAATCCGGTACTCTAAGTATCTGCTCTTGTCCATGCCCTGCGGCAGTTTATCAAAAGAGCGACCAACCTCATCCACCAGACTGACCAAACTTGGGGGCGCCAGCACTCCCAGCACCTCACACAGCATGCTGCTGGGGTCAGCGTCAACGGCCAGCAGAGGTCTCTTGCCAGCTCTTTTCAGCGCCACAATTGTCAGGGCACAGACTGTAGTTTTGCCTGTCCCACCCTTGCCGGCAACTCCAACAGTGATCATTTCCTTACCGAGGGAAACAGATTCAAATCAGTGTGAGGAATGAAAAGGGCTCGCAGGTACTCCTCCATATATTCAGGGTCCAGCGACAGTTCTACAGGTGTCATACGGTTGATTATCTCCCGGCTTGCCTCCCGGGCCGACTTACTCATCAAAAACCAGTAAGCCCCCTGAAGGGAAGTGTTGCCCACAAACTGGAAACGTTCTTCGGGCAGGTCCGGTAACAGACCAATTTTAATAGCACTGCGAATATTGATTCTGCTGCCGAAGCCACCCGCAATGTAGATTCTATCTATATCCTGGAAGGAAATTCCAGCGTGTCGCACCAGGCTGGTCATCCCGGCGTAAATAGCGGCTTTCGCCCGCAGCAGATTCTCAATGTCAATCTGGGTAATCACAATCGGCCGGCCGTGACCGGATGCCTCTGCCGCCACCACCTGATAACCTCTTTCTTCCCGGCGTCCCACCATCCTCTGGCTCACTTCTGTAAAGTGACCTGAGCGGTCAATAATACCTTTTTCAAAAAGAGCGGCTAAAAGAGACATGTAGCCTGACCCGCAGATACCTATGGGCGGATGGCCGGCAATGGTTTCCACTTCAACCAGTTCTCCGGCCGGGCCAGAAAGAATCCTCACTTCCTCAATGGCGCCGGGTATGGCTCTCATCCCATCCTGAACGCCGCTGCCTTCAAAAGCCGGTCCGGCGGAAGCGGAACAGCAGACCAACCAGTCTTTGTTACCCAGAACCATTTCACCGTTGGTCCCGATGTCTAACAGCATACAAAGAGAGGAACTATTGAGCAGCCCCAGGGTCAATACCCCCGCAGTGATGTCCCCTCCTACATAGGAAGAAACTCCGCCCACCGCGGCCAGTAACGCCGAAGGATTAACCCTGATCCCCACCTCGGCAGCTTCTATTACCGGGAAATTGTTGGTGCTGGGTTCATACGGTTCTCGCCGCAGAAAAGAAGGGTTAATTTTTAAGAGAAGATGCATCATGGTCATATTTCCGGAGCAGGCCACCGCGGTAATATCAGTCAAATTCACCCTGGAGCCAAGAGTCAAACTCCGGATTAGTTCGTTAATCGTCTCCACCACGGCGTGGTGAAGTTGCTCCAGACCAGCCTCCTTTTCGGCCATCATCATCCGGGTGATAACATCTTCTCCGTAGGAGACCTGCCGGTTGAAAGCCATCTCAGTTCCTAATACCTGCCCGGTGTTAAGATTAACCAGACAGGCGGAAATGGTCGTTGTGCCCACATCTACGGCCACGCCGTAATGAGAAAAGCTCGTATCTCCAGGTTCTACCAGAATCACTTCCGTCAATCCCGGCCGTTCACCGACAGTCACTGTAACGAGTTCCCGGTTTTGCTGAAGTACCATCGGTAACCGGCGTAGGGTAGCAAGGTTAACCGAAATCTCTCCTGAACCCTGTTCCTTTAAGAAATACTCAATTCTACCGAAGTCGCTCCCTGGCCGTTGAGCCACCAGTTTTCCCATGGGAACAACAAATTTTCTGGTCAGGGCGTGCCGGGGAAAGAGCCAGAATAAACAACCTTTTGCTTCCGGGGTTACTTCTTCCCTGCGGAAAATTTCTACCCCGGGCCTGAAGGAAACCCTGGTCTGAGGAAGAATTTCTACCTCAGTATCCCCGCGTACCAGAGTGCGACAGGCCAGGTAAATACCGGTTCTGCGGTCTTCGGCAGAAATTTTCCCTGTCGGTTCGCTTTCAACATCCCCGGTTTTAATTTTTACCCGGCACCGACCACACACTCCTTTGCCGCCACAGGAGGAACTGAGCGCCAGTCCTGCTTTCAAGGCTGCGGTAAGAAGATCGGTACCGGCTGGGACCGTTATCCGAATCCCTTCTGGATAAAAGGTTAGGCTGACCTGTTTCATCAGTTGAAAAGTTCCTCCACCCGAACGTTTTCCGCCACCAGCCGCCTGGCAATTTCAACTTTTTCTGTATCTTCCGCCCTCACTTTCACCTCCATGGAATGAACCATTGAGGCCACCTCGTAGGTTCCTTCTGTAGACAGCAGTGTAGGAAGATTACTCCTCACCAGAAGTTCCAGAATAGTCTTGTGAGGTGCCAACCCACCGGTAAGAACAATTCCAGAAATCATCGGGGAACCAGTGCTCATCGTGGATGAATGTGACAGCGCTGCCAGAATGATATCTTCCCGGTCTCCCGGAGTAATAAGCAGGGAACCGGGACGGAAATAATCCAGAGCGTGCCGGGGGGTCATCGCCCCCACCAGAACATTCAGCACCTGCTGCCGCATCCTTTCTCCCCCAACCAACAATTTGCCCTTAACGGTTTCAAAAACCTGTCCGACTGTCGGATGAGCCAGCACCGGCACATAAGGAATAACTCCCAGCAGAGAAAGTTGCTGCCGGGTCAGTCCGATAGAAACATATTTTTCTACCAGGCTCTTTTTCTCAGGCAGTACCTTGTTGATCAGGGCACCTTTCAAACTTACTCCATAGTTAGCAAAAAAGACCCTGTTCAGGGCGATCTCGTCAATCGGCCGGCCAATTCCCCCGATAGAAATTAAAACCACCGGTACTTCCAGAAGCCTGGCCACTGCCGCGTTGCTCAGATCAAAGACTGTCCCCACTCCTCCGTGTCCGGTACCCTCAATCACGATAACATCTTTTCCCTCTGCCACCCGGATGTAACTTTCCTTAATCTGCTGCATCAGGCCGTGAACATGCGGTCTTTCTAAGTACCGTCTGGTAAAACCTTCCTCCACAGCAATGGGATTGATATCTTTCAGGTTTTCCTTAAGAGAACAAACCTGCTTCATCAGCAGCGCGTCTTTATCCACCTTCTGTCCTTCTACCACGACGTACTTCTGGCCAACCGGTTTGATAAAACCAACCTGGTGATACTTTTTCTGGAGCGCCAGAACCAGCCCTAAACTTAAGACGGTCTTTCCGTCGTTCTGCCGGGTAGCTGCGATGAAAACCGCCGGTACCCTTTTCCCCTGTGCCATACCAGTATTCTATCATGAATCCTGAAATTCTGATATAAGGTCCGGGGTGTCAACGAGCTAAGATTTCACCACACGCTATCCCATGGCGCAGTTACAAGACAAGCAGGCAAAGCGGCAGCGTTCGTAGTCCTGTCTCCGACAAGGGCGTGTGGGCAGAAATCTTTCTGAAGTTAAATACATTTTTCACTGCCTTTTTTATGTCGGATTTTAACCTGGCGTTCATCAGGTTTTATAATCGCATTGCCAGTGGTATAATGGAGCGGTACACAAAAACGTGCTGGAAACGGCCATAAGACTATCACGGAGGTGGTAAATGGCTAAAGTTATCCTGAACATGAGTACTGAAGAAATCAGGAAGATGGTTTTTGAGATGATTCTTCAACTGCCTCCCAGAGAGATTCTTGCTATCACCGAGGCCTTAGAAAAGAGAGCTGAGACTGCTGCCATGATGACCGTTGCTGAAACAGGTTTCAAAGAGTGGCTGGAAGAGGATGATATCTACGATGCCCAAACCTGAACGGGGAGAAATCTGGCTGGTGCGATTCCCCTTTACCGATTTCACCTCTGAGAAAGTCAGACCCGTGCTGGTGTGGGTAACTCACGGGGAAGATGTGATTGTAATCGGGATTTTCTCAAGAGCGCCAGCAAGCGCAATATTGCGTGAGACCTGGGTGGAGATCAGCGAACACACTACAACATTTTCTCAAACGGGGCTTAAGAGGCCCTCTTTTATAAAGACCGAGAAGATAGCCGTTGTCCATGAGACAATTCTACTGAAGAAGGTTGGGTCTCTTCCCGCAGAAATAATGGAGAAAGTGGCAAGGTCTCTGAAAACGGCCCTTCTCATTGTTTGATAAACCATGTAAGACATCGCTATCTTTCCGCACCGCACCCTCCGTGGCAAGTTTTCCCGCTGAAGTGAACCGTGCGAGAAATGCCCTTAAAATCCCGGCATAAATCCGGGGTGTCAACGAGCTAAGATTTCACCACACGCTATCCCATGGCGCAGTTACAAGACAAGCAGGCAAAGCGGCAGCGTTCGTAGTCCTGTCTCCGACAAGGGCGTGTGGGCAGAAATCTTCCCGAAGTTAGACATACTCCTCAACAACTTTTCTTATGTTGGAATTTCTGATGAATCAATCCCTCTTGACAGTGACAGGGGTAGCCTTTATACTTTAAACTATGAAAATTGCTGTCAGCGGCAAGGGTGGAACTGGCAAGACAACCTTCACCGCTGGTTTAGCGTGGGTGTTACAGCGTCGTGGCTTCAGAGTGATTTTGATTGACGCTGACCCGGCCATGAATCTTCAGCTGACGCTTGGATTAGAGGGTAGCGTTGTGCCGCTGTCAGAGATGAAGGAGCTCATTCAGGAGCGAACCGAAAGTGAAACCTCGCCTGTTTTCAAACTTAACCCCCGCGTAGACGACATCCCGGAAAAGTATTTCCTTCGCCAGGGCAACCTTCTCCTGGGAGTGATGGGCACCATCAGAGCAGCAGGTTCAGGTTGCACCTGCCCGGAAAATGCCTTTTTGAAAGCCCTGTTGCGGCATCTGATTCTGAGGCGTGAGGAGTTTGTCATCCTTGACATGGAAGCCGGAATTGAGCATCTGGGCCGGGGTACCACCATGGGAATTGACTGGCTCATCATCCTTACCGAACCGGGCGAAAAAAGCGTTCAGACAGCCTATCGGATTGATACTCTGGCCCGGCAACTTGGCCTCAAAAAGATTGGCGTGGTGGGTAACTTCGTGAGAAGTAAGAGCGAAGAGGACTTTCTTCGGGAAAAGTTGAAAGGTTTGAACCTTCTCGGATTTCTCCCCTACGAGGAAACCATTCGCGAGACAGAAATCGCAGGGAAACCTTTCTCTGAAAAAGCGCCTCATTTTCTGAGGGCGGTGGAAACAATTCTTTTCAGGATGGAGGACAGCCATGAAACCTGAACAGAGCAACCAGCGCTTCCAGCCAGGAAAACCAAGGAAACCGCTGGCCTGGTTGAAGAATCTTCGGGAAAGAGAAGAGATGATTCGGTACCTGAAAAGTGCTGAACGGTATTGGTTCGGGGAAGGTTTCGGCAGCGAGAGCGGTAAGTAATTCGGGAAAGAAATTCATAAAAATCTGGGGGAAAGATGAGCCTGCAAATTCCCGGTCCGACCTACACCGGAAAAATAAGAGAAGTCACCCTGGGCACTGGTGAAAACTCGGTCACGGCGGGCGGTCAGAAAACTTTTAATTACCACGTCTTTGACGGAGATGGTCACCGCGGACCGCTGGTCGCTATGGAAGTCAGAGATGAAATTCCGGAGAACTGGCCGGAAGCGTGTCTGGTACCTTACGGATCAGCGTTGAATGACCCTGCCACCTGGGCCAGAGTAAATGTAGAAAAGTATCAGGCCAGAGCGATCGCGCTGCACCTGGCCAGTATTGACCCCATGGGTTCCAACCGTTCGGCGGCCGAAGCTGTCAAAACCGTTGAAGCAGTTCTGAAGACAGTGGAGGTACCGCTACTAATTTTCGGTTGTGACCACCTCCAGAAGGATGCTGAAGTTCTGAAGTTAGTCGCGGAAGTCGCTGCTGGTCGCAATGTGGCCATAGGGCCGGTCCAGGAGAAAAACTATAAGGCCATAGGAGCAGCAGCCATCGCCTATCGTCAGGTAGTCATCGCCAGCTCACCGATTGATGTCAATTTAGCCAAGCAGTTAAACATCCTTCTCCTGGAACTGGGAGTGCCCGAAAACAAAATCATTATTGACCCCACCACTGGCGGCCTTGGTTACGGGCTGGAGTACACTTATTCCGTAATGGAAAGGGACCGCATCGCCGCCTTAATCCAACAGGATGATAAGTTAGGTTTTCCCATGGTCTGTAATCTGGCTAAAGAAGTGTGGAAAACTAAGGAAGCCATCCTGCCCCGGAGCGAGAACCCGGCCATGGGTGATGAAAAAACGAGGGGAATAATGATGGAGGCCATCACGGCAGCTTTGCTGACGCTGGCCGGCGCCGACATTGTCGTGATGAGACACCCTGCGGCGGCTAAACTTTTTCTTGACTGGAGCGCAGAACTGATGACACCGGTTCTGAACAAGCCGGTTAACCCGGAACAGATATAGCCATGAAGAGAATTTTTTTTGACCAGGAAAGATGCCTGGCCTGCCGCAGTTGTTTACTGGCCTGCTGGCTGAAACATTCGCGCACCAAATACCTGCCGGAGGCAATCCTGGAAAAACCGGGTCCGGTACCCAGAATCAGGGTGACCAGACAGGCAGATAAGTCCCTGGTTCTTCAATGCCGTCAATGCCCCGAGCCTTACTGCCTCTCAGCCTGCATCTCCGGAGCCATTACCAGGAAAGACGAAGTTCCGGTCATCAACCGGGACAGATGTGTTCACTGTTATTCCTGTCTGATGGTCTGTCCCTACGGGGTTATTGCTATGGACCGAGAAAATCCAGTGGCGGTAAAATGCGAGTTGTGTCAGGATGAGGAAGTGCCGCCGTGTGTTAGTAGTTGCCCCACCAAAGCACTGTTCTTCGGCCAGGCAAGTGAGTTTGAGGAAGTGAAAAAGAAAAGGAGAAGCCGGTGCATTACCTGATTGTCGGCGGCTGTGCCGCTGGCCTGAACGCCATTGAAGGTATCCGCGAAGAGGACCAGCAGGGTGAGATTACCCTGGTCTCCGCAGAACCGTACCTGCCTTACGCCCGGTGTTTAATCACCAATTACCTCGCCGGAACCCACTCAAAAAAGGACCTCTGTCTCAAGGATGAGAATTATTTTCGTAAAAACCGGGTGGCGCTTCTGTTAGGTGAACGCGTCACCCGAATCATCCCCGGGGAGAAAAGGGTGCAAACCGCTTCCGGGAAACAACTGCGTTACGACCGGCTGCTGGTGGCGACCGGTTCCCTTCCCAGAAACCTGGGGGTGGCCGGAGAGCAAATAGAAGGAATTTATCACTTCTGGACTTTGACTGATGCCCAGGGAATTCTCGCCCGGGCTGAGAAATGTAAACAGGCAGTAATTTTTGGTGGTGGATTAATCGGACTGAAGGCGGCTACGGCTCTTAAGAAAAGGGGTCTAAAGGTTCAAATCATTGTCAAATCACACCATCTCCTTTCCCAGCTGGTCAACCCGGAGGCTGCTGAGATAGTGGCTGATTGCCTGCAGGCAAACGGACTTATCATCAGAACCGGCCTGGCGCCAGTGGAAATGCTGGGTGAGCAGGAACTGTCTGGCGTAAAACTGGACAACGGCGAAAAGATGGAAACCGGCCTGGCCATTGTCGGAAAGGGAGTTTTTCCCAACAAGGAACTGGGAAAGGAGGCCGGCACGGAATGTCGTTATGGTATTGTCGTTGATGACTTTCTTCAGACCGGTTGCCCTGATGTGTTTGCCGCTGGTGATGTGGCCGAAACCAGGGATATGATTACCGGTGAGTCCACTGTTAACGGCCTGTGGCTAACCGCCCAGGAACAGGGAAGACTGGCTGGTTTAAATATGGCCGGGGCGCGCCGGAAATATCCCGGCTCCTTCCCGGCGAATGCCACGGAATTTTTCGGGCTGCCGCTGGTTTCCGCCGGTATCCTGCGGCCAGAAAAAAGTGACGAAATCAGGGAAAAACAGGACAGAAAAAGCTGGAACTACCAGCGTTTCATTCTGCGGAAAAACCGGCTGGTCGGTTTTGTTATGGTTGGCGGTGACCCTCAACAGGCTGGCTTTTATACGGCTGTCATCCGGGCTGGAATTGACCTTAAAAACTACAAGAATTTCCTTGGCAAGAGTTACTTTGACTACGGCTATCTCAGAGAAAAGTTAGAGAAAGATACGGGTTTCAGAGAATCAGTTTCCCCTGAGGGGCAGCAGATTTTCTTTTCTTAGGAGGTTAACATGGATAACCAGTTTCCATCACCGGCCGGCTCAGCAGAACTGGAACTATGCTGGGAAAGACTGGCCAGACAACAACCTCAGTGCGGGTTCGGCCAGTTAGGTATTTGCTGTCGCAACTGTGCGATGGGGCCGTGTCGTATTGACCCTTTTGGTGAAGGTCCCCAGTTAGGTGTCTGCGGTGCCGATGCTGATACCATTACTGCAAGAAATTTTCTCCGGATGGTGGCGGTTGGTGCTTCCGCTCATTCTGACCACGGCCGCGCGGTGGCCGAAACACTAATTAAAGTTGCCAGGAAGGAAGCCCCCGGGTACCAGATCCGCGATGAGTATAAGCTGGTTAAACTGGCACTGGAACTTGGTCTGGAGCCGAAAAATCTTACTGTGGAAGAATTGGCTCTCAAGGTTGGTCAGTGGGCGCAAAATCAGTTTGGTCAGCAGGAAGGCGAACTTTTTTTCCTGAGGCGCGCACCGCTTAAAAGATATGACCTGTGGAAAAAACTGGGGATAGTACCACGCGGGATTGACCGGGAAGTGGTGGAAGCCCTTCACCGTACCCACATGGGAACTGACCAGGAATACCACAGTCTTATGTCTCAGGCCAGCCGCTGTGCCTTAAGTGATGGCTGGGGTGGTTCCATGATCGCCACGGAGCTGCAGGATGTACTCTTTGGTATTCCCCAGCCGATGGTCAGCCAGGTCAACTTCCAGGTTTTGAAGAAGGATACCGTCAACATCATCGTCCACGGACACGAACCCCTTCTTTCAGAAATGATTGTAGTCGCAGCGGAAGAACCCGACCTCATTCAAAAGGCCAGGGAGAAAGGAGCCCGGGGTATCAACATCGCCGGAATTTGCTGCACCGCCAACGAAATTCTCATGCGGCACGGCATTCCTCTTATGGGCAACTTTCTCAATCAGGAGACAGCCATCACCACCGGTGCCGTTGACTTAATGGCGGTTGATATCCAGTGCATCATGCAGTCTTTGCCCGCGATTGCTGCCTGTTATCACACGAAAATTGTGACGACCTCAGACAAAGCCAGGATCCCTGGCGCTGTCCATGTTCAATTTACCGAGGAAACAGCCCTGGAGAAAGCCCGGGAACTTGTGCGGCAGGCTATTGAAAACTTTGGTCAGAGAAAAGGCAAACCGGTTGACCTGCCTGGTGAAGAGGTTGACCTGGTTGCCGGATTTTCTCACGAGACCATCGCGTATCTTCTTGGCGGAATGTTTCGGTCCTCATACCGACCATTGAACGATAACATCATCGGGGGACGCATCAGAGGGGTGGCCGGGGTGGTTGGCTGCAATAATTGTAAGGTAGAACACGATAGCGGCCACCTTACGGTGGTCAAAGAATTGGTTCACAACGACGTTCTTGTTCTCCAGACAGGTTGCTCGGCGATTGCCTCAGCCAGAGCCGGCCTGCTTGACCCGGTGAAAGGCCTTGACTACTGCGGCCAGGGATTGCGCGAGGTCTGTGAAGCCGTCGGCATCCCACCGGTACTCCATCTGGGCTCCTGTGTGGATAATTCCCGGATTCTGGTGGCTGCGGCAGCGGTGGTCAGAGAAGGGGGACTGGGAGATGACCTTTCTGACCTGCCCGTCGCCGGTGCGGCTCCCGAATGGATGAGTGAAAAAGCCATCAGCATCGGACAGTATTTTGTGGCTTCCGGAGTTTTTACTGTTTTTGGAGTCACCTTTCCTGTTCTGGGAGGCAGAAACCTGACGCATTACCTGTTTCACGAGGTGGAGAACGAACTGGGAGGAAGATGGGCCTTTGAGCCGGACCCAAAAAAGATGGCCGGTTTGATGCTGGCCCATATTGATAAACAAAGAAAAAAATTAGGGATTGATAAAGCCAGGGAAAGAATCCTTTTTGACATGGCTATGAGGCGCGAACTCTGAGATATTTCCCCGGCAGAATTAGTATGGCAAAAGGAGTTCACCAATGTCCAAAATTATCGCCGCTGCGGCTATCAGAGGGGCTCACGAGATTGTTTCCGAAGCCAGGAAAAAATGGCAACAGGCTATGGACAAACACGGCTCAGGCGCAGAGGTTGGTTTTCCGGAAACTGCTTATTACCTGCCCATCATTTATGGGCTGTCAGGCCTTCCGGTGAGGAAACTGGCCGATATGGAAAAAGTTTTCGCTATCTGTGAAAGGCTTCTTCCGGAACCGGTCTACCAGAAAGTCCATCTGCCATACCTGGGGCCGGTGCTTGATGCCGGAATGGCGACCCTTTTTGCCGAAGAGATGGCTGAAGCAATTACCTACCTTGAGCACCCTGACTTTTATTCCCCGGAAGAAGAGGCGCCGGAGGGCAAACTCTGGCTGGGTGCGGCCAGCGATATCATCCTGAGAAAACGGGGAATTGAATTTGTCGATGGCACGGCTCCCGGGTTTGCCGCAATCGTTGGAGCTGCGCCGGAAGAAAAAATAGCGGCCAGAATTGCTCAGGAACTTCAGGAAAAAAATCTCTATGTCTTCATGTGCGCTGGCCATCAGGGTACCACGTTTGCCGAACAGCTTAAGGCCGCGGGGATGCAGTTAGGCTGGCCAGTAAGATTGGTTCCTTTCGGCCCGGATATCTCCCAGGCCGTCTTTGCTCTTGGGTTTGCGGTCAGGGCCGCTATGAGTTTTGGGGGTATCCAGCCCGGCGAGTACCGGAAAATCCTCATCTATAACAAGGACCGGATTTTCGCCTTTGTCATCGCCCTGGGTGAGGTTACCGACCGCTGGTACGCTAATGCTGCCGGTGCCATCAATTTCGGTTTTCCCACCATCGCTGACTCAGATATACCTCAGATTCTTCCTACCGGAGTGTGTACATATGAACACGTGGTTTCCGGTGTCCCCCATGACCAGATTGTGGCCAGGGCTGTTGAGGTTCGGGGATTAAAAGTTACGGTAAGTAAAATTCCCATTCCGGTTCCCTATGGACCAGCCTTTGAGGGGGAAAGAATCAGAAAAGAGGACCTTTTTGTGGAAGCCGGGGGCACAAAAACTCTGGCCTGCGAATGGACGAGTTCTCTTCCGTTGAACCAGGTGGAAGATGGCCGGATAGAAGTCATTGGCCCTGACCTGGACAGCTTACCCGAAGGAAGCCAGATACCTCTGGCCACCCTGGTTCAGGTGGCCGGACGGGAAATGCAGGAGGACTTTGAACCAATCCTGGAACGTCACATTCACGATTATCTCAACTACATCAACGGGGTCATGCATATCGGCCAGCGTGACATTGTCTGGCTGAGAATTAGCAAGAAAGCCAGAGAGAAAGGGCTCCTGTTGAAACACCTGGGGGTTGTTCTCCATGCCAAGTATCATGAAGTTTTCGCCAATATCCTGGACAAGGTGCAGGTGAAAATCTACACCGAAGAGGCCGCGGTTAAGCAACTGGTTCAACAGGCGAGGGCTGTCTGGACAAAGAGAGATGAAAGACTGGCCGGGATGACTGACGAAGAGGTGGATACCTTTTATTCCTGCACCTTATGTCAGTCCTTCGCTCCTACCCATGTCTGCATCGTTACCCCGGAGCGGACGGGTCTGTGTGGAGCTTTCTCCTGGCTTGACTGCAGAGGTTCTAATAGAATTAATCCCAAAGGGCCGAACCAGCCGGTGAAAAAGGGTGCAGTCTTGAATCAAAAACTTGGCCAGTTTGAAGGCTGTAATAATTTTGTGCGACAGGCCAGCCGGGGCGCTATTGAAAAAGTCAGTATCTACAGTTTAATGGTAGACCCCATGACCACCTGTGGTTGCTGTGAATGTGTGGCGGTGGTTCTGCCGATGTGCAACGGCATCATGACGGTACACCGCGACTATAAAGGCGAAACGCCCTGCGGCATGAAGTTTACTACCCTGGCGGGAACAATCGGCGGTGGCCGGCAGACACCCGGATTCCTGGGTCATTCCAAGTTCAACATTACCCAGAGTAAGTACCTGGCTGCTGAGGGAGGAATAAGAAGGCTGGTCTGGATGCCAAAGGCCTTGAAGGAAGAGATCATGGACCGGTTAAAAAAACGGGCGGCGGAAATCGGCCTTCCGGACCTTCCTGAGAAAATTGCCGATGAAACGGTGGGTGTCACGGAAGAAGCGATTTTACCATTCCTCCAGGAAAAGAAACATCCGGCTCTGGAAATGGAACCGATTATGTAACGCCGGCTCACTTTCAAGGAGTGGCTCATGGCTCTGAAACCGCTGGACATTTTCAAGTACCTGCCCAAAACCAATTGCAAAGAGTGTGGTTTCCCCACCTGTCTGGCCTTTGCCATGCAACTGGCTCTGGGAAAAACAGAATTAGTTAGGTGTCCCCATCTCAGCGAAGAAGGGAAAAATCAGCTGGCTCAAGCCTCAGCCCCGCCCATCCGGACGGTCACTGTGGGCACTGGAGACAACCAGATCAAACTTGGAGGGGAAACGGTCCTCTTTCGTCACGAAAAAACATTCTACAATCCACCAGCCCTCGGGGTGCTGATCTCGGAGAGAATGTCTGATGAGGAAATAACTACCAGACTGGCTGACATTGGCCGTCTCTCCTACGAACGCGTCGGTTTAAAACTGCAGGCGGAGTTGATTGCCGTTGAAGACACCGGGCAGGGCCGATTTTCCTCTCTGGTGGAAAAAGCCTGCGCCACCGGAAAATGTCTGCTCCTCATGAGTCAGGAAGTCGCCAGATTGAGAGAAGCAGTTAAAGGTTGTCTGCAGAGCCGACCCCTACTTTTCGCTGCTGACAGCACCAACTGGGAGCAAATGGGTAATCTGGCCAGAGAGTTTTCCCTACCGCTTGTTGTCCGCGGGGCTTCTCTTGAAACACTGGTGGAACTGGCAGGCAAACTTTCTGGACCTGGACTGGCAGACCTGGTTCTTTATCCGGAAGTCTCCTCGGGAAGGGAACTGCTGGAGAAACTGGTAACTATTCGCCGCGGGGCCATCCTGGGACACATTAAAGAACTTGGTTATCCGGTCCTGACCATGCCCGGCACGCTCACTCAGGACCCGCTGAGACAGGCTCTTCACGCCTGTTTAGCCATCGCCAAATATGCCAGCCTGGTAGTGCTCCCGGAGTTAAAGGGAGAAATCCTTTTCCCCTTACTCCTGGAACGGCTTAATATCTTCACCGACCCTCAACGACCGATGGCCACTCCTCAGGGCCTTTATGAAATCGGTCAACCGGGGCCATCCTCACCCGTACTGGTGACCACCAACTTCTCCCTGACCTATTTTGTCGTTTCCGGCGAAATTGAAAATTCTCGGGTTCCGGCCTACCTTCTGGTCCAGGATGCTGAAGGATTGTCTGTGCTGACGGCGTGGGCGGCGGACAAGTTTAATGCGGAAAAGATTGCCGAACTGGTTAAGCAGACGCATTTGGAAGAAAAAATCGCCCACCGAACCCTCATTTTGCCAGGGGTCGTTGCCGGTATGGTGGGAGAACTGGAGGAAGAACTGCCTGGCTGGAAGATCCTTCTTGGTCCGAGAGAAGCCAGTTACATCCCCGTTTTTCTGAAGAACTGGAAAGCAGAGTAACTGAGAATATTCAGGACCGGAGGCCAAGATGATGCTCATCGGTGAAAACCTCAATGTTATGAACAAGAAGTTGTCAGCCGCCATGAAAGAAAGGAGGAAAGAGCCGATACAGCAACTGGTAGTGTTAAGCCAGCAGGCAGGGGTGGACTATCTTGACTTGAACATCGGACCGGCCAGAAAAGACGGGCCCAAATTAATGGAATGGCTCATTACCACTGTGAGGGAAGTTTCCAGCCTGCCCCTTTCGCTGGACACCACCAATACGGAAGCTCTCAGAACAGGACTGGAAATGGAAGGCAGTCGCGCTCTGATTAACTCCATTCAGGCCACCGCGGAACGGGTGGAGCAGCTTTTTCCTCTGGTGCAGAAATATCGTTGCCGCTTCATTGCTCTGCTCCTGGGGAAAGAAGGTATGCCTCGCGACGCTAACGAACGGGGTGCGCTGGCTGCGGAGATGGCTGCCTGGGTAGACCAGGCTGGCCTGCCTCACGAGTATGTTTATTTTGACCCGATTGTCTTGCCGGTGGCTTTTCAGCAGGACCAGGTGGTAGCCGTGATGGAATTTATGCGGATGCTGAAGGAAATCTTGCCTGACTTTAAGTCCACCTGCGGACTTTCCAATGTCTCCAATGGGGTTCCGGACTCCTTGCGGCCCCTGGTGAATCAAACCTACCTGGCCATGTTAATGGATTGCGGACTGGACAGTGCCATCGTTGACGCTCTGGATAGCGAACTGGTAGCGCTGGCCCGCGGTCAGCGACCAGAAGTTAACCGGACGATAAAGGAGAGTCTGACAGGCCAACTTGACGCGGCTACGCTTACTGAAGAAAAAAGAAGATTCACCAAAACAGCCGAAGTGCTTTCCGGCCGTTCCATCTACTCGCATTCCTGGCTGAAGGTGTAGCATGGAGAAACTTCAGGAGGCCTTATCCCTCGGCTGGCACCAGCTACAGAAAATAGCGCCGGCCGTTATTGCCGGCCGGACCGGCGCCGTCTGGGACGAGCCAACTGGCCTGTTAACTCTTCCCTACCTTGGACGAACATGCCAGTTATCTCTCTCTCAAGGCAACTTTCCCGGGGCTGACTGGTTATCCCTGAGAGAAAAAATTGTTATCGTCCATTATCTGATTGACAGTCGCAGTAGTCGTTACCAGGGGCAACTGATCAGTTTCAAGGAAATGAATGCAGGCAATATTTACTATCCCTCCTTTGTGGACCGGGTAATTAAACCGTTGCTCACGGCCTTTCAGGCCCAACCGGATGTACTGCAAAGAAAGGCCTTCTTCTGGGGCGGCCAGAAAACTAACCTGGCCCCTTCGGGTATCCAAATATCTGTTTTGCCAGCGGTGAAACTGTTTTTTCTCTTCTACCCGGCTGACGAAGAATTCCCGGCTGATTTGAAGGTTCTCTTCAATGGCGAAATTGAAAAGTTCCTGGATACAGAAGATGTGGTTGTGCTGTGCGAGGAAATTGCGGCCAGACTGCTGGCGGAGGAAAACAGTCTTTCTAAACCAATAACCTGACTTCCCGCAGCTGCCAGATATTCTGACAGCCATTTTCCATCATCAGGGGTATTAGTCCGTCCTCCGGATGGAAGAATAGTTCAAAAAGAACCTGTTGAAACTTATACCCGTTCTTCAGCAGGAAGGGTGCTTTCACCCGACCCATCAGATAACTGAGCAACTGAATGTTTTGAGCACCTGCCTGAAGATACCCGGCCATATGTCGCCCCGAGTAAATACCACCGGTAGCGGAAATGGGAAGACGGGGAAAAGCACGATGAATTTCTCTAACCTGAAGAAGATTCTGCTGACGAAGCATCCGGCCGCCGTGGGTACAACCAAGTTCAGACAGGTAAATCCGGTTAGCCACCACCAATCCGTCAGCACCGCCCTGCACCGCAGCGGAAGCCATTTCCAGTTGAAAATCCAGGCCCCACCGCAGATTAAGCATCTTCGGGAAGACGGCTATTCCGGGGTCAACACTTTTCACCAGAGCAGGGACAGTGCGATACCAGCGCAGAATATTGGCTTTCTCCACCAGCGCGCTTTCTTTCTCCAGGGTCGGGCAGAAATCAATCTCCAGGGTGTCAAAACCGATTTCCTGGAGTTTTCCCACTGTAAACCTCCATTCTTTTTCATGAAACTCCTCGTCAGGACCAGGAAGGTGACAGAGCAAGGAGCCGCCGACAAAAAACCCCTGGTCATCAAGACTTCTGGCCTTCCGGGCAAAAAGCAGATACTGGTCCAGATTTCTGGTATCGGCCCGACCATCCCAGTGGATAATAGGCTCCCGACCGCAAAGGTCTTCTTCGTCGTACACAGTCTTAATCCAGCTTGCTTTCTTCCGCTGGAAAACCATGCTGCAGTAGCCATTTTCTTCTTCGCCAACCGCCGACTTCAGGATACAGCCAGCATAACCGCTTTCCTTAATCTTCACTACCTGGCTGGCCTGAACTGTCAGCTGTCCCGGTGCCACCAGAACTGGATGCTTCAAGTGTCTTTTCCCGTAAAAACAGGCAAGGTCAATACCAACACATTCCTGCACCAGATCAGAAAAATTCTCCGGCCAGTTCTTCTGTTGACACTGTCTGGCTAATTGTTTTAAGTTTCTGTTTGCTCCGGTCATAGTGACAGCTCCGGTTAAATTCTACCATGCTTCCTTTAGTTACCGGAAGAAAACCACAAGACGATTTGACGAGACAACCTTTTTCCTTAAAATAATGGTATATGGCTGAAACAATGTTCCTGGGCATTGACCTGGGTGCCGAAAGCGGTCGGGTAATGGCTGGCGCCTTTGACGGGAAAAAACTCTCCCTCAAAGAGGTAAGCCGTTTCCCCACAAGAAACACCTTTCTCCTGAACCACCTCCACTGGGATGTTCTTTCCATTCATGCTTCTATTAAAGAGGGCCTGGCCCAGGCCTGCCGGGAATA
>JAKPFT010000083.1 GCA_029551285.1 bacterium | reverse complement strand
AAAGCGCACGCGCTCGGTAAGCGGACCGGACAATTCCATCCGGGACGCAATACCTTACTCGGCGGTGTCTGAGCTCGCCAGATGGCGAGCGAGTTCGCCGAGCAACCGATTTCGGCGTAGTCCTTGTCTGTGCCGAAGCACCTTGAGTGAGCCAGTTCGTTCCCTTTCTTTTCATTCCTCTTTTATTCCTTTTTTGACACTACCTTTTTTCTACCAGGTCAAAGGAAAAGTCAACTTCCAGCGAGCCGGATTCCACTTTCCAGGAAATCCTGGCCGGCTCCTGACGACTTGAGCCCTTACCTGAGATTCCTTCCCCGGAATAGAGACAAACATCTTCTAACTTCAGGCGACGCCGACTTTTCCAGCCCCTTTTTTCGGCTACAGTCCAGCCACTACTGTTAAGTTCTCCTGCTCTAACCTGGATACCCGGCAGGCGCATGAAGTCCTTCAGGAAAGCAACAGGAACAGGTCCCAGCGTATCGCGGCCCCGGTAGGAAAAAGATCCATCAGGGAAGCTTGCCCTCCCCTCAAAACGGAAAGGGACAACTACCTGATTTCTTTTAAGTCTTCCTGAAAAATAAAAAGAGGTTAACTTATTTCCTGACTTCGGCCAGGCCAGGTCTTTCAAACTCAGACTGAGACCTTCCAGACTGACTTTACTGCCACCATCTCCAACCTTCGTCAAAGTTACCCGCCCACCACTGAGAAGAAGCTTCCTAATAAATAGATTCAACCCTGGAGATGAAGACATCGGAAACTGCCTTCTGAGACAGGAAAAACTGTTCTCACCATTGGCCAGCGCAAGAATAGTCAACTCCGGTGAGGATATCTCCAATTTGGTCAAATATACCTGCCGGTGCCAGAGAGGCATCAGACAGAAACAAGCTTGCAGCTTCTGAATCTTCACCAGTTGTCCGTAGCCGCAAGATTGTGGTTGGCTGACTTCCACATCCCTGGCCACCAAACAGCTACGCCACAGCGAAAAGGTAAGAGTGCCGGCACGGCCTTTCAAGACAGCCCCTTGCTCCAGCCAGCGACGAAGATTCCTCACCACCAGGTAATCAGCGATTCGTTCCGTTGCCACCAGCAAAAGCACGATGACAATAGCTGCCACCAGCAGGAGCTTTCTTCGTCTTTTCATCACCGCATCCCCTGCTCCTGATAGTAATTTAGTGCAGCCAGAACCTGCGCCCTGAATTTTTCCCAGCCAATTCTAATGACGGGTGTCTGTCCGAACCTTCTCTGGAATTCTTCATGATTAATCGTGGCCAGTTCCTTCAAAAGGGCCGTGTTAGCAGGCTGTCTCTGTTTAAGGTGACAGGTCTCCTTTTCTGAGGGCTGGTTGAACGGACAGACAACCTGACACCGGTCACACCCGAACACGGCCCCCTGAAGCAAAGTTTTCTCTTCAGCCGTTAGTGGCTGGTTATGTTCTACCGTCAGATACGCCAGACAGCGGGTGGCATTCAACAAGTAAGCCTTTCTCAGGGCGCCGGTGGGGCAGGCTTCAAGACAGAGACGGCAGCGACCGCAACGATCCTCTTTTTTCAGGTCTGGCGTAAGGGGGACATTGATGAGTAGCGTTGCCAGGAAAACCCAGGAACCATACTCCGGCGTAACCAGAAGGGTATTTTTTCCCATCCAGCCAAGTCCGGCCTGTACCGCCCAGTATTTTTCCAGAACTGGTGAAGTATCCACGGTTGTCCGGAGCCTGATTTCCGGAAATTTCCTTTTCAGAAGCGAACGGAAATCCTTCAGTTTCTGTTCCAGCACACGGTGATAATCCGTCAACCACGCGTATCCGGAAAGAAATTCTCCTTTTCCCTCAGGTCGGCCCCAGGGGAAAGCCAGACTGACTACGGTCTTCACCTCTGGATAAAACTTTCTGACATCAAGGCGAACGGGCATACTTTGACGGAGCCAGCCCATACTACCATGGTACCCCAGATGGAGCCATTCTAAGCAGTGGCTCCGGGTCTCCTCGTCCACCAGCCCTGGTGAGGCAAAGCCCACCCCACAAAACCCCATTTCCCTTAAACCATCCTTCAGATAGTTTTTCAGTTTCCAGTCACTTACTGCGGTCATGACTGCTCTCATGATAGTAAAAAGATTACAATTGTCAAGTCAGTTCAGAAGAAACCTCATATACCAAGTAACAGTTAAGGTGCACACGCAGGCAGATGGAGAAGGCATGGCAGGTGAAGGCACCGGCACTTACAACGGACAAACACGGTGCGTCAGGGACACGTCTTATATCACCCAGGTTACTTTAAACATCACCGGGACACAGACTCTTTTTTCGTGGTTACTTCTGTGACCCGGGGAAAATTGGCCAGTCCTGAAAATGTTCTTAATCGGAAAAAGTTCAACCGCCGGCACAACAACCTTTTCCTCCCGGTAATCCCTATTTAACAACTCGTGGTTCGGTGAATAGCCGGACAGAGTTTCGCGGTTACTTCAGAATTTATACAGCAGCAACTTTTCTGTAACAGCCAGCAGTTGCTGCAATACAGTTTGACAGCGACCACGGCAATCCTGTATAATCAAACAATGAAGAGGTACTGATGCTGGAGCCCAAAAGATGAACAAGGAACTTCTGGCGCTGCTTGAATACTGGGAAAAAGAAAAAGGGATTGACCGCAGCTTCCTTCTTGATTCTCTGGAAAAGGGACTGCTCACGGTCTACAGGAAAAAGGCTGGCCTGTCTGAGGATATTCAGGTCAGAATCGACCGGGTAACCGGCGAAATCAAGTTTTTCGACCAGGAGGGAAAGCAGTTACCTCCGCCCAGTTTTCCCTGGGAACGGATTGCCGCCCAGGCTGGCAAGCAGATATTGATTCAAAGACTTAGAGAGGCCGAGAAGAATGCAGTTTACCAGGAATTTTCCCGACTTCAGAATGAGATTATCAGCGGACGGGTGGAACGATTTGAAGAAGGGCACATCGTCATTTCCTTTGGCAAAACGGAAGGACTTTTACCCCAGCACCATCGTTTGCCAGGGGACCATCTCCGGGTCGGAGATACAGTTAAAACACTACTGCTGGAAGTCCGCCGACCGAATCGGGGCACTTACCAGTTAATCGTTTCCCGAACCCATCCTGATCTGGTAAGAAAACTTCTGGAAGCAGAAGTGCCTGAACTGAAAGATGGGCTTGTGGAAATAAAAAGTCTTGCCCGTTTTCCGGGAGACCTGACCAAGGTGGCGGTCTTTTCCCATAATGAGAAAATTGACCCCGTTGGAACCTGTATTGGTGACAAAGCCTTGCGTATCAAGAATATGAGTAAGGAGTTAGGCGGTGAGAAGATTGAAATTATAGAATGGCATCCAGACCCGGCCAGGTATATCCTCAACTCCCTCAGTCCCGCCCGAGCTGGAAAGGTCATCCTGAATGAAAACGAAAAGGAAGCCGTCGTCCTGGTGAGTGACGAACAACTTTATCTGGCTATTGGCAAGAGAGGACAAAACGTGCGGCTGGCCTCTAAGCTAACCGGGTGGAATATAAAAGTTTTCCGTTACTCGGAATACGCACGAGGAGAAAAACTGCTGCCCGGTCTTCTGCCAGGACTTGACGAGAAAGTGGCCGCGGCCCTGACCGAATCTGGTTATAGCAGTTTGCAGCAGTTAGCCGCAGCCCGACCAGAAGAACTTGAAAAGGTGCCTGGTCTTACCCCGGAAAAGGCAGCCGCTCTTATTGCTGACGCTGCTGCTTATCTCAGTCAACTGCAAGGGGAAAACAGGTGAGAATTTACGAATATGCCCGGCTCAAAGGTCTATCTTCCAGGGAAGTCCTGGAGATCTGCCGGCATCTGGGCTGGCAGAAAACAACCAGTTCCAGCGGGTTAACGGAAAGCGAACAACTGGAACTTGACCGCCAGCTCAAGAAGGAGGCAGCAACCCCTGAAGAGAGCCGTGAAAAGCCCCCTGCTTCACCAGCAATTCAGGTTCCGGAACAGGTTCAGACAAAACCCCCAGAACTCAAGCAGCCGGCTGAACCTGCAGGAAGCAACAGTAAGCCTGTGGCCGGGGTACTTCCGCAGGAACCACCACAGCAGATGGTAGGCTCCGCCGTGGCGCTTACCGGGTCAGAAAGTCTTGAGGAACTTTCAAAGAAACTCTGCCTGAGCCCGGAGTTGCTCCTGAAGAAGTTTATGACGCTTAATGTGCCGGTCAACATCAATGAACGGCCGGGGCCACAAGCTATTTCTCTCCTGGCCGACCACCTCGGGATAAGGATCGTTCCGGAGAAACCCGGGCCAGTTCCTTCTCCCCGCAAAGTGTCGGCACTTTTGAGGCCCCGGGCACCGGTGGTCACCATCATGGGACACGTAGACCACGGCAAGACGACCATTCTTGATGCCATCAGAAAGAGCCGCCTGGCCCAGAAAGAATACGGTCAGATCACGCAACGGATAGGGGCCTACCGGGTAAATCTTCCTCAGGGCAGCATTGTTTTTCTGGACACTCCCGGTCACGAGGCCTTTACGGCCATGCGGGCTCGTGGAGCAACGGTCACCGACCTGGTGGTTTTAGTTGTAGCCGCAGATGAAGGTGTCAAACCTCAGACTCTGGAAGCGATTAATCATGCCCGTTCCGCCGGCGTGCCCATTATTGTGGCTGTCAACAAGATCGACCGGCCAAACGCGAACCCCGACCGGGTGAGACAGCAACTCTCGGAGCACGGGCTGGTTCCTGATTCCTGGGGCGGAGAAACTGTTTTCGTTAATGTTTCCGCTATCACCGGCGAAGGATTGAATGACCTGCTGGAGATGATTCTGCTGGTGGCGGAAATGCTGGAACTTAAGGCTGACCCGGAAAAACTCGGCGAGGGTATCGTCATTGAGTCGCAACTGGACCGGGCCAGAGGTCCGGTACTTTCTGTTCTGGTAAAGGACGGCACAGTTCGTCTCGGACAGAGTTTTGTTGCCGGACCTGCACACGGACGGATAAGGGCTTTGATTGACGACTGGAACAGGCGGCTTTCGGAGGCAGGACCCTCAACCCCTGTTGAGATTCTGGGAGCCGACCAGGTGGTCTTCCCGGGCACTAAGTTTGAAGTTGTGGCTTCTGAGAGAGAGGCCCGGGAACTGGCTGCCGCGAGGAAACTAAAGCCGGCCATTTCCAGACCGGCAGTGCGACGGCTCACTCTGGAGGACCTGTACCAGCAGGTGAAGGAAGGTACAGCCAAAGAGTTGAAAATTATTTTGAAGGCCGATTGCCTCGGGTCAGTGGAGGCTATTCGCACCATTCTGGAGCGTCAGCGGAGCGAGGAAGTTTCTGTCTCTCTTCTCCACTGTGGCGCCGGGCCAATAACTGAAAGTGACATTCTGCTGGCTTCTGCCTCAAACGGTATTGTAATTGGGTTTAATGTACCTTTCGGGGAAAAAAGTGAGGACCTGGCCAGGCGCGAAGGCGTGGAGGTTAAACTCTACCGTTTAATTTATGATCTGGTAGATGACATCAAACGTTCTCTGGAAGGGATGCTGGAACCGGAAGTGAAAGAGGTTCTTCTTGGTCAGGCACTGGTGAAAAAGGTCTTCACTCTTTCCAGGGGCAAGGTTGTGGCCGGTTGTCTGGTGGTTGACGGCAAGATTGTGGCTGGCTCCAGGGCGAAGGTTATCCGGGCCGGCAAGGTTGTCTATGAAGGAGAAGTAAGCAGCCTGAAACGTTTCAAGGATTCTGTCAGAGAAGTGGTTTCCAATACCGAGTGTGGTATTGAAATCAGGGATTTTAAAGAATTTACGGAAGGGGACATCATCCAGTCGACCCGGATGGAGCAGGTTAGCCGTACTCTAAAAAAGCAGTAAGGAGCATCTCTTCCGTTAAACGTATCCAGTTAATAGGCGATAACACAAGATAAGAAGACGAGTTGAGGTGTCCGGTGAAAGTAGAAAGTGTTTGCCTCGGCAACATCAAGATTGGTGGTGCGGCTTTGCCTGCGCTGATTGCCGGACCCTGCGTCATTGAAGATGAAGAGGTAACATTTGCCCTGGCGAAAGAACTCTCCTCAATCTGCCACCGGTTAGGCGTCCCCTTTATTTTTAAGGCTTCCTACGATAAGGCTAACCGAACTTCACTGGGTTCGTTTCGCGGCCCAGGGCTGGAAAAGGGATTGAACCTTCTAAAAAAAATCAAAGAAACACTGGGCGTACCTGTGCTTTCTGATGTTCACTGCCGGACGGAAATCGCCAGGGCAGCCGCGGTTCTGGACATCATTCAGATTCCAGCCTTCCTCTGCCGTCAAACAGACCTGCTGGTAGCGGCCGGGGAGACCGGCCGGGTGATAAATGTGAAAAAGGGGCAGTTTCTTTCACCCTGGGAGGTCCGGCCAATTATTGAAAAAGTTCTTTCCACAGGCAACCGCCGGTTGCTCATAACTGAACGGGGTACCTGTTTTGGATATAATCAACTGGTTTCAGACTTTCGGTCTCTGCCCATCATCAGAAGTTTTGGCTTTCCGGTAATTTACGACGCCACCCACAGTGTTCAGCAGCCGGGAGGCCACGGTCAGTCCTCAGGCGGCCAGCGAGAGTTTGTTCTTCCCCTGGCCCGGGCCGCGGTAGCGGTCGGTTGCGACGGTCTTTTTCTGGAGGTCCACCCTTGCCCTGAGAAGGCTCTATCAGACGGTCCCAATATGTTGCCCCTTCATTTACTTCCCGGTTTGCTGGAGCAGGTACTCAGGATCAAGGCCGCCCTGAAAAATGAAGAGCCAGAAAATCCTTGAACTGGGACGCCGTGTCATTGACGCTGAAGTCCTGGCGTTGAAACGTGTCCGGCAGCGTCTGGGCAAGGAGTTTGTCCGGGCTGTCCGGCTCATCCAGCGCTGTCAGGGCAAAATAGTAGTCACCGGGATAGGCAAAAGCGGCATCATCGCCCGGAAAATTGCCGGAACCATGGCCAGCACAGGTACCACCGCTGTCTTCCTTCACCCGGGGGAGGCCGTTCACGGTGACCTCGGTCTGGTGTCCAAACAGGATGTCGTGCTGGCCATCTCCAACAGTGGGGAAAGCGATGAACTGCTTCGAATCCTGCCCTGCCTTAAAAAGATTGGCGCTTCCATCGTCAGCCTGACCTCTTCCCCGGAATCGGCCCTGGGGCGCTCCAGTGACCTGGTCATTTCCACCGGTGAGATTCAGGAAGCTGATATTTTAGGATTAGTGCCCTCCTCCAGCACCACCTGTGCCCTGGTGGTCGGAGATGCTCTGGCTTTGACTCTCTTAGCGTTGAGTGGATTCGGCCGCCGGGACTATGCTTTTTACCATCCCGGGGGTAACCTTGGCCGCCGCTTGATGCTGAAAGTAAAGGATGTCATGCAAACCGGAAGCCGTATTCCCCTGGTAAAAGAGGAGGCGTCCTTCATGGAAGCAGTTAGGGCGATTAACAGGAAAAATCTGGGCTTTACGCTGGTGGTCAATACTGCCGGCCAACTGACCGGTATCATCACCGACGGTGATGTCAGGAGATTGTTACTGGCTCACCACGATCGGCTGAAGTTTCTGAAAGCCTGCCAGGTCATGACGAAAAACCCGAAAACAATTGAACCTGATAAGCTGGCAGCCCAGGCCCTTTCTCTCATGGAGAAACTGGAAATTACCTGTCTGGTGATTACTGACGGGAAGAAAAGGCCGACGGGTATTGTTCACCTTCACGATTTACTGGGGAAAAAGGAGTTTCGCTTTGATTTCTGATCAGGTCTGGCAGTTACTGCGGCTGGTGGCGGTTGATGTGGACGGTGTTTTAACTGATGGTTGCCTGTTGCTTGTGGGAAATGCTCTCGGCCGAAGTTTTAATATCCGGGACGGCCTGGCCATCAAACTGCTGTGTCAGGCTGGAATAAACACGGTGATTATTACCGGAAGGAGCTGTTCCGCGCTGGAGGTAAGAAGGTGGAAAGACCTTGGCGTAGCCGCGGTCATTCAAAAAGCCCGCGATAAGAGCGACTCCCTGGGGAAATGGCTTGTCCGGAACGGCTTTCGGTGGCAGGAGGTCTGCTACCTGGGTGATGACCTGCCAGACCTGGCAGCGATGAAATGTTCTGCTGTCTCCGCCTGCCCCGCCGATGCCTGTGCCGAAGTTAAAACCGCTGCCACCATCGTGTGCCGAAAACGGGGTGGTGAAGGTGTTCTCCGTGAAATGGCCGAACTCATTCTCAACAGGAAGAAAAAATGGTTACCGCTCGTTCGCACATATGGCTGTTAGGAGCAACAGCCGTCATCCTTCTGGTGACAGGCGGGTGTCAACGCGGAAAGAAGGAAGTTCCGGAGAGCAAACTATCCTCTCAGGAACTGGAGCATTTCAGTTTGAGACAGTTTTCCGACAGGGTAAGTCTGGAAGTTACCGGAGAAACTGCTGAAATGACAGCCGACCAGAAAACGGCTATTGTGCAGCAACCAGGTTTCTCTCTGAAGTCCGCTGATTCTCTGATTGAGGTCAGAACAGGAGGAGAAGGAAGAGCCGAAATTAGATTTAGTCCCCAGCGGCAGCAGATGGAGGCAGCAATCCTGGAGGGAAAAATTACGGTCACCCAGAAGGCTCTGCAGGATAAGAAAGTATTGATGGAGGCTACCTGTCAGAAGTTAACTTATGAGGACCGTGAAAAGGTCCTGCTCATGGAAGGTAATCCAGTCATCACCCGGGACCATAACAGCTTTTCAGGTGAGAAGATTTATTATTACTGGACGGAAAACCGGATTGAGATTAAGGGCAATGTTAAAGTACTCGTCTACCCGGAAAAAACTCAGGCTCCTTAGTTTATACTTTCTGTGTCCTTTTCTGGTCGCCGCAGAAGAGATACGGGTCTGCTTGAAGGAAGGAGAGTCAGTTAGGAGCCTGACCAGAAACTTTACATCCGGTTACCGCGGTAGCGTCTATCTGAAGAAAAATGGTGGTCGCTGGTTGCTGATTAACCAGGTTGATATTGAGGATTATATAGCGGGCGTTCTGGGACAGGAAATGGGTCCAGACTGGCCGATGGAGGCCCTTAAGGCTCAGGCAGTTTGTGCCCGAACGGTGGCTCGGGTCAAGAGAGACGAGGCCCGGACCAGGGGAGCTGCCTATGACATCACCCTGAGCCATCAACTGTACGGCCAATGTGAGCACGAGAATGTTGTGGCGGCTGTGGAAGAAACTCAGGGTCAAGTTTTAACCTTTGAGGGAAAACCGGTAATGATTTTTTTTCATACCTGCTGCGGCGGAGCAACCACCACACCTGAAAATGTCTGGTCCGGAACTATCCAGCCCTGCTGGACCGCGGTCGCGTCCTGTTCCTGCAGTAATTCTCCTTACGCCACCTGGCAGAGAACTTTTACCCGTGATTTTCTCTCCAGAGTTTTTCAGACCCACGTCCGGACGTTTCAAATCAATCAAACTGATTCAGCAGGCCGCGCTCTTACAATTACCCTAGTGGGCAGCACCGGAAAAGAGTTGAAAATGACTGCTGCTGAATTCCGCTCGCGGATCAACTCCCGGGCCGGGACCATTTTTTTCAATAACCAGTTGATGCTTCCCAGCACCTTCTTCACCCTCAGACAGGATGGAGAAAACTTTTTCCTGCAGGGGCGTGGCTATGGCCATGGTGTGGGACTCTGTCAATGGGGCGCCCGAAGGATGGCGGAAGCCGGCGCTAATTATGCAGAGATTCTCCACTTTTACTTTCCCCTTCTGGAGATAACACCCACCATCAAAAAGGAGGATTATGGAAATAAGGATTCATTTCAAAACAAGAGTTGACTCGGATTTTGAAGGTTACATCCGGGAAAAAATGCAGCGACTTGAAAAACTAACTTTTGGTACCAGCAAGGCTGATTTTTATGTCAGAAACGAAGGTTCCACCTATGTCGCCGAACTGGTTATTCATACCGGACACCAGACTGTCTTTCTAAAGGAGAGCGACAATGACCTCAACCGATGTGTGGAGGTTTTGCTGGACAAAGCAAGAACAAAACTGAGCCGGCTGCATGACAAGGTTATTGAACAATCTCACCGATAAACAGGATAAGGAGGACCTATGAAGATAACCGATTTTCTGTCAGAAGACTCGGTGATCATTGGATTGAAAAGCACGGAAAAAGAGGATTCTCTGGATGAACTTCTCATGGCCCTGGAAAAAGCCGGACGGATCAAGAACCGCAAAGAAATTCTGGAGGCGCTGGTGGAACGAGAAAAACTTGGTTCCACCGGTATCGGCCAGGGAATAGCCGTGCCCCATGCCAAAACCGACCAGATTGACAATCTGGTCGGTGCTCTGGGTATCTCCCGCAAGGGTGTTCACTTTGAGGCCCTTGATGGGGAACCGGTCAACATTATATTTCTGGTACTGGCTCCGTCGCGAGCCACAGGAATCCATCTTAAAGCCCTCGCGAAGATCGCCCGATTACTGAAGGACCGCGTTTTCCGGCAGAGTCTTAAGGAAGCAAGTACTGCCTCTGAGGCTCTGAAAATCATAGCGGAAGACGAGGAAAAGATAAACTCCCTTCCCTGAGAAATAGATGAAAACCTACCATGGCCTTGGGGTTTCCCCGGGAATCGCTATCGGGCGGGTATGCCGGTGGCAGCGGGCTCCAAAAAGTCTGCCTTCCTACCGGTTGCGTCCGGAAGATGTAGAAGCCGAAGTGGCTCGCTTTGAAAAAGCCTTAAGTCGCACCGAAGAGGAAGTAGCCCGGCTTCAGGATGAGATTTCCAAAAAGATTGGCCCGGAATATGGAGAGATCTTTTCGGTTCATCGCGTCTTTCTTCAGGATAAAATTCTCCGGGAAAAAACCGTGGAAATTATCCGGAGAGAAAGGATTAACGCCGAAAGTGCCCTGGAAACTGTCCTGAAAAAACTGGGGGAACTTTTCCAGCGCGGCCCGGATGACTTTTTTAAGGATAGAAGACGGGATCTGCTGGACATTGTTGAAAGGATTATCACCAACCTTGAACCCACGGGTACCCGGCCTTCCCTGCCTGGTAAGAACCAGGTTATTGTAGCCGCCGACCTTTCTCCTTCCCAGACAGCTTCAATTGACCGCAGGCAGGTCGTCGGCCTGGCTATGGAAATAGGCAGTCCAACCTCTCACGCTGCCATTATGGCCAGAGCCCTGGAACTTCCCGCGGTGGTGGGGATCGGACACATTCTGAATGACTTAAAGGATAGAGAGACCATCATCGTTGACGGCGAAACCGGTGAAGTTATTATCCAGCCAGAAAAAGAAGTCCTGGCCGCCTACCGGGAAAAGCGCGGCCGTCTGAAGCAGTGGCAAAAAAGGTTGAAAACCATCGTCGGTCTTCCCTCCGAAACTGCTGATGGTCACAGGGTGGCGCTCCTGGCTAACATTGAGTTTCCGGAAGAGGCGGCCACCGTAAAGAAATACGGTGGCGAAGGCATTGGTCTGTACCGCACAGAGTATCTTTACCTTAACCGTAAAGACTTGCCTTCAGAAGAGGAACAGTACCAGGCCTACCGCAAAGTTGCTGAACTCATGGAAGAGAAGTCGGTCATCATCAGAACCCTTGACCTCGGAGGGGATAAATTTCCGGAAAGCTTCGGGTTCGGCAAGGAACGCAATCCCTTCCTGGGATGGCGCGCCATTCGTATCTGCCTGGCCAGGGAGGAAATTTTTATTGACCAGATCAAGGCAATTCTGAGAGCGTCTGTCCATGGTCATCTCAAAATAATGGTACCAATGGTGACCACGGTGGAAGAGGTTGAGCAGGTGCACCGCATTCTTGAAAAAAGCCGCCAGCAATTGAGAAAAGAAGGAAAAGAATTTGCAGAAAAAATTCCTCTGGGCATCCTGGTGGAAGTGCCTGCGGCCGCTATTTTATGTGAGAAACTTGGCCCCCTGGTTGACTTCTTCAGCATCGGCACCAACGACCTCATTCAGTACACCCTGGCCGCCGACCGGGGTAACGAACGCGTCAGTCATCTTTACCAGCCGTGTCATCCAGCGATCATTTCCCTTATTGAAAGGGTTATCCAGGCCGGTCACCACCACCGGTTGAAAGTGAGTCTTTGCGGGGAGATGGCGGCCAGCCCGGAACTGGCCTGTCTGCTAATCGGGCTGGGAATTGACCAGTTGAGCATGGCACCCGGAGCTATCCCCAGGGTGAAAGAAGTAATCCGCCGTGTTACCTGGGAGCGCCTTCAAAGAATAAGAGAACAGCTGAGTGAATTTTCAACGCACGCTCAGATTTATGATTTTCTGAAGAAAAGCCTTTCTGATGTTCTGGCGGAAAGCTGAACCAGAATGACCCGGAAAGAATTTTGCTGGCAGTGCGATAATCAGGCGATGGCTTCTTTGCTGAGACTGTTCCCAAAGCAGTGTCACCATGCCTGTCAGCTCCGGTTGCCTTCGCTGGGCAACAAAACCTTTGACCGGGTCTGCCTGGTAGGCATGGGAGGCTCGGGCATCGGCCTGGAAATCATCAAACTTCTGGCCGAGGCTTACGGTTCCAAACCTGTCTTCCTTCATCGTGACTACCGCCTTCCTTCCTGGGTAAACCGCTCCTGTCTGGTAGTGTGCTGCAGTTATTCCGGAAACACCGAAGAAACGTTGAGCGCCTACGATGAGGGTAGAAAGAGAAAATGTCTTCTCAGTGTAGTCACCAGCGGAGGCCAGTTGCTGCACCTGGCCAGAAATGACCGCATCCCCAGCATCGTTGTTCCCGGTGGGTTGCCTCCCCGATGCGCTTTTGGCTACTTGTTCTTTCCTCTCCTGAGGTGGATGAGAGAATTGCGTCTTTTGCCTGCCCGGCCCGGGCTTTCCCGTGTGCTGAAAATCGTCAATGCTTCGGTCCACCGCTACCTGCCGGAAACCAAACCTAACCCCGCCCAGAACCTGGCCCGGCAGTTTTATGGCCGGGTACCGGTTCTTTACAGCGACGCCCGGTCATTCCCGGCGATACTGCGCTGGAAACAACAACTGGCGGAAAACAGTAAGGTCTTTGCTACTGTCGGGGTAATTCCGGAGATGAACCACAACGAAATCATGGCCTGGCGTTTTCCTGCCTGGTTTGTACGACAGGCCCTGGCTGTCTTCTTTACAGACAAATCAGCCCATGATAAAATAGCCAGAAGAGAGAATTTTACTGCCAGGATTCTTGGTTCCAGAAAAATACAGGTCGTCAAGGTGCCGGTATCCGGTTCCACCCTTCTGGAAAAATTGCTCAACTTAATTATTCTTGGAGACTGGGTCAGTTTCTACCTGGCCTTACTTAACAGGATAGACCCGACAGAAATTGAGGAGATTACCAATCTAAAAAAATATCTTTCTCGTTAGCAGAAAGCAAGGAGGGGACATATGGAAAACTTGTATCTTTTCACCTCTGAGTCGGTAACCGAAGGACATCCGGATAAACTCTGTGACCAGATCTCTGATTCAATCCTGGACGCCGTTTTAACCGAGGATAAGAACGGACGCGTCGCCTGTGAAGCTCTGACGACGCGGGGTCTGGTGATTGTCGCCGGAGAGATCACAACAACCTGTTATGTTGATATTCCCGAACTGGTAAGGAGTCTGATCAAGGAAGTCGGGTACACCGACACCAGCTATGGTTTTCACTACCAGTCCAGTGCGGTTATGACATCCATTCAGGAACAGGCGCCTGAAATTGCTCAGGGAGTGAACCGCGGCGGGGCCGGTGACCAGGGAATGATGTTCGGGTATGCCACCGACGAAACTCCAGAACTGATGCCCCTGCCCATCATGTACGCCCATCGTCTCGTACGCCGCCTGGCTGAGGTCCGCCGGAAAAAACTTGTTCCTTATCTCCGTCCGGACGGCAAATCACAGGTTACTATTCTTTACCGCGACCATCAGCCGGTTAATGTCCAGAGCGTGGTCCTTTCAGCCCAGCACGACCCGGATGTTCCCCGCAAGAAGCTGGTCTCCGAGCTGACGGAACTGGTAATATTTCATGTCATTCCGCAAGAAATGAGAGCCAGAGGCATGAAGATCTTTGTCAACCCCACCGGCAGCTTTGTCATCGGAGGGCCACAGGCTGACACGGGCGTTACCGGTCGCAAAATTATTGTGGACACTTACGGCGGTGTTGGCAGCCACGGAGGAGGATGTTTTTCCGGAAAGGACCCCACCAAGGTTGACCGTTCCGCCTCTTATTTTGCCCGGTATCTGGCCAAGAATATCGTGGCGGCAGGACTGGCCAAAAAATGCGAGCTTCAGATTGCCTATGTTATTGGCCAGCGCCAGCCTGTGTCCATCATGGTTAATACCGAGCACACCGGCCGTCTTCCGGAAAGCAAAATAGTGGAACTGATTAAGAAAAACTTTGATTTATCGCCAACCGGCATCATCAACCATCTGGGACTTCTCCAGCCGATTTACCGGCGCACCGCCTGTTACGGCCACTTCGGTCGCGAAAATGAAGCCGGCTTCCCCTGGGAGAAACGTGATGCCGTCACCATCTTCAGGAACGGAGCCGGACTATGAAAAAAATCCCCTATCTTATCAAGAATGTTGATTTAGCCCCAGCCGGGCGGCAACGGACAGCCTGGGCCGCCCGAGAAATGCCGGTGGTGGGCTCGTTAAGAAAGAATTACAGCCGGACTAAACCTTTCCAGGGTCTGCGCATTTCTTGTTGCTTGCATATCACTTCGGAAACCGCCAATTTAGTCATTGCTCTTAAGGAAGCGGGAGCCGAAGTAGCCCTGGCGGCATCCAATCCTTTGAGTACCCAGGACGAAGTCGCCGCCCATTTAGTCAGGGACCATAGCATCTCCGTTTTTGGACTTAAGGGAGAAAACGAAAGAACCTATTATACCGGTATCAGGGCCCTGATAGAACGACAGCCGCACCTGCTGGTTGATGATGGCGCTGACCTGATTGCCACTGTTCACCGGTATAAATCATTAGCGGGTCAGATTCTTGGAGCCACGGAGGAAACAACTACGGGTGTGATTCGCCTCACCAACCTGGCTCAAAAGAAACTTCTTCTTTTCCCCGTGGTGGCCGTTAACAATGCCGATACCAAGCACCTTTTTGATAACCGTTACGGAACAGGGCAGTCAACCGTTGATGGACTTCTAAGAGCCACCAACATCCTGCTTGCAGGAAAGGTGGCTGTGATCTGCGGATATGGCTGGTGCGGTCGGGGTATCGCCATGAGATTGAAAGGCATGGGTGCCAGAGTGATTGTCACCGAGGTAAATCCGCTGCGAGCACTGGAAGCAGTCATGGACGGTTATGCCGTGATGCCTGTGAAAGCCGCGGCTACCGTCGCCGACCTATTTATCACAGCTACCGGCAATACAACGGTGCTCTCCTGGGAGACCATTCGGCTCATGAAGGACGGCGCTATTCTGGCCAATGCAGGCCACTTCAACGTAGAAATAGACCTGGCAACTCTTTCAAAAAAAGCCCTCCAGAAGACACGCGTCCGCCCCTATCTGGACGAGTATCTTCTCCCCGGAAAGCGCCGGGTTTTCGTACTGGGCGAAGGACGGCTGGTCAACCTGGCCTGCGCCGAAGGCCATCCCGCGGCCGTAATGGACATGAGTTTTGCTAATCAGTTTCTTTCCTTGAAGTTTCTAAAGGAAAACCACCCGCTTTCTGCCCGGGTTTATCCGGTGCCACCTGAAATTGATCAAGCGGTAGCGACCCTGAAATTGAAAAGTATGGGTGTCCAAGTTGACCGCCTCAGCCACATCCAGAAAGAATATCTTCATTCATGGCATCTGGGAACATAAGAGAAGCGCTGGCTGAGTGCTGCAGGCAACAGACCTGTATGAAAGTGTCCAGGCGTTACCCCAGGAAAACACAGTTAAACCGGCCAGAACCAGATTGCTTCTCCATAGCCATAACCGGCACTTTTGGAGCCGGCAAAAGTACCGTGGCCAGCATCTTTGGAAAGGAAGGCATTCCCGTTCTTGACGCTGACCAGCTGGCTCATCAAGTTCTGGAAAAACCGGCTATCATCAGAAAAATAAAAGAACATTTTGGAGAGAAAGTGCTGGCACCTGACGGGTCTCCCGACAGAAAGAAACTGGCCGCAGAAGTTTTTAACAGCAGCAGCCAGAGACGTTACCTGGAGAAACTGACTCACCCTCAAGTTTTTTCCCTGCTGCGCAGGAAAATGCTTGACTTCTGGAAAAAAGGCAGTAAAATGGTTTGTGTTGAAATACCACTCCTGTTTGAAACATCTGCTGAGGACCTGTTTGATTTCATTGTGGTGGTTCACGCCAGTCCTGAAGCGATCAAGCGCCGATTGCGTGGGATTTTTACTCCAGAGGAAATAGAGAAACGGTGGAAATCTCAGTGGCCCCAGGAACGGAAACTTGCTCACGCTGATTTCACCATTGACAACAATCATTCTTTCAGGGACATTCGCAGCCAGGTCAAAGAGATTCTCAAAAAGTGTCAGCAGCGATGGAACCAGAGTCGTCTGGCATAAACGAACGGTGCTAACGTGGAGGAAAAACTATGGAAGAGATGAAAGAAATCAATGTGGCCAGTCTTCGTAAACTGAGTATGCCCCGGTTGCAAAAACTGGCTAAGGAAATGAAGATTAACGGCATCAGCGGTTTGATCAAGGAAGAGCTGATTTACAAAATTATGGAGGCTCAGGCTCAGAGCAACGGTCTGCTTTTTGGTGAAGGTGTGCTGGAAGTGCTGCCAGACGGCTTCGGGTTTCTTCGCTCCCCCAATTACAACTATCTTCCGGGGCCGGATGACATTTATGTTTCCCCTTCTCAAATCAAGAGATTCGGCTTAAAAACAGGCGATACTGTTTCCGGGCAAATCCGACCACCAAAGGAGAGCGAGAAGTATTTTGCCCTTCTCAAAGTGGAAATGGTCAACGGTGAGGAACCAGAAAAAATTCAGGAACGGATTCCTTTTGAGGAACTGACGCCCATCCACCCCAACAAGAGGTTTATTCTGGAAACGACGCCAACAGAACTTACTACCAGGATTATTGACCTGATAACACCCATCGGCAAGGGACAGCGAGGTTTGATCGTGTCTCCTCCGCGGGCCGGCAAAACTGTCATTCTCCAGAAACTGGCCAATGCGATAGCCACCAATAATCCGGAGGTATTCCTGATCGTGCTGCTGGTGGCGGAACGTCCGGAAGAGGTGACCGAAATGCGCAAACTGGTTAAGGGTGAGGTCGTCAGCGCCACCTTTGACGAGTCCCCCGAACGGCACACCCAGGTCTCAGAAATCGTTCTGGAAAAAGCCAAGCGACTGGTAGAACATAAGCGGGACGTGGTCATTCTTCTTGATAGTATTACCCGCCTGGCCAGGGCTTACAATGTGCTGGTGCCGCACAGCGGAAAAATCATGACCGGGGGTCTGGAATCCACTGCTCTGGACAAACCCAAACGATTCTTCGGAGCCGCCCGCAACATTGAAGAAGGTGGCAGTCTCACCATCATCGGAACAGCCCTTGTGGACACCGGCAGCAAAATGGACGAGGTGATTTTTGAGGAGTTCAAGGGTACAGGAAATATGGAGATCAACCTTGACAGAAAATTGGCTGACCGTCGCATTTTCCCGGCCATGGACATCAATCGTTCCGGCACCAGACGCGAAGAACTGCTGGTCAATCCCGACGAACTTCAACTGCTGTGGCTTTTGCGTCGGGTTCTGGCGCCGCTGAACCCCATTGAAGCCATGGAATTACTTCTCAACCGGAGCCGAAACACAAGGTCAAATATTGAACTTTTGATGAACCTCAAGGCACAAACGAAAGACCTGGCCGGAACCCTCTGAAAAAGGTGCTGCCGGCAGCATGGAACTTCCTTTTAGTCACCTGAAAGTTAGCTGGTAAGTCACCAACGTCAGAGCTACCAGGGCTGCCGTTTCCACCGGCAAAATTCTCGGTCCCAGACTGCGCAGAGAAACTTCCTTTTTCCGGGCAAGGTTAACTTCCTCCTCGGAGAAACCTCCTTCCGGGCCAATGTAAACTGCGATCTCAAAGAAATTCCCCAGCGGTTCCTGCAGCAGTTGACCAGCCTTTTCCCAGAAAAATATCCGGCGTTCCGCTGGCCATTCCAGCGCCTCTTCCAGATTTATTATCGGGCAAATCTCTGGCACAATAGCTCGTCCACACAACCGCGCCGCTTCTGCCGCAATTCGTTGCCAGCGCTCCTGTCTTCGGCTGAACCTTTCTTCCTTCAGACGGGGAATGACACGTTGAGTAAACATCGGAATAATAACGGATACACCCAGGTAGGTAGCCTCCCGAACAATCCGGTCCATTTTGTCGGCCTTAGCCAGGGCCTGAAACAGGGAAATTCTGCCCGGCCACTCACAGACAGAACTGGTTTGTTTCTGCATAACCGCAAGAGTTACTACCTGCTTACCGATCGCTTCCACCTTCATTGTATATTCAACTCCTCTCCCGTCAAATCCAATTACCAGACTTCCTGGAGTTAAGCGGAGAACATCTGTCAGGTAGTGAGCACTTTTTCCGGTAAGAGTGACCGTGTGACTGATGCGTCCCGGGAGATAAATCCGCCGCATAAGGGCTAAACTTAACGGTAGGCTGAAAGATTAAACGGGAAGACAATTCTGATTTCTGATTTTTCCTTAACAGCCGGGATGACCACCTCAAGCTGTAGCTGGGCCTTCTCTGGAATATCCTGACCTTTGAATTTCACATCTCCCGTAGCCACGATATAGTAATCCCTGGTGAAATCACCGTAAGCGGGGACGTAACTGGAAATCGGCTCAAGACTCTTTCCGTCGTAAAGCAGCCGAAAACGCGCCTTTCGACAAAAATTAGGTTCGTCGCCATAAAGAGACACTCTAAAGTGTACCACCCCGGATTGCTCGCGCAGCGCTATCCTTAAGACTTCTTCACTTACATTTTGCCCCTTCCTGGCTGCCTGCCAGGCCAGCAAAGCCACTCTGACAAAGGGAGTGATAATGGTGGCCCGACCCTTTCCCTGCTCGTAGCCCAGGTCAACAGTCCATGGCTCCAGCAACTCATTAGCGGTCAAACTGGCCCTTAAACGGCCGTATTCCACAGCCTGTTTTATCACTTCTTCGGGAAGAAGCGCCACCTGCTGGCTTTTCTGCCGGCTACAGCCACAGAGAAAAGACACCACCAGCAACGCTGCGAGAGTCCTGCTCATTTCCTCCTTCCGTTTTAACTAATCGTACCACTTCTTGTCAGAAAAATCAATCCATGTTACTATGATAGAGGTTGTCTCCAGTTCTTTTTCGGAGGCTGCTTCGCCAGAAAGGTAGAAAAAATGGAGCGGGTCATTATTTTTGACACTACTCTGAGAGATGGAGAACAATCTCCAGGCGCCAGTCTAACCAGCCAGCAGAAGGTGCAGATTGCCAGGCAGCTGGAGATTTTAGGCGTTGACGTAATTGAAGCCGGTTTTCCGGCCGCTTCCCCTGGCGATGCTGATGCGGTAAAATTAATTGGTCAATCAGTCAAAACACCCGCGGTTTGTGCCCTGGCCAGGTGTCACGACCAGGACATAGAAGTCGCCCTCAAATCACTGGAAAAAGCTGCGCGGCCGAGGTTACACCTTTTCCTGGCTACCTCAGAGATTCACCGCAAGTATAAATTAGGAAAGGCCAAGGCGGAAATTGTAAGGATTGCTACAGAGAAGGTGCGCCAGGCCAGGCGATACCTGAAAGACATTGAGTTTTCGCCGGAGGACGCTTCCAGGACAGAACCGGACTTTCTCCTTGAAGTGGTTCAGGCAGTTGTCGCGGAGGGGGCTTCTACCGTTAACATCCCTGACACGGTTGGCTATGCCGTCCCCGAAGAATTTGGCTCTCTAATTGGATACCTGATCACCAACCTTAAAGACAGAAGAGTTGTAATCAGCGTTCACTGTCACAACGACTTAGGGCTGGCGGTAGCCAATTCTCTGGCGGCTTTAAGAAAGGGCGCCAGACAGGTGGAATGCACCATCAACGGCATCGGCGAACGGGCCGGCAACGCTTCTCTGGAAGAGGTGGTGATGAACCTTCATGTTCGGCAGGACACTTACGGTCTTTTCACAAAAATTAAGACCAGGGAAATATACCGGACCAGTCGTCTGGTATCCTCCCTGACCGGCATACCGGTTCAACCCAACAAGGCCGTGGTAGGAGAGAACGCTTTTCGGCACGAGGCCGGCATTCACCAGGATGGCGTCTTAAAAAAGAGAGAAACTTACGAGATTATGAACCCCCAGATGGTCGGCTGGCCCCGCAGCGAACTGGTGCTGGGAAAACACTCCGGTCGTCATGCCCTGGCCGCCAGACTCAAGGAACTGGGACTTGAGGTTAGCGGTGAACAGTTAGAAAGAATTTTCAACAGGTTCAAGGTTCTGGCTGACAGAAAAAAAGAAATAACCGATATCGACCTAATCGTGGTGGCGGAAGAGGAAACAGTGGCGATAGAGCCGGTTTATCAACTGGAGTACTTTCACATTCTCTCCGGTTCTTCCACCATTCCCAGTGCCACCGTCCGACTGAAAAAGGCAGACACCGTTTACGAGGATGCGGCCAGAGGCGACGGTCCAGTGGACGCACTTTATAAAGCCATTGACCGGCTTACCGGCGTCAGGCCAAAATTGAAGGAATACAAAATAACCGCAGTCACCGGGGGACAGGACGCTCAGGGAGAAGTGGCTGTTTGCCTGGAAATAGAAGGAATGAATGTAGCGGCCAGGGGGGTGAGCACCGACATCCTTGAGGCCAGCGCCAAGGCTTACCTGACAGCTATCAACCAGTACCTGGCCAAAAAAAACATTTCTAAGAAGATTTACCGCGGCATGCGCCCATGAACCTTACCGAAAAAATTCTGGCCAGACACAGCGGCCGCAGGAAAGTGGCTCCGGGCGAATTTATTGAGGCCTCTGTGGATTTGATTCTTGCTAATGATGTTACCGCTCCGCTGGCCATCGCAGAATTTGAAAAGGCCGGTGCCAGAAAGGTATTTGACCCTGACCGGATCGTGCTCGTGCCAGACCACTTTACCCCGTGCAAGGATATCAGAAGTGCTGAGATGGTGAAAAAGTTGAGAGAGTTCAGCCGGCGATATGGGGTGCGTTTTTATGAAATTGGCCGCGCCGGCATTGAGCATGCTCTTCTTCCCGAAGAAGGACTCATCCTGCCTGGTGAACTAATTATCGGCGCTGACAGCCATACCTGTACCTATGGTGCCCTGGGCGCTTTTTCCACCGGAGTCGGCAGCACGGATGTGGCTGCGGCCATGATCAGTGGTCGGGTATGGCTTAAAGTACCTGAAGCCATGAAACTGGTTTACACCGGCCGGCGACAGCCGTGGGTTGGAGGGAAAGATTTAATTCTTTATACTATCGGCTTAATCGGCGTTGATGGCGCCAGGTACCAGACGATGGAGTTGACCGGACCGGCGATCGACTCTCTTCCGATGGATGACCGTTTCACCATGTGCAACATGGTCATTGAAGCAGGAGCCAAAAACGGTATTATTTTACCTGACACCATTACCCTTTCCTATCTGACGGAAGTGGCTCCTCAAAAAAAAGTTACTCTTGACTGGCCTGGCTGCGAGGCTGACGCTACCTGGAAAAAGTGCCTGGAAATTGATGTTAGTTTGATTGAACCCCAGGTGGCCGCTCCTCCCCTGCCCAGTAATAGCCGGAGTGTTCGCGAGTTTGCCGGTCAGAGGATTGATCAGGTAGTAATCGGTTCCTGCACCAATGGCCGTCTGAGTGATCTACGCCGGGCTGCGGCGATCTTCCGTTACGGCTCGGTTCATCCTGAAGTGAGGGCGATTATCATTCCAGCCACGCAGAAGATTTACCAGCAGGCCATGGCCGAAGGCCTGATGGATATTTTCCTTAAGGCTGGCTGCGTCATCAGTCCCCCAACCTGTGGTCCCTGTCTCGGCGGACACATGGGGGTGCTGGGTAAAAATGAGGTCGCCATTGCCACCACCAACAGAAATTTCATCGGTCGCATGGGAGACACCAGTAGCCAGGTTTATCTTGCCAATCCCGAGGTGGCGGCCGCTTCCGCTTTAAAAGGCAGAATTGCCCATCCAGAAGAGGTGCTGCCATGACCCTGAAAGGAAAAGTCTGGACCGTCGGCGACCATGTTAATACCGACGAGATTATTGCCGCGCGCTATCTGAACACGACTGACGGAAAGGAACTGGCCGCTCATTGTCTGGAAGGGCTGAGGCCGGAGTTGGTAAAACAGGTCAGCCAGGGCGATTTCCTGGTGGCCGGAGAAAACTTTGGCTGTGGTTCCAGTCGGGAGCACGCCCCGCTGGCGATCAAGGAGGCTGGTTTTTCCGTGGTCATTGCCTGCAGTTTCGCCCGCATTTTCCTGCGCAACGCCATCAATATTGGGCTGCCTGTGATCGAAATTCCCTCGGCTAGAGAAATCAAGGAGGGGGACCTTCTGGAGATTGACTTTCAGAAGGGGAAAATCAGGAATCTTACCCGGAAAGTAGAGTATACCTGGTCCGGGTATCCACCGTTTCTTCAAGAACTAATAGAATCAGGGGGATTGATGAAATGGGTAACAAGAAAGTATATCGGCTCGGACTGATACCTGGCGATGGGATTGGCCCGGAGATTATCCGCGAAGGAACGAAAGTTCTGGAGGCTGCGGCCAATCGTTTTGGTTTTTCTTTTCACCACACCGAATTTGACTTCTCCGGAGAGCGTTATCTGAAGACCGGTCAACTGGTAACCGATGAGGACATTGGAAAACTGCGCCAACTGGACGCCATCTATCTGGGAGCTGTCGGCGACCCCCGGGTACCACCTGGAATCCTGGAAAAAGGAGTCCTGCTAAAAATCAGGTTTGACCTTGACCAGTATATTAACCTGAGGCCGGTAAAACTCTATCCCGGGGTAGCAACTCCTCTGAAAGACAAGGGGCCGCAGGAAATCAACTACGTGGTGGTCAGGGAAAACACCGAAGGCGCTTACTGCGGTGTGGGCGGGGTTTTCAAAAAAGGAACACCCGAGGAAATTGCTACTCAAATGGACATTAATACCAGGCACGGTGTGGAGCGGTGCCTTCGTTATGCCTTCAACCTCTGCAGAAAAAGGAATGAAAAGAAAACGGTGACGGTGGTGGACAAAGCCAATGTTTTGACTTACTCCGGAGACCTCTGGCGCCGCACTGCCCAGGAAGTCGCCCGCGAGTTCCCGGAGATAAAGTTAGACTTCGCCTTCGTTGACGCCACCTGCATGTGGATGGTTAAAAATCCAGAGTGGTTTGATGTGGTCGTCACCAATAACATGTTCGGAGATATCATCACTGACCTGGCCGCTATCACCCAGGGTGGACTGGGCATTGCCGCTGGCGCCAATATCAACCCTGAGGGCGTGAGTATGTTTGAGCCGATCCATGGCTCTGCCCCAAAGTACGCCGGTAAAAATGTCGCCTGTCCCCTGGCCACAATCGCTGCTGGTGCGATGCTCCTGGAATCTCTGGGTGAATTCCAGGCCAGCCAGACTGTTGAGAAGGCTATCATCAAAGCAACTTCTGAGGGTTACATCAAGAGCCTGGAAGCAGGGAAAATGGGCCTGAGCACTTCCGAAGTCGGGGATTTGCTTGCCAGATTTGTGAAGGAAATTTAGTTAGTTACCCCTGAAATTAGAACGGCTGGTTCTTCTGGAAGTTCAGCTCGTTGAAGAGAAGTTCCTGGTAATTTTGCCTATCGCGTCACAGTGTTCCAATTCCACGGTAATGACGCCGCCTTTTGACAGAAAGAGAAGACCTGTTCCCCCTTGAAATGTTCAGTTTTTAGTGGTAAACTAAATGAGGCTGAACAGTTACCTAGAAAGTTGCCTCAACAGGAGAACTGATGGACTACCTTTACCGAACCTGGTACAGATGCTGGCAAAAGTATTTTCAGTTACTCCGCAACGCTACCATTGCCGGAAAAATTCTTCTCTGCCTTATCTTTACTCTGGTTGTTGCTCTCTTCGCTCAGATAAAGGTGAGGCTGCCTTTTACTCCAGTACCGGTTACCGGGCAGGTGTACGCGGTTCTGCTGACAGGCGTTCTTCTTGGAAGACTGGCTCCTGCTTCCCTGGTTCTGTACCTTGCGGGCGGTCTGGCCGGAATCCCCTGGTTTTCCGGTGCCGGTAGTGGCTTTCTCTTTCCCTCTCTGGGTTATCTCGTCGGCTTCATACCCGCCAGTTTTCTCGTGGGATTTTCTGCAGAGAGACTTTCCGGCTGTCGTCAGCTGGTCAGACAACTTTTCCTGATGCTGGCCGGTATCACCATTATTTACCTTTTTGGCGTTGCCTGGCTGTCGTTCTTTCTCCAGTGTGGCTGGAAACGCGGCCTGCTCATCGGCGCCTTACCCTTCATACCCTTTGATATCGCCAAAGCCTATCTGGCGGCTCTCACAGCAGCCCGGATACTTCCTCTCAGAAGATGATGAAAACAGTGCTGCTCAGACCGCACCATCTGCTGTGTATCCTCAATTTTAAGGGATTTGGCTACAGCAGAGACTTTGTGAGAAATATGGCAATCATTGTAAAAAGCGTGCAGAAATCGCCCGATACAGGTATTCGGCTCACTTCAGGAGAGGATGCCATTTGTCGAAAGTGTCCTCTGGCCACCTCTAAAAAGTGCCGTCGGGACAGTGATGGAACTGTTACGCAAATGGATAGGGAGCTTGCCCAATTACTTAAAATTCCCTATAATAAGACTTATCCGGCAGGGGTAGTATTTAGCTTGCTCCGCCGGACGCTGGATGAGTGTAAACTTGAAAAAATATGCAGCCGGTGTCACTGGTATCCATCAGGTATGTGCAAGGACGGCCTGCAAAGACTGAGAAAGGGGAATTTCTTCCATGAACCGAAAATATAATGTCGCGGTCGTGGGCGCTGGATTGGTGGGGAAGAAAATGGTGGAGATTCTTCTGGAGAGAAACTTCCCTATTGCCTCCCTCAAAATTCTGGCCACCAGACAACGGCAGGAAATAATCGCCGGGAGAAATTTTTCCGTGGAGGAGACCACGCCGGGTTCCTTCAAGGATGTCCACCTGGCTCTTTTTGCCGGAACCGAAGGCGAGAAAGGAGCCAGTAAAACTTTTGCCAGACAGGCTGTGGCTGGTGGAACACTCGTCATTGATAACGGCAGTGACTTCAGAATGGAACCTGATGTCCCCCTGGTTGTCCCGGAGGTGAATAAAGAAACACTCCAGCAGCATCATGGCTTGATTGCCAATCCAAATTGTTCCACCATCCAGATGGTAATGGTGCTGGCTCCGCTGGAGCAGGCTTTTGGGCTTAAGAGGGTTATTGTTTCCACCTATCAGGCTGTCTCCGGAACAGGAAGAGAGGCTGTAGAAGAATTACAAAATCAAATTCAGGCCTATTGTTCTGGCCGAACTGCGGCCCGTCGTGTGTACCCGCACCCCATTGCTTTCAATGTTTTTCCCCACATCGGTTCCCTTTCGGAAGAATTTCCTGGCTACTACACTGAAGAAGTCAAAATGATCAGGGAAACACGAAAAATTATGAACTTACCAGATTTGCCCATCTCAGCCACGTGCGTCCGGGTGCCGGTCTTTAATGGACACTGTGAGAGCCTGACCGTAGAACTGAAAAAACCGGCTACGGCTGAGGCGGCCAGGCAGGTGTTGCGAGAGGCCCCGGGGGTGAGTGTGCTGGATGCCCCGGAAAAAGGTGTGTACCCAGTACCGGTGGAAATATCGGGAAAAGACGATGTCTTCGTGGGTCGCATCAGAAGTAATCCTGCCTTTGAATCCGGTCTGGACATCTGGGTGGCTGCTGACAACATCAGAAAGGGAGCGGCTCTTAACGCTGTCCAGATTGCGGAAGAACTGCTGAGACAGAACTTGCTGTAGCCGCTCAAGGCTACAGTTTCAGCAGAGAGATAACCTGGTAATCTTTGAGTTTGCTGCGACCGTTTAAATCCTTCAACTCAATCAGAAAAAGAACCCTGGAAACGGAAGCGCCACAACTCTGGATTAACTGACAGCAGGCGGCGGCGGTTCCACCCGTCGCCAGCAGGTCATCAACGAGAACAACCTGTTCACCCTTTTTCAAACCATCCCGGTGAATTTCCAGGGTGTCAGTCCCGTACTCCAGGTCATAACTTATCTTTACTTTCTCCCACGGCAGTTTTCCCGACTTCCGTACAGGCACAAAACCCAGATGCAAGGCATAGGCCAGGGCCGCTCCAAAGATAAAACCCCGCGATTCTATGGCCACAACCTTGTCTATCCCCGCTGGAGTTGCCTCCACAAATTTCCTTATGGCACTGGTGAAACCGCGGGCGTCTTCCAGCAACGGCGTGATGTCCCTGAAGAGAATTCCTGGTTTTGGAAAATCAGGCACTTCCCTGATGAATTTCGCTATCTCGTTCATTTTTCATTTCCTCCCATTCCTGTTGTAACTTTTCCAGACAGGTGCTGACAATCTGATGGACACGCTGCCGGCTAATTTTCAACCTGGCGGCTATTTCCTTATAACTATAGTCCCTGACACAACCTATCCCGAAATGTAATTTCAGAACCTCCAGCCAGATTCCCACATTGGCTCTTTTCTCCTTCTGTTGCAATCTTTCAAAAATTCGCTGGAGAAGGTCTCTTTTTCTTAATAACTCCGCGGGCACCAGGACAAAATTTTCTCCGGCAAAGTTAACTACCTCAAAAACATCTCTCTTTTCTCCGTCATCAGATTCAAGTTCTGACGCGAAAACTTTGATTTCTTCGCCATGGGTGAGCCACTTCTTTAAGATGTCCGGCGGTATCCTCAACTCTTCAGCCAGCTCATTGATGGTGGGTTCCCGTCCCCAGGTCATCTGATACCGTTCGCGGACGCGATCCTTTTTGATTTTCAATTGTTGAATTCTCTCAGGAATTCTAAACAATTCAAACTCTTTCATGATCGCCCGCAGAATATAGCGTCTTATCCAGAAGTAGGCATAAGTTGCAAACTTCACTTTACGGGAGCCCTGGTATTTTTCAATAGCCCGAAGAAGTCCAATATTGCCTTCTGATTCAAGGTCCTTCTGCATCTCCGCATTGAAGGCATATTTCCTGGCCAGGGAAACCACCAGACCCTGATGTCGCCGAACCACCTGCTCCATGGCCTCCGCATCTTTCGCCTGGGCCAGTTTCAGGAGTTCCCCGTCCTGAAGATTCTTGTAATCTATCTTTTTCATTGCTCTTGAATCAGCCGGTACGCTCTTTCCCTGATAAGGTCAAAATCGGCCTCTATCCGGCCGCTACCCTGAGCAAAGGTCGCACTTCCCCCACCGCTTCCTTTGATTAGAGGCGAAAGTTCCTTCATTAATTTACCGGCGGCCAGCGCCATCTTCAAACTCTCACTTATTTTGATGAGCAGGAACAGTTTCTGGTTCAAATCGGCTCCCAGAATGACCACGGCTGGAGCAAGTTGACTCTCTATTCTGTCCGCCATCCGTCCCAGACTTTCCCGGCTCCATACTTTCACCCGGGCGACCACCAGCCTAACTTCCCCTCCCGAAAACTTCACTTTTTCCGCATCCTCTTTCAGCTTTGCGGCCAGCTGCTCCACAATTACAGCCTCCGCCTGTTCCAGACGCCGCTCCTTTTCAGTCAACTCCTCCTTAAGTCTGGCCACCCGTTCTAAAACCTTTTCCTTGTCGACGCCTAACAACTCCCCGGTTTTTTCCAGAATCTCCTGTCCCCTGTTAAGGTAGGCTATAGCCTCTGGCCCGGTGACGGCCTCTATCCTCTTCAAATTTTTGCCAATGCTGGAGGAGGCGGTAATCTTAAAAACTCCAATCTGGCCAGTTCTCTCCACATGGGTACCACCGCAGACTTCCGCGTGAAAGCCACCGGTACGCACCATTCTCACCTTTTCGCCATAACGGTCAATGAACAGGGCTACCGCTCCATCCTTGATGGCTTCTTCCAGAGGCACCTCTTTTGTTTCCACAGCAGCGTCCTCAAAAATTTTTTCCTGCACAAGGGTTTCAATCTCGGTCAACTTCTCGCGGGTAACATCCCGGTTACAGGTAAAGTCAAAACGCAACCTTTCCGGGCCAACGTAACTACCGGCCTGACGGGTTCCTCTTCCTATCAAAGTTCGCAGAGCAAAATGTAAGAGATGGGTGGCAGTGTGATTGGCAGCAATCGCCCGACGCCTCTTTCTGTCAACAACAGCGGTCACCTCTAATCCGGGAATCAGGTCCTCCAACCGACCTTTTTCCAGCCGACCGGCATGGTAAATAACGCCCTTTTCATCCCCCTGGGTATCCTCCACACGAAAGAGAAGACCGTCAGCCGTAATCGTTCCCCTATCACCGAGTTGTCCTCCCTTTTCCGGGTAGAAGGGGGTAGCGTCCAGAACAACCTCCAGCAACTCTGTTCTCTGGTTCTTGAACACGGCTCTGAGTCGGGCTCTGGCAGAAAGAACCTCATACCCAACGAACTTCGTTGAGGAAATATCAGGCGCACTAAAAATTACCTCCCGGTTCTCCTGAAAGACTGAACTGACTCTTGACCTTTCTTTTTCCTCTTCCAGACACTTCTCAAAACCAGCCCAATCAACGCTCAGCCCTTCTTCCCGGGCTAACCTCATCAACAGGTCCCGGCGGATTCCGAGAGTTCCATAAAGTTTGAAAGCCATCTCTCCAGGAATAGTTTTTCCCTGAAGCCCTTCGCGATTGATAAATTCCCGGAAACGCCTCGCTGAGGCTTCTGATGTTAGATAAAACCTTTCCTCCTCTTCACGAAGAAGTTCAAGGATTAAATTCCTGTGTTGCTGCAGACTGGAATAAACGGGACTCATCTGTTCAATAAGCGTCTGGGCCAGACGGTGCAAAAAAGGCTCTGTCAGGTTAAGTTCAATTCCGGCCAGGCAGGCTCTCCGGATAATGTTCCTGAGAACATAGCTGCGTCCTTCGTTTCCCGGCACGAGGTTTTCGTCAAGCAGAAAAACAGCCGCGCGAAGATGGTCGCTGACAATTCTGAAGGCCACCCGTTTCTTTTCTTCCTGATAACTTTGACCCGACATCTTCTCCAGGCAGGTGATTATCGGAAGAAAAAGGTCGGTTTCGTAGTTTGTTTCAGTTTTCTGCAAAATCCGGCAAATTCTTTCCAGTCCCATTCCGGTGTCCACTCCCCGCCGCTTCAAAGGAGTCCTGGAGCCATCCGGCTGCTGGTCATACTGCGGAAAAACAAGATTCCAGAATTCAAGAAAGCGACCGCAGTCACAACCAGGCTGGCATTCCGTCTTGCCGCATGACTTTTCCGGCCCAAAATCGTAATAAAGTTCAGTGCAGGGTCCGCAGGGGCCAGTATCCCCGGCTGGTCCCCAGAAATTGTCTCTGGCGCCCAGAGGAATAATCCTCTTAGCCGGTAGTCGCTCCAGCCAGAGTGTTCTTGTTTCCTCATCCTCCTCATAGTAGGAAACCCACAAAATTTCAGGTGGAATTTTTAGATGCTCCGTGACAAACTCATAAGCCCAGCCAATGGCTTCTTTTTTGAAATAATCCCCGAAAGAGAAGTTGCCCAGCATCTCAAAAAAAGTGTGATGCTTCCCACTACGGCCAACCATCTCCAGGTCACTATCCTTACCGCCAGCTCGCAGACTCTTCTGACAACTGGTCGCCCGGGAATAAGGCAACGGTATCTCGGTCGCCCAGAACTTCTTAAACTGCACCATACCGGCGCTGGTGAAGAGAAGCGTCGGGTCCTCCAGAGGCAAAAGACTGCTGCTGGGAACTACCTGATGTCCCCGTTCCTGGAAAAAGGATAGAAAAGCCTTTCTAACCTCAGCACTCTTCTGAATCATGGTAAAATTTCCTCAGTCGTTCCATTGTTTCCGATGAAAAACCGCGACTGCGGAGCGTCAGTACGGAGATTTTCCTGCGCTGAGCCAGCCGCTTCCGAAGATAATCTCTGGCGGCCCTGAGTTCTTTTTCAAAGTCAAAACTATCCATCAGTTTATCAATCAATTCGTGCTTGAGACCACGCCTTTCTAACAATGCCCGAATGCGCCACAAACCACGGCCCTTTCCAAGTTGCTCTTCTATTAATCGCACGGCCAGTTGTTCATCATTCAAATATCTCTTTTTTTCAAGAAATTCAATGACATTCTCCACTTCCTCAGGACAGTCTCCCATTTTCATAAGGTGAGCCAGCATTTCTGCCCTGGTGTAATCCCGTCGGCCCAGTAATCTTAAAGCATAACTCAGCAGTCTCTTACCTTTCACCGATGCTCAGCCAGCAAGTTTACTTCCCGGTCTTACCGCCAGAGGCACGGTTCACCGGGCCAGAATCTGGTTAGGGCTTAACTGAGCTCCCGCAGGTCCCGGAGCAATCAGTTTTCCCTGCTGATGGCCATCCGTAAATGTTCACGCTGGCCTTCCTCCCGGACATCCTTACCTGGACCCCTTTTCTGCATCCCTGCGTCCAGCATCTGGAGCGAAACTCCCGGGTAATTGCGTTGTACCCTAATTTTTCCCCAGCCGGGGGAAAACACGACTGGCCATGTTTATGGGTATCGCAAAGCCGATGTTCTGGGCTACATCTGGCGCCACAATGAAGGTGTTGATGCCGATGACCTGCCCCGCAATATTCACCAGCGGACCACCAGAATTACCCGGATTAATGGCTGCATCTGTCTGGATAAAATCCTCATACTGAGTTATCCCGAAACCCCGGCGGCCTTTGGCACTGATTACACCAACGGTAACCGTCTCTTCCAGACCCATGGGATTTCCGATGGCCATTACCCATTCTCCTACCTGAATTCTGTCTGAATCTCCCGGGGAGACCGCCTTTAGTGTTCTGGATGTCCTGACCCTGATAAGCGCCAGGTCTGTTCCAGCATCAACTCCTGCCACCTGACCCGGGTAACGGTGTTCGTCGTCAAGAAACTTAACTGAGATTTTTTCCACACCTTTAATGACATGATAATTGGTAAGAATATAGCCAGAGGGGTCCACAATGAAACCAGAACCAAGAGTGCCCTCCTTTCTCTTGAGAATCCGCGGCGGCCCACGACGGGGCCGGAAAAATTCTTCAAAGGGTGAAGAAAAAAAATCTTCCAGGTCTCCAAAGGGATCCCAGTAACGCCAGGTGACCGTCTTCTCCGTAGTTATCTGAACCACGGCTGGCCTGGTACTTCTGGCTATTCTAACAAAGGCATTCTGCAGAGAAAGAAGTTCGCTGTCAACCGGCAGCGGTTGCCTCTCTTTCTTAGAAAGGCGGGGCCGTTTCTCTCTGGAGTAAATAATGACCAGACCGGCGATAAGAATCACCACCAGGCTGACCAGGACCGCCCGTTTTGACATACTGGCTTCCTCTCCCCGGGAAATCCACCATGGTTTACTTAACCTTCACCCACTGACGCTTGATGATGGAATCTTCCACGGCTTTCAAGACTTCCTGACACCTAACCCCATCATGAAAATTGGGGCTGGGGTTCTGATTCGTCGCCACAGAGGAGATGACGTCAGCCACCATATTCACAAATGATTCTCCGTAGCCAATGATGTGACCGGCCGGCCACCAGTTGCCCGCATAAGGATGGGCTGCCTCGGTCGTCAGAATTGTCCGGAAGCCTCTCAGGTTCTCCGGATCATCCTGACTGTAAAACTGTAATTCGTTCAGATTCTCCAGGTTAAAAACAAGACTGCCGCGGCTGCCGTTGATTTCAAACCGCTGCCCGTTTTTTCTGCCAGGAGCAAAACGGGTGGCTTCAAAGGAACCCAGCGCGCCATTTTCAAACCTGGCCAGAAACAGTGTGGCATCATCCACCGTAACCGCTCCTTTTTTTGACGATTTCTCCGTAACTACCAGGCCCGTGGTCAAATCTCCTTTTTCCTCAAGAAGCGGCCGTTCCCTGACAAAGGTCTGGCTGAGTCCGACCACTTCCTCAAACTCACCTACCAGAAACCTGGCCAGGTCGATCAGGTGCGCATTTAGATCGCCATGGGCTCCGGACCCGGCAACCTCCTTCTGGAGTCTCCAGACCAGAGGAAATTCAGGGTCAGTAATCCAGTCCTGAAGATAGACGGCTCTCATATGATAAATCTTGCCCAATTTTCCCTGGCTGATTAACTGGTGGGCCAGAGCCACTGCCGGTAACTTGCGATAATTAAAACAAAGAGCGTGCTTCACCCCGTATCGCTCAACCGCGTCCAGCATCGCGTAGGCGTCATCCAGCGTGGCAGCCAGCGGTTTTTCACAGAAGACGACTTTTCCTTCTCTGGCCGCCTCAATCACAATATCCTTGTGAGCATTGGGAGGTGTAGCCACATCAATCAGATCAATATCTGACCTTTTCACCACCTTCTTCCAGTCTGTTTCAAACTCCGCCCAGCCGAACTTTTCACAGGCTATCCGCAAAGGCTTCTCGCTTCGTCCACAGAGCACCTGCATCACTGGCCTGGCCGGAAGGTCAAAGAAAACACCGGCGTTTCTGTAAGCAAAAGAATGTGCTTTCCCCATAAACTTATAACCCACCAGAGCAATTTTTATTTCCTTCATCGTTTTCCTCCAGGTTCTGGATTTTTCTTACTCTTTCTGCGGCCGCGTCGCCACGGCCTTCTCCCTGATCTCCTTTTCGATTCTGGCTGCCAGTTCTGGTTCCTCTTTCAGTCTCTTTATAACGGCTTCCTTCCCCTGGCCAAGGGCTTTATCCCCGTAATTAAAATAGGAACCCTTTTTCTCTATCACCCGGTAAGCCAGACCGGCATCCAGGAGCGAACTCTCCCGGGAAATGCCCTGTCCATAATAGATGTCAACTTCCGCTTCCCGAAAAGGCGGGGCCACCTTGTTCTTGACCACTTTGACTCTGACGGTACTCCCGATGATGTCGTTGCCTGATTTTATACTCTCAATTCTTCTCACTTCCAGACGGACTGAAGCATAAAACTTGAGCGCCCGGCCACCCGGTGTCGTCTCCGGATTGCCAAAGAAAACACCAATCTTCTCCCTTACCTGGTTGATAAAAATGGCCGCTGTCTTTGACTTGCTGATGTACCCGGTTAACTTCCGCAGCGCCTGGGACATGAGCCGGGCCTGCAATCCCATGACGGCTTCTCCCATTTCGCCTTCCAGTTCCGCTCGCGGCACCAGAGCGGCTACCGAATCAATCACCACCACATCAATGGCATTGCTTCGGATAAGGGCTTCGGCAATCTCCAGGGCCTGCTCCCCGGTATCAGGCTGACTGATTAACAGGTCATCCAGATTAACTCCCAGCCTTCGGGCGTAGGCCGGGTCCAGGGCATGCTCGGCATCAATAAAGGCTACCTGACCACCCTTTTTCTGGGCTTCTGCCAGAATGTGCAGAGCCAGAGTTGTTTTTCCCGAGGCTTCCTGGCCAAAAATCTCTATTACCCGGCCCCGGGGAATACCTCCGACTCCGAGTGCCAGGTCCAGGGAGAGCGCTCCTGTGGGAATGACCTCAACCTCAATGTGGGCCTTCTCCCCCAGACGCATAATGGCCCCCTTACCAAACTCCTTTTCAATCTGGTCAATTGCCAGCGAGAGAGCTTTATCCTTATCCATAGCCGCCTCCTTAAGAGGTCCAAACGGTTAAAACCGCTGGTTACCTGTAAGCGGGAAACTTTTCAGAGTAGTATAAATAGAGCCTTCTGGAGTTAAACGGCTTTCCACCAGGGCTAACTCCTTAACCTCTGTTTGACCGAAAGTCTTCTCCTGCCATTGGTTGATAATTGACTGAATCTCGCTGCGCTGCGGCGCGGTGCGAAAACGAATTACTGTGATGTGCTCGCGAAATCTGTTTTCCGCCGGGTAACCATACTTTTCCAGATTGCCCTCCAGCTGCCGGTTAATTCTGGCAGGCAACCCTGAACCCTCAGCACCCACCCATAAGAGTCGCACCGGACCTCTTTCCGGGAAAACACCGGCAGTTTTGACCGTTAGAGAAAAGGGAGGAAACAGGGAAGCAACTTCACCCAGGACGCCACTCACCTTCTCCATCTCCGGGGCACTTACCTCGCCTAAAAACTTCAGCGTCAGATGCAGATTATCCGGTGGTACCGCTCTGGCCTGGGGAAAACGATTGAGTAGAACCTTCTGGGCAGACAACAGTGCCTTTCTTGTTTCCTCTGATAGCCAGATAGCGATAAATATCCTCATTTAAAAATAATTGTCTGCTGAACTACTTTTTCAGCCAGGGCATCATTTCCCGCATCTTTCTGCCCACAGTTTCAATCAGATGAGCCTCGGCTTTCTTCTCCAGGGCGTTAAAAACCGGCCGACCTACCCGGTTTTCCAAGATCCATTCTCTGGCAAATTCTCCGTTCTGAATCTCCACCAGCAGTTTTTTCATCTCCTGCCGGACCGCTTCATTGATAAGACGCGGACCGCGCGTCATATCACCATATTCCGCCGTATCACTGATCACCTTTCTCATACCCTGAATGCCGCGCTCAACAATGAGGTCCACGATCAGTTTCAACTCGTGACAGGTTTCATAATAAGCCAGTTCCGGCTGGTAACCGGCTTCCACCAGGGTATCAAAGGCTGCCCGGATAAGCTCAGTTACTCCACCGCATAAGACCGCCTGTTCTCCGAACAGGTCTGTCTCTGTTTCTTCCTTAAAGGTTGTCTCCACCACGCCACACCTGGTTCCACCTAGGGCCTTCGCATAGGCCAGGGAAATCTTCAAGGCCTGGCCGGTGAAGTTCTGGTACACAGCTACCAGACAGGGCACACCCTTCCCCTGAACAAACTGCTCCCGAACTAAATCCCCTGGTCCTTTTGGAGCCACCATGAAAACATCCACCGAGGAAGGCGGAACAATCTGGTTGAAGTGAATGGAAAAACCATGGGCAAAACCCAGAGCCTTTCCCTCTTCCAGCCTCGGTGCGATCTCACTCTGGTAAACGGCTGGCTGAACGTTATCCTGAACTAACATCATAATAAGGTCACACTGGCTGGTTGCTTCAGCAGCGGAACAGGGCATGAATTTATCTTTTCTGGCCTTCTCCCAGTTAGCCGTTCCCTGCAGTTCGCTCACCACCACTTCTACTCCGCTATCTCGCAGATTGAGGGCATGAGCCCTGCCCTGACTTCCGTAACCCACAATGCCCACTTTCTTGCCCTTCAAAATACTAAGGTCCGCATCCCTGTCGTAGTAAATCTGGGCCATCTTCCCTCCTGGTTAGAAACCCGACAAGCCTGTTATTTTCCGAATTCCCGGCCAATGGCAATTCTGCCGGTGCGAACAATCTCCCGGATGCCAAAAGACCGGAGAAGTTCTAATATTGCCTTCACCTTGGGACTACTGCCCACCACTTCCAGGGTCAGCGTCTTCTTGCCCACATCCACCACCCTGGCCCGAAAAATTGAGACCAGTTGCATAATTTCCAGCCGGGACGTGGAGTTGGCCGCATGAACTTTGACCAGCACCAGTTCCCGGTCAATAAATTCCTGGCCGGTAATATCCTGTACCTTGATAACATCCACCAGTTTGTTTAGCTGCTTGTAAATCTGCTCCAGAATCTTTTCATCCCCTTTGACCACAATGGTCATCAAGGAAATAGTAGGGTCTTCGGTTTCCGCCACACAGAGACTATCAATGTTGTAACCCCGGGCGGAAAAAAGACCGGCAATCCTGGCCAGAACGCCAAATCTATTTTCCACAGCCACCGAAATAATATGCGGCTGCTGGTTGTTTCCAGATTTATTAGCCTTCATTCCTGACCCCTGCTTTTCCATCCGGTTCTGTCAAAGGCTTTAAGTTGATTTTTGCTTTTAAGTCTCTTTTTTCCGTCAATGGTTTGAAATCTCTTATCCTCCCCCTGTCAAAAAAGGGAGGGAATAACTGGCGAACGATTGGCGAAGGCACAGATACAAGACAAGACGAAAAGCGCACGCGTTCGGTAAGCGGCCCGGACAATTCCATCCGGGACGCAATACCTTACTCGGCGGTGTCTGAATTCGCCACCGGGCGAGCGAGTTCGCCGAGCTACCGATTTCGGCGTAGTCCTTGTCTGTGCCGGAGCATTCTGAGTGAGCCAGTTTGTTCCCTTTCTTTTCATTCTTCTTTTGTTCCTTTTTTGACACTACCTTTCTCTTCTT
>JAKPFT010000043.1 GCA_029551285.1 bacterium | reverse complement strand
TGCTCCGGCACAGACAAGGACTACGCCGAAATCGGTTGCTCGGCGAACTCATTCGCCCGGTGGCGAATTCATACACCGCCGAGTAAGGTATTGCGTCCCGGATGGACTTGTCCGGTCCGCTTACCGAGCGCTGCCGCTTTTCGTCTTGTCTTGTAACTGTGCCTTCGCAAATCGTTCGCCAGCTGTCCCCTTCCTTTTCTGACACACTGGGAAGGATAGGGAGAGAGACAAGGACAGGCAGAACCAAAAAAGGAATGAAAGAGGAATGAAAAGGAAGGGAACGAACTGGCTCACTCAGAATGCTCCGGCACAGACAAGGACTACGCCGAAATCGGTTGCTTGGCGAACTCATTCGCCAGGTGGCGAATTCATACACCGCCGAGTAAGGTATTGCGTCCCGGATGGAATTGCCCGGTCCGCTTACCGAGCGCATCCGCTTTTCGTCTTGTCTTGTAACTGTGCCTTCGCAAATCGTTCGCCAGCTGTCCCCTTCCTTTTTTGACAGTGGGGAGGAGGGAAAGACAAAGACTGAAAGCATAGTTAAACATTTTGACAGAAGCAGGGAAAACAGAGGAGGCGAGATGAATTTGTGGCTTCTGGTAGTGAAGGGCGGACTGATTATGATTCCCATCAGTCTCTGTGGCGCTTTAACCCTGGCCATCATCATTGAAAAACTGCTGGCCCTGAAACATGCTGCTATGGACACGGAAAAGTTCCTCTCCGAGATGGAAGGTCTTTTGAAAGGAAGACAGATTAAGGAATGCGTGCAGTTGTGCGACCGATATGCCCAGCCTATTCCCCGGATTATTAAGGCTGGCCTTCTAAAGTCTGACCGCAGCCACGAGGAGATTAAGGAGGCGATTCAGGATGCGGCCTCTCACGAGATTCCCCTCTTAGAAAAATACCTGGGTATTTTGGCTTCCATCGCCACTGTGGCGCCACTTTTGGGGCTCTTAGGCACGGTCACCGGCCTCATCAAGGCTTTTATGGTAATCCAGGCCCGGGGAGGGCTGGTCAATCCCGGGGACCTGGCTGGGGGTATCTGGGAAGCGCTGGTGACCACGGTCGGCGGTCTGGTGGTGGCGATTCCAGCCTATCTCGGGTACAACTATTTTGTCAGCCGGGTCAATACCCTTGTCCTGGAAATGGAGAAAAGCGCCTCAAGGGTGCTGGACATCATTTTTGTACTGAAAGCCCAGGAGGAATAAATGCAATTCAAGCGCCATTACTCCATCATCAAGGGCGAACTGAATATGGCTCCACTGATTGATGTGGTCCTTCAGCAACTGATTTACTTCATGTTAACCTCCAGTTTCATTATGCAGCCAGGAATAAAAATCCGGCTGCCGGAAGCGGCGACCACCGAGAAGGTGGAGGAACGGGAAGTGGTCATCAGCGTTTCGGAAACCGGCGGAATTTTTTTCCGGGAAAGACAGGTTACCCTGGAGCAACTGGAACGACTGTTGAAGGAAGAAGCCAGTCAGGCCGGTCAGATAACGGTGGTGATTAAAGGGGATGAGCGGGCCAGACACGGGGATGTGGTGGCGGTTATGGATAAGGCTCGCCAGGCTGGTTTAAGCAAGATTGCCATCGCCACCATGCCGGAAATAGAAAGATGAAGCAGGACCAGCGTCTTCTGAAATTGTTTTTGCTGAGCCTTCTGCTCCACCTGGGCATCATGCCTCTTTTTTCTCTGACCCTGCCACCGGTCAGAAAAAAGCCGCTGCTGGTGGAGGTTACGCTGCGGCAATGGCCTGTCTCTAAGAAAAAAGAGGTGCAGTTAGCCCGGATGGAGGTTCCCGCGGAACTACCCCGCTTTCAGGCTGACGCCAGGGTTTTTCTGAAGACGGAACAGGCTATCACCCGCCGGATGATGAAAGAGTCTCTTGGCAGTCAGCCCCGCGCTTTTCTGACCGCGGTTCAGCCAGTTCCGGTCCCCGAATTCCGGGTGCAGTTTCCCAGATTTACCGCTGCCGCTCCGGAAACAGAAACGCCTCCGGCCGTCACTGTTGCTGAAGAAATTACCGGTCCCGGCGGTCAGAGGAAAGTAATTTACCGGCATCAGTTCACCTATCCGGAATGGGCGCAGAAGCGGGGGCTGGAAGGTAACATCCGGCTTAAATTCTGGCTCCTGCCCGGCGGCCAGGTCAGTCACACAGAACTGCTGGTTTCTTCGGGCTGGCCAGAACTTGACATTCTGGTTGAAGATGCTTTCCGGCAATGGGTTTTTGAGCCGGTGAGGGAAGAAAAGGTCCTCTGGGGAGAGATTGTTTTCCGGTTAAGACTGAGATAAGAGCGATGATCAGGATTGAACTGGACCTGGCAGTGGCCCTTTACCTCTGTTTGGGGTTTTTGGTGCTTTTTTTCTGGCTGCTTCTGGAAGCCAGACGAAAGGGAGAGGGTTACTCCGGGCAGGAGAATCTCTGGCAGTGTCCAGTGTGTTTTTTCTGGTATATTGATAGTCTCTCGGAAACACTTTCCCGGTGTCCCAGGTGTGGCACGCTTCACAGGAAAGGGGAAGAAGGAGTAAAATATATTGAGGAGACGCCCAAAACCACTGAGGGGTCAGTTCCGTCTGAGCAGGAGGGATGATGATTACGGAAATAGGGCTGGTCGCCGGAGAAATCTGGCAGTACCTGGATAAGTACCGTGAGGTTAATCTGACGCGGTTGCTGGAGGCGTTGAAGAAAGACAGGGATTTAGTGCTGATGAGTCTCGGCTGGCTCGGCCGAGAAGGGCATATCCTTCTGCAACAACAGGGCCAGGACATCAAAATTACGCTGCGTCGTCCGGAAGGCTGAAGGGACCTACCGGGCAGACCGCGTGGCCGCATGGTGTGTCTTTCTTCCGGTGAAAGGCGGGAAGTTTTTCTGGGGGATCGTCTAATGGTAGGACATCAGACTCTGGATCTGAGTGTCTAGGTTCGAATCCTAGTCCCCCAGCTGACTTGGTACGTTCCGGGCACATCCTTAACACAACATTCCGGGGACATAGTTTACACATTCTGGTATATTAACCTCTTTGAGAAGGAGGGGAATATGCCATGGATGGAGAAAAGTGTTATGGATGAGCGGATAAAGTTCATAGGCCGTCTATTATCCGGAGAAAAGATGGCGCAGATATGCAGGGAGTTTGGGATATCGCGGGTGACCGGGCATAAGA
>JAKPFT010000022.1 GCA_029551285.1 bacterium | reverse complement strand
GATTGAAATTAACTGTCGGAGAAGAGAGTGCAGCCGCCAGCCTGATTCTTCCGAAGATTATCAGTCCGGTAAAAACCGGTGCAGTAATTACCTGAATAGTTGAGAAAACCTGAAAGAAAACCTGAAAGAAACAATGAAAAGAAAAAGACTTTTGACCGGGTGCGGTTTGTGGGAAGTTGCCAGAGAAGATTGCTTCTGGTGGAAAAACTAATGGCGAAAAAAGAGTTAGCGGATGGTGTATTTGCGCACAACGAAGTCTGAATAGCCTTTTTCAGCCGGTGCAATTTCCTTTAAGGTGGCAGCCAGGCAAATTTTTCGACGAGGGCCTTTACCGGGGTAGATTTTCCACTGGCACTGCCCTAAAGCGGTTTTTTCCCTGCGTCCAGCAGGTCCCGGCATTTACGCTGCTGTCAATCCCGGAAATACTTTTGACACAGCCCACAGGGAAAAGTATCCTCTGACAACGGCGAAATCTTGCGGATAAAGTTCATTTTTCACCTGGAGGAACTGATGGATGTGTTGGTCGTTGGTGGGGGATTGAGCGGGGTAGCCGCGGCAGTGTCTGCAGCGAAGGAAGGAGCCAGGGTAACTCTGGTAGAAAGGGCGGGTTTTCTTGGAGGACTGGCCACCGGTGGCTGGGTGGGCCCAATTTTAGGGTTAACCATACCGTCAACGGGTGAACCGGTTATCAGGGGGTTCTTAGAAGAATTAGTGGGCAGGTTGGCGGCTAAGGAAGGTTGTTATTCTTTTGAGGAATGTTTGAAGCGGCGCTGCGTGGAATTCAATGCGGAGACTTTAAAACTTGTCCTGGATGAGCTGGTGGCCGAGTACAAAATTAAGCTTTATCTGGACACAGTCTGCATTGGTGCGGTGGTTGAAGATGGATATCTTAAGGCCGTGGAAGTTTACACCAGAGCCGGTCGCAGTCATCTGAAAGGGAAGGTTTTTGTTGATGCCACCGGTGACGGAGAACTCATTTTTCTTTCCGGGGCTGAATGCCAGATGGGAAGACCGGAAGACGGTCGGGTTATGGCCATAGGTAGTTTTTTCCGGATCATCAATGTCGGCGCTGTTTCGGAAGAAGAAAAGAAAAAAATAAGGGAGGCCCTTGAGGAAGAACGAGCCGCCGGCCGCATTTCCATTTATCACGGAGGTATCTTTGGCCGGGGAAGTTTTTATGATACCGACGGTTACTGTCCCAACATGACCAGGTATGCCGGCAATCCAGTTGACCCTGACCAGCTCACTGCCGGAGAGATTTTCCTGCGACAACAGGCCTGGAAAGTTCTAAAAATTTGTCAGAAAGTCTCCCCGGCTTTCCAGAGAGCCAGACTGATGTTTGCCCCTCAGATTGGTGTCAGGGAAAGCCGGCGTCTGGTGGGCTTGCAGGAGCTAACCGAGAAGGATATTCTGAGCGGACGCAAACATCAGGAGGCTATTGCCAGGTCCACCTACTGGATTGATATTCACTGTCCTCTTGGCCGGACTAAAGATAAGGTGCACCTCTGTCAAAAAGGGTGTTCGACCACCGAACCCTGTGCTATGCTAGAACGTTACCGCGACCGTCTGGAAGAAAGGCTTCATCCGCCGGAGGGTGATTACTACACTATTCCTTCAGGCTGCTTGATTTCCGCCAGTCGGTTTAATCTTCTGGCAGCTGGCCGGTGTGTTTCGGCCAATCCCAAGGCCCTGGCGGCTATCCGGGTGATGGCTCCCTGTATGGCGATGGGACAGGCGGCGGGCGTGGCGGCGGCGGTAGCCTGTCAGGAAAGCAAGGCGGCAAAAGATATCCCTGTTCAGAAAATTCAGCAGCGGCTGAAGGCTCAGGGCGCTCTAATTTAGTCAAGGCTTCAGGGGTTGGTCGGCTTTCTGGCTGATCCAGCGGCGGGTCCAGGAAACTGTTTCCAGGTCAAGGTCGCACAGGCAACTGGCCAGGAAAATCAAGCCGTCAATCTGTCCCTTTTTGAGCCAGAAAAGACCTGTTTCACACTGCTTTTCCATCGCGTTCAAAGGAAGGGGACCATCGTCGCCATAGTCCCACAGGTAGCAGCCCAGAAGGAAGTGTTTATCCGGTGCCAGAGTGATTGCGCGCTGGAAGTTTTCCTCCAGGGATTTGAGATTCTTGCCCCACCATGTCCAGAGAGTGATGACATCAAACTCAGCCAGAAATTTTTCTATTCCTGTCTTGATGTCCCGGTCCAGGTAAAGAACACACCACAAACTGAGTGGTCTGGAAAACTGGTGCAGCCTTTGCCGGTAGCCGCGCACCTGTTCCAATGTCCAGCGGCCTTCCCCGCAGACGAAGAAGTCGTCCATAATAGCCCCGGTGATATTCGGGAAAGAAGCAGCCAGAGCTACAACCTCATTTAAATCGCTTTCCTGACCGTTGATGGTGGTTCCGCCGGCTCCAGCGATTGACCAGACCACCTGTTTCATTTCCCTTAAACTTTCTGCCAGGGGATGATAGGGCAGGGGAGGCCAATCACCGTAACGGACGATAAGGATGTTGGGTATACCCAGATATCTGGCCGCCGGTGCTGGTTCAATCTGCGACTGACCGGGAAGTTTGTAATGAAGATGATGGTATTTCTGTCCCCACAGCCAGAGTCGTTCTCGTACGCTTTCCATAGTTTTGCCTTGTTTAGAAACCGGTTCTGTCAAAATCTTTAACTATGTCTTTCGTCTTTATCTTTCCTCCGCTCACCTGTCAAAAAAGGAAGGGGACAGCTGGCGAACGGTTTGCGGAGGCACAGATACAAGACAAGACGAAAAGCGCAAGCGTTCGGTAAGCGGACCGACCAAGTTTAATCGGGACGCCATACCTTACTCGGCGCTGTCTGAATTCGCCACCTGGCGAATGAGTTCGCCGAGCAACCGATTTCGGCGTAGTCCTTGTCTGTGCCGGAGCACCTTGAGTGAGCCAGTCTGTTCCCTTTCTTTTCATTTCCTTTCATCCATCTTTCTTTCCTTTTTTGACACTACTAAATAACCTCACTGGTGAACCGGCGCATGAGGATTTCGTCGGTCACGACAGAAGGTGATTGGTGAAGCAAAAAAAGCACTGTCTCGGCAATGTCTTCTGGCTGAATGAGTGTTTCCGGGGGAATGTCAGGTCGGATTTTCCTGATGAATTCAGTATTGACACCTCCGGGACAGATGAGGTGGACGCGGATTCCGTAGTCCCGGCCTTCCATAGCCAGAACCTTGCTGAAACCGATCAGAGCAAATTTAGAAGCGCAGTAGGCTGCCTGGTAGCGGTAACCCTTTTTTCCAGCCAGGGAAGCAATGTTGATGATAGTACCGGAGATTTTCTGTTCTACCATGACCTTGAATACCTCCCGGGAACAGAAGAAGGCTCCCCGGGCATTGGTGTTCATCATCAGGTCCCAGTCAGAGGCAGTGGTCTCGGGAACGGGCAGCGCATAGCCGATACCAGCATTGTTTATCAGAATATCAATCCGGTGGAAGTCGCGGGTGATTTTTTCCACCATTTTTATTACCTGATCTTCCCGGGAAATGTCGGCCACCACAGGCCAGGCCTGGCCGCCGGCCTGCCGGATACTTTCGGCCACAGTTTTAAGTCTTTCCTGACTTCTGGCGACAAGGATAACCCTGGCCCCAGATTGCGCCATTTTTCTGGCGATGGCTTCGCCAATACCCCGGCTGGCACCAGTAACAATGGCCAGTTTACCTGTCAGACTAAATGTTTTCATGGAATTTAAGATACCCTGACAAGGAAAAACAGGCAAACTTCTGGCATCTTTGTTCCGCTTCTGATAAAATAAACAGAGGGGTTAAGACCACTGAACATTACCTGGGAGGTAGATGGTAAAAGGAGATAGCGAACTTTCCGGAGAAGTTAAGCTTAACTTGCTTTCTGTTGCGGCCAGCCTGCTTATTTTTCTGTCTGCCGCAGGCATTGGTCTGGCGATAGATTCTATCACCCTTTTGCTTTCTTCCAGCGCACAGCTGGTGGATGTGATTACCGGGTTTTTCTATCATCGGGTGATTACTACTGTTGACCGCGAACCCAATGAACGCTATCACTTTGGCTTTGCCAAGTATGAACCACTAACTGCGTTTCTTTCCGGGGTGTTAATCCTTTCTGCCTGCGTTTTCAGCCTGAAGTTTGCTGTCCAGGATATCATCCATCCTGAGGAAGTAGAGAATTATTCAGCCGGACTGGTGCTGGCAGGTGTGACCGCTGTGGTCAGCTTCATGTTAGTGCCGCTGTTAAGGAAGTACGCCCGAGTATTTCACTCCTCTATTTTAAGGGTGATAGCGGTGGAGTGGTTCAACGACGGCCTTTCTTCTGTGGGCATTGCCGTTGGATTTCTGCTGGCGCAACAGTTTTCTCGGGAAGGCCATAGCCTGTGGGCGGCTTATGTTGACCCGGTAATGAGTATAATTCTGGTTGGTTTTCTGGTGGTGGAACCGATCAAGATTGTTCGCTCCAGTCTGGAAGACCTGTTGGATATTAATCCCGGGGAAACGACCGAGGAACAGGCGAAAGAACTCGCGGAAAACCTCAGAAAAGAGTTCAACCTGGCCGGGGTAAAAAAAGTTCGTCTTCGCAAGGCAGGTCGGAAAATATTTCTGGAGATTAAATTTGTCACCCCGCCGGAAAGCAGTGTCCGAGAACTGGAAAAACTGACTGCTCATCTGACAGCACTGGCCAGGGAAATCTTTCACCCAATTGATGTCACTGTCACGTTCACGACTGGAGAAACATAAAATGGTTGACCTCTCGCACCGGAGCCTGTGGTTGGCTTCCAGTAAGAAGGTGACTGAGTTACCCCGAAAGGGATTTTTTCTGAAAGAAACCCTGCCGGAGAACTCCTTCAATATCAGACCGGTCTATGCGCCGGTGCAGAAAAGTCCGGTCAGATTTCATGGGGCACTACCGGGTCAGATAAGCACCTTTGCTTCTACACTTCTGGCTTCAGAAAACGGTCATTATCGCCTTTACGCGACCACGCTGGCGGCCGGAAAAGTTAGCCTGGGTATTTCCGTATGGGAATCTCAAGATGGGCTTAACTGGGAACCCCATTTTCTCAACCAGGTGAGCCTTGACGGTCAGAAGAGTAATTTAATTTTTTTTCAGGGACTGACAGAGAAACAGTTATCTGTCTGTCAGCCGCAGGTTGTTCCCCTGCGTGATGGCCGCTGGCGGATGTATTTCTGGAAGCACGGAGACGGTCAGGGGCGTTACCTGACTGCGGAAAGCGCTGATGGTCTTCACTGGGAAGTCAAGGGAAATCCGGTGCTTTATCACCCTGGAGATACCGAGGTGAGAGCCCTGGCATCCGGCCCGCCTGGCGAAACCTACTTTTCCCGGAAGCGGCTTTTGACCAATGATGCCACCCATGTTTATTACCATCCTGTTCTTGACCGGTATGAGTGTTATTCGGTCTGGTTACACCCGGCCATTCCTGACAGACGGGTAGAGACTGATAATGCGCCAGGGGTGCACCGGTTGATTCATCGCCGGCTGAGTGCTGATGGTCTGGAATGGAGCGAGCCAGAACTTCTGCTGATGCCTGACAGAAACGACCCGTGGGATTTGCAGTTTTATTTTCTCGCGGTTCAGGGTTACCAGGATTTTCTGATCGGCAGCCTGGGATATTACCGGGTGGAAGAAGGACAGCAGACGATGGACACTGAACTGTGCTTCTCTTTTGACCAGGGACGGAACTGGCACCGGCCGGTAAGAGGTGGTTTTATCCCCCGTTCCCAACCGGATTCAGGCTGGCGGGACACCATGGGTATTTACGCCAGTAACGTGTGGATTGATGCTGGTGAAGATTGGCTCTGTCTCTACACCGGCACACCTCAGCCCCACAACGCCAGAACCCCGGTGATGGAACCGTCTGCTGCCAGAGTAAGAAAAGGTCGCCTGGTGGGTCTGGCAGCAGGAAGCACGCCGGGCGGATTTCTCACCCCGCCGTTTTTTCCCACCCGGTCGGAAATTACTCTGGACGCAGCCATTAACGGATGGTTGAGGGCGGAATTATGTGACGGCTTTGGCCGGAAATTGCCTGGTTACCATCTGACAGACTCTGCGGTAATTAAGGGAGACAGCCAGTGCCACCGGCTCAGCTGGAAGAACAACCTGGTTGAGCGGTATCTTTACGAATGTGTGCGACTGCGATTTGAATTTGCCGATGGCATCATCTACTCCTTTGATTGGTAAGGTTTTTCTTCCCCCGGGTATCTAAGAACAGCCATTTTCTAACAGCGGTTACGCACTCTCGGGAGGCTTTAATTCTGGGCGTGAAGTGTGTCTCTATGGTGTAAGGTCCGGGAAAACCGTCCTTAACAATGGCTGAGAGCTGCTCCGGCCAGTTAAGTCTTCCTTTGCCGGGGGCAACGAAACCAGCTTTTCCGTCCGAATTGGACAGGACATCCTTGATGTGCAGATTTTTGAGAAAAGGTTTGATGCTGGTGTAGCCATCAGGGAAGGCCCTTTTTTCTCCTGCCAGCCAGGCGTTGGCCGGGTCCCAGTTGGCCGCCAGGGTCGAAGAATTGATAGCCGAGAGAATCTGCGCTGTTTGCCAGCCGGTGTCGGCCCAGCAGATGTGTTCATTTTCCAAAAGCAGCGTGATACCTTCCTTTTCGGCTTTCTCCGCGGCTTCCCCCAGAATATCTATGACCTGGCTGATGGCTGTTTGCCTCTGCCTTTTTTCTTCCTTCACCAGACCGAAGACAATCACCCGCTGGGTACCAAATTTTCTGGCTAACTCAAAGGCGGAAAACAGTTGTTCCTGCTGGTGGTGGAAAAGCTCTGGCGAACTCAGAGGTATCTTGAATAAACCCGGAGAAATGGCTGAAATTTTGACCGGAAAACTTTGCGTGATAGCCAGCGCCAGTTCAATTTCTCTTTCTGTTAGCAACCGGCCGCGGCGGTAATTGAGCGAGCGAATTTCAAAAGTGTTTATTCCCCAGCTCAGGGCTAATTCCACCGCCGTGGAGAAATCCTGACTGATCTCATCCGAGACAATCGCCAGGGTTATTTTCCTTTCGGCCATTGCGTTACGTATTATCTCACGGCAGGGAGAAAAACTAAAGGGTACCATTTCCGAGAAGCAGCCCTGTTTCAGGAAGTAGGTTAAAGGCAACAGGTCCCATATTTGTCAACAGAGTTAGCGGCAAGATACAATAAAAAAACAGGAAATTGAAGCTGACGGTGAACCCCCTGTTGGAAAATGGCACAATGGCAACAGAATTACTGGCAGGCTACGGTGAGGAAGTTATCACACCAATTCTTCCCTGTCCCCTCAGTGGTTATGGTTACTACCTTGGACGGCAGGCAGATGCGGTGCTTGATGACCTCAAGGTGAGGGCAGTCTTTGTGGAAAGCGATGAGAGAGCGCTTCTGGTGAGTGCGGACCTGATCGGTTTGAGTGTTGATTTCTGCGATAGGCTGCGCGAGGAAATCGCCTCAAGATTTAACCTTCCTTTTACCCATATCCTGATTTCCTGCACCCATACCCATTCCGGGCCGGCCACGGTACCGCTACGCGGCATGGGACAGGTAAGTGCCCCTTACCTGAAATCTGTCCAGGAGAAGATTCTCCGGGCGACGGAGAGGGCTTTTGCGGGCAGGGAAAAAAAGCAATTGCGCTGGAACGCTGATAAGGTGAAGTCTATCGGCTACAACCGTGTTCAGAAGGCCAGCCAACCCCTGGATGACCTCCTGGGAGTGATAGTTTTTGAGGGAAAAAGAGAGAAAATTTATGTCGTCAACTACGCCTGCCACCCGGTTTCTCTGGGTGTCACGACGCAGATTTCCGCTGATTTCCCTGGCAGGCTGGTGAAGGAGATAGAGAGCCAGTCCAGCAGGTGTGTTTTTCTCCAGGGCTTTTGTGGAGACATTGACCCGGTGAACAAAAAGGAAGGAGGTCCTGGTAGTCTCTCCGAAATGGAAGGTTACGGCCGGTACCTGGCTCAGGCAGTCCTCAATCTAAAAAAGAAAGCTGAGTTGGCCTCAGAAGTAAGAATAAAAGGGAAGGAAAAGAGGGTCTGGCTTCCCTATCAAAGAATGGACATCCCTGCGATAGAAAAGGAAAAAAAACGGGTCTGGGAACGCGGATGCAGGTCGGACAGCAATTTCCAGCGCTTCCTGGATGAATGGGAAGCCGAAGCAAGAGCGAAGTTTCACCAGAAGGAATTTTGCTGCCTGAGAAATGTGCCGGTGAATCTGCTGGAGGTAGGACCGGTCACTCTTGTGGGCTATCCAGGAGAAGTTTTCTGTGAGCTTGGCTTAAAGATTAAAGAATGGGGTTTCACCTTTTTCACCACTGGCTATACCAACGGGAATGTCGGTTATCTTCCCACCAGAAAGACTTACGAAAACAGAAACGATTACGCGGCCTATCAGGCGCCGAAGATTTATGACACCTTCCCGTTTTCTCCGGAAATAGAGGAAATTCTTCTAACGGCGACGAGAGAATTAGTTCTTTCAGCAGGATAAAATATGGAAGCCCTGGCGATTAATGGTGGTAAACCGGTTAGAGACCTGAGTCAAAAACCATGGCCTTCCTGGCCGGTTTTTGGCGAGGAAGAAAGAAGAAACCTGCTGGAAGTTTTTGAAAGTGGAAAATGGTTTTTCGGGGAGAAGGTAAAGGAATTTGAAGAAAGGTTTGCCGCCTTCCAGCAGGCTAAGTATGGGGTGAGTTGTAACAGCGGGACCACCGCACTGGAAATGGCCCTTTATGCCTGCAGAATAGGTGCCGGGGATGAGGTAATTATTCCTGCCTATACTTTTATGGCGACCGCCAGCGCTGTGGTGAGAGCAAACGCTGTCCCGGTCTTTGCTGACATTGACCTGGAGACCTGTAATCTTGACCCGGGCGAGGCCGAGAGGAAACTGAGCGAAAGGACCAGAGCGATTATCCCGGTGCACATAGCCGGATTGCCGGCGGATATGGATGGCTTCAGAGACCTGGCCCAGAAATATAACCTCAAGATTATTGAAGATGCCTGTCACAGCTGGGGGAGCCGGTGGCGGGGCAAAGGGACAGGGGCTCTGGGCGACTGCGGCGTTTTCAGTTTTCAGATGAGCAAGAATATCACCAGCGGAGAGGGCGGCCTTCTGGTGACGGATAAAGAAGAGATAGCGGAAACAGCCAGAAGTTTTTCCAACTGCGGCCGGGAAGAAACAGCCCAGTGGTACCAGCACTTCAGATTCGGAACCAACATCCGGATGACGGAATTTCAGGCCGCTATTCTTCTGGCTCAGCTTTCCCGGCTGGAAGAGCAGACCAGACATCGCGAGGCGACCGCCAGGGTTCTGGATGAAGGCTTAAGGAATATTCCCGGGATTAAAACTGTGCCCCGGGATGGAAGAGTTACCAGAAGAGCCTACCATCTTTATGTCTTCCGCTTTATTGAAGAAGACTGGAAAATAAGCCGCGACCGGTTCCTGGAATTATTGAAGGCCGAAGGTATTCCAGCCAGTGCCGGTTATTCTCCCCTTTACAGAAATCTTGCTTTTCACCGATTTACTGACAACGGTTTTCCCTGCGCCTTGACCTGCCCCCGGTCCGGCCGGAAAGCGCAATATGAGAATGTTTTCTGTCCCGCAGCGGAAAAAGCGAGTCAGCAGACGGTCTGGTTACCCCACTGGTTGTTGCTGGCTCCGGAAGAAGAGATGGAAGATGTGGTCTGCGCCGTCAAGAAAATCAGAGCCGCCTTCTGATTTCAGGAAATAGGCGCTTTTATCCTGACCGCTCATTGGCGCTTTCCCCCTGAAACCACCGGCTGGCTGGAAACTTTTCATCCTGTTTTGAAAAATTTACCGGCTGCTGGGTTTCAATCCACCAGTCCAGCAATTGTCGGAGTAATTCCTCCCGGACATCCCGGTACTCTTTCCGGGAAAAGACATTGCAGTACTCGTGAGGGTCCTCTGTCAGGTCAAAAAGTTCTCCTTTTTCACCTTCCCGGGTGAAGCCGTAATTCAACTTGTGGGTCCTGGTGCGAACAGATTTCACGCAGACGCTTTCAAAAAAGACGGCCCTGCGTTCAGTGGTTTGCTCAGTGGTAAGAGCGGCCAGCAAACTTTTCCCCTGCACTGTTTCTGGAACCGGCAATCCCAGCAACTCGCAGAGGGTCGGAAAAACATCAACATTCTGGGCGAAACCTTCTTCTACCTTGCCCCTTACAAACCGAGCCGGCCAGTTCCAGACAAAGGGAATGCGGTGGAGGGCATCATAAGGGTAACCCTTGGCCATCCGGCCGTATTCTCCGGCGAAATCGCCGTGGTCGCCGCAGAAAATGATGAGTGTATTTTCTCTCATCCCCTGCCTGGTAAGATGCTGAAGGATTCGGCCAATGTTGTCATCAATCAGGGTAATCAATGTGTAGTACTTAGCCAGAGCCAGCCGCAGGGTTTTTTCTCCGTACTGCCGGATGGTCCAGAGTAACTCCACATTGCGGTCAAAGAAAAAAGAACTTTCCGTGTATTTCAGGTTTTCCGGCAGAATGATTTCGTCAGGGTGATAAACGTAAGGCGTGTCCTTCGGCACGGTCAGAGGGGGATGCGGTCTTTCAAAACTGACCATCAAGAAGAAAGGCCGGGCTGCTTGAGAAAGATATTTAATACTTTCATCAGCCGTCCAGTTTTCCAGGCTGTGTTCCACCGGTACTGCTTCTTCTCCAAGGCAGAATTTCTCCACATTTCCCAGATAGTCGTACCACTGGTGGAGGTTTAATCGCTGAAGATAATTGTAGTAATGAAGTTGTCTCAGCGGCGCATCGGCATGGTAGCACAGTCTTTCATACTGAAACCCGTGCTGGTTCCAGCGCGGCAGATGCTTCTTGCCAATGATGGCGGTGTGATAGCCGTATCTCTGCAGAAAACTACCAAGGGACAGAAGGTTCTCCGGGAAGGGAGCGGTGTCATTCCCGTAAACTCCGTGAGCGTGGGCATACATACCGGTTAGGTAACAGGTCCGGGAAGGGATGCAGGTGCCGTGGGCGGAGTAAGCCTGGCAGAAATTTACTCCTTCCGCCGCGAGCGCATCAATGTTAGGAGTTTTTATGCCGCGACGGCCGGTATATCCCAGACAGTCAGCGTGATGCTGGTCGGTCATGATTAAGAGAATATTAGGTTGTTTTGCCATGCTCTCTCCCTGTCGTTTCTAAACTACTCCAATTCTGCAGCGGCTTTCAGATAAAGTTTACAGCGATTTGAACCCTGGACCGGATAGGAAAAGCTGTTTTTCAAGCCTGGACCCTTCTGGGAAAAGTTTTCTTTGCCCACAGAAAAATTTTAACACACCTGTGACACTGAACCGGAAAATTGCCAGACAACCCGTTTTATTTTTTGCACCGATTTTTCCGACCGCGCTTGTTCTGGGTGCGGAGGCACTTTCAGAAATATCTTGCCAGGAATGTTTGCTTATATTTGTGTTTGACGAGAAGGTCTCAAAAATGGGTAAAATATTCTGAGGCGGCAAGGGGATATCTTCAACTACCCCGGATTTATTTTTCGGTCAACTGAGGAGTGGAGATGAAACTACCAGTCGAGAAACTGGCTTTGTACGGCGGTCAGAGCGTTCGTTCGGTTCCCTTCCCCGAGCGTTTTCTCATCGGAAAAGAGGAAAAAGAAGCCGTGAGCGCGCTGTTTGACAGAGCGATTGCCACCGGAGCGGCTATCGGCTATGCCGGTCCGGAAGAGGAGGCTTTCTGCCGTGAATTCTGTCGTTTCCAGGGCGGGGGCTACGCCGATGGAGTTAATTCCGGCACCAATGCCCTTTTTGTCGCTCTGCGCGCGCTGGATTTAGAACCTTTCACGGAAGTAATTGTCAGTTGTCTCACCGACCCGGGCGGCCTCATGCCCATTGTAATGAATAATTGTATTCCGGTGATTGCTGACACTGAGCCGTACAGTCTTAATACCGGTCCGGCCCAGATAGAAAAACTGATTACGCCTTACACCAGCGCCATCGTTGTGGCTCACATTGCTGGAGAACCGTGCGATATGGCTGGCATCATGAGGATCGCCAATCAGCACCGCCTTCCGGTTATTGAGGACTGCGCCCAGGCTCATGGGGCCAGGTTCCGGGGCCGGATGGTGGGCACCTTTGGAAAAATATCGGCTTTTTCCACCATGTTTGGCAAGCATTTCTGTACAGGCGGCCAGGGCGGCCTCGTTTATACGCGCAGCAAGAAACTCTGGATTCGGGCCAGGCAGATGGCTGACCGGGGCAAGCCTTTTGGGCTACCACCTGGTGCCAGCAATTGTGTGGCTTCCCTCAACTGCAATCTTAATGAGTTTCAAGCAGCCATCGGCCGGGCTCAACTAAAAAAGTTACCCTGGATTGTCCGCCGACGAAGGGCTTTTGTGGCAAAACTGAGGCGGAGTTTTAAGACCCTGAAAGCAGTGAGCCTTCCCGAACCGTTGCCAGGCAGTGAGCCCAGTTACTGGTTTCTGCGCCTGCGTTTTCATCCGGAGCGGGTAAGTTGTGACAAAGCCACCTTCTGTCAGGCACTGGTCGCAGAAGGTATGCCGGTGACGGCCAGTTATTTTCCTGTACCCCATTTTCAGGACTGGTATCGCCACCGGAGAGTTTTTGGTACCAGTGGTTATCCCTGGATGAGTCCGGACTACAAGGGGAACAGAAATCAAACTTTTCCCTGTCCTAATGCTGTGGCGGGGGAGAAGGTACTCTTCCGGATGGCTGTTTCAGAATCGTGGGGTGAATCTGAACTGAAGGATTTAGTGAACGGCTTCAAGAAGGTAGAGGCTTTTTTCTCGCAAGGAAAAGGGGAAAAGTAATGGCGGAAAAATTGGCTCTTCTGGGCGGTCGGAAAACGATAGGACGGGTGCCGGCTGACCTTTTTCGCTGGCCGGTGGTGAACAAAGAAATGGAAAAAGCTGTTCTGAATGTCTTAAGAGCCGGTAAGATGTCTGGTTCCGATATCACCATGGAGTTTGAGAAAGCCTTTGCTGCCTGGCACGGTCGCAGGTATGGGTTGGGCGCCAATAATGGCACAGCGGCTCTGCATTGTGCTATGTTTGGTCTGGGCATTGGCCGGGGCGATGAGGTGATTTGCCCCAGCATCACTTACTGGGCCAGCTGTCTACCGGTTTTCTCCCTCGGGGGAACAGTGGTTTTCGCTGACATTGACCCGGAAACACTCTGTCTTGACCCTGATGACCTTGAGCATCGGATTACCGACAGAACGAAAGCGGTTATCGTGGTTCATTACTGCGGCCGGCCTGCGGAAATGAAAAAGATTATGGCCATCTCCAGAAAAAAAGGGGTGGCCGTTATTGAGGATGTTTCTCATGCTCACGGAGCGCTTTATCAGGGGAAACTGGTGGGGACCTTTGGCCAGGTGGCCGGGTTTTCGCTTATGAGCGGAAAATCTTTTGCTGTGGGAGAAGCCGGGATTCTCCTGACTGATGACCGCCTGATATACGAAAGGGCTGTGGCTTTTGGCTATTACGAAAGGAGCGACCAGCTTACCCTGCCTGAACTGAAAGCGGCTGCCGGTTTGCCCTGGGGTGGATATAAGTACCGGATGCACCAGATGTCTTCGGCCGTGGGTCTGGTCCAGTTGAAGAAGTATCCTGAAGAAATGGCGGAGATAGACCGGGCGATGAACTATTTCTGGGATTTACTTGAAGGGACTCCCGGTATCAGGTCGCAGCGGCCACCAAAGAACTCGGGTTCCACCATGGGTGGCTGGTACAATCCGCTGGGCCTGTACCGTCCGGAAGAGCTTGACGGACTTTCTGTGACCCGGTTCTGCCAGGCGTTGCAGGCAGAAGGTTTTCCAGCCAGACCGGGTTGTAACAAGGCTCTGCATCTGCACCCACTCTTCCGGACGGTGGATGTTTACCGGGACGGTTGTCCGACGCGTCTGGCTTTCAGCCGGAGGGACCTCAGAGAGAAGTTGGGTTCCTTGCCAGTAGCCGAGGGAATACAGAAACGGGTTTTCTCTATTCCCTGGTTTAAGAAGTTTTATCCGGAAGTGATTGAACGGTATGCGGCCGCGGTGAAAAAGGTCGTGGCTAATTACCATCTACTGCTCAAGGATGACCCGGGAGACCCGAAAGATGGCGGAAACTGGGGTTTGACCTTTAGAATCTGAAGATAACCTTTTTATTCTCTGGAGGGGAGATGAAAATTGCGGTCATTACCGATCTGGAAGGGACGGCTGGAGTGGTTGACTTTGAGACGCAGACCTACCCTGGCGCTCGCTATTTTGAGGAGGCCAAACTGTTGGCCACTGAGGAAGTTAACGCTGCCTGTGAGGGGGCCTTTCAGGCAGGAGCGGATGAGGTTCTGGTGGTGGATGGTCACGGTGCCGGCGGATTGATTCCAGAAAAAATCCATCCGAAAGCGCTTATTCTTCATGGCCGCCCTGTTTCTCGTTTCTGGCTGATGGAGAAGGGGTGGGACGCTCTTTTTCTCCTGGGTCACCACGCCATGAATGGCACCGAAAACGGTAACTTGAATCACACTTATTCCAGCCGGTCCATTGTTAATATGTGGCTCAACGGAGAAAAAATAGGCGAAATTGGTATTGGCATCTATCTCGCTGGCTGGTTTGGCGTGCCCACTATTTTGGTTACCGGCGACGAAGCTGCCTGCCAGGAGGCTCGGAAATACATACCCGGGATAGAGACGGCAGTGGTCAAGTGGGGGTTGAACCGCACCTGCGCTATTTCCCGTTCTCACCAGGCTGCCTGTCAGGTAATTGAGCAGGCGGCGTCCCGGGCAGTGAAAAACATTGCCAGATATAAACCCTTAAAGTTGAAGGGGAAAGTGGAACTGGTGACTGAATTTATCTCCTCAGCGGACGCCTTCATCTGGCAGCAGCGCCGGGAGGCAGAGAAGGTTAATGCCACCACTGTCCGCTTTACCGGCAAAGACTTTCTGGACGCTTACGAAAAGTGGCGGGGATAAGGCATGGAAAATAGAATCGGGGTCGTCTCCTGCCACCTGATGAGCCTTCTGCCTTTTGAAGAAACCATGACCAGGCTTGCTCATTACGGAATTGGAGAAATAGAATGGTTTGTCGCGACCGACTACCAGGCCAGATACGGCCAGGACATTTTTGAAAACATCAGAAGAAATCAGGAAAAAGTTGGTGTCGTGTCCAGTTACCACGCTCCTTACCTTGGCGAATGGAACCTCGGCCTGGTGAGGTCGGAGGAAGCCAGAGAAAGGGTGAGAGAAATCATTGATTATTGCAGCCGTCTGGGAGCTACCAGTATCACGCTGCATGCCGGTTCCTGCCGCTCAGGGGAGAAGAGTTCCCGAAGCCAGGCGTTGTGTCAGGTGGCGGAGGTGCTGGAGACATTTATTCCAGAATTAGAAAAAAGAAATTTGACCGTCTGCCTGGAGAACAACACCATCTGTTATGATCTCTTCGCTCTTGGCAGTCAGCTGGAAGATTTTTTCTTTCTTTTTGAGCGTTTGCCGGCTTCTGCGGTGGGCCTTAATCTGGATACCGGCCACAGTCATATTATGGGTATGACGGAAGGCTTACTCACCCACTTTTCTTCCCGTCTCTGGCATACCCATCTCCACGATAACGACCGGCTGAGTGACAGCCATCTGGCACCTGGCGAAGGTTCCTTTGACTGGAGTGATTTTTTTTGGAGGCTTAAGGAAATAAAATATTCCGGTCCGCTGGTGTTAGAATTTCCGGAAAAGACGGGACAGTATGAAAACTTTATTTCGGAGGTAAGGAAGGCCTGAGATTTTTCTTGCCGGCTGTTTGTTTCCGTCCCTGGAGTATCCGCGGTAGATAGAGATACCAGGCGGTGCCCAGCAGACCAAGATAGCTGAAGGGTAACCAGAAAGTTTTCAGGTGAGTCAGGGGATAGATGAGATGGGAGAAGGTGATATCAGGGCAGCAGAAAAGGAAGGGCGCAAGCATCAGAGAAACTGGAAAGTCAATCAGCAGCAGGATGCTCCAGGCCAGACGCCAGCGGGGCTGACCGGGAATGATCACCAGGAAAGAAACTATCAGCACAAACAGGGTAAAATGGACCAGCGCCAGGAGCAAACCCAGCCGGTGAGGGAAGGGAATCTGGCGAAAACCAGCCACAATCTCTGGCCAGGTTAAGTCAAGCCGGTTGCGACCCTTCTTTTTCTGGTTCATTCTTGCCCTCTTTCTGATTAATGCTGTCTTTGGTTGGTCAGTGTTGCCTTCGCTTTTTTTTCATCTGAATGCCGTCTCTTATTTTACCCCACCAGGACCTCACTGGCTATACTGCAGGCGAAGTTACCGGAGACGGAAAGAGGTCGTCCAGTTTTTTTAAGATGGTGGCCGGAATTCTTATCCCGGTTGCCTTCAGATTATCTTCACATCTGTTCATTCGTTCTGGCCCAGAGGATGACACTGGAAACCTCTGGCCGCCGCGAACACCAGGCAATGGCCAGCCGGGCGCGACTGACCCCCATTTCGGCTGAAATTTTCGTCAGTTCCTGCGCTTTCCGCTTGTTTTCTTCTGTCCAGTACAATTTCATCATCACCGCATTGGTTTCCGGGTCGGCCGCTCTGCTTTCCGGCGGCGGTGGTTCACCCGGCCTGTACTTACCGGTAAGCATTCCGTGAGCCAGCGGAGAAAAGATTACCTGGCCAATTCCTTCCTGCTGACATACCGGGAAGAGCTCACTTTCCGGAAAACGGTAAAGGAGGTTGTACCGGGGCTGACTGACAGCAATGGGTCTGGCGGAAAGTTTTTCCGCTATCCGCTGCGCCTGGAGCATCAGGGCAAGCGGCCATTCACTGCTACCTCAGTAGATGATTTTTCCCTGTCTAACTAAGTCTTCCATAGCGCGGATAGTTTCTTCCAGTGGAGTTTCAGGGTCAGGGCGGTGGCAGAGGTAGATATCAATATAGTCTGTCTGTTACCGCTTCAGGCTGGCATGGCACTGTTCCCGGATGTGCCTGGCGGAAAGGCCACGGTCGTTCGGTCCTGGTCCCATTGGCGTCCAGACCCTGGTAAGCAAAACCAGTGAGGTAGGAGGATAATCCCTGAAGATTTTACCCAGCATGAATTCTGCCTGACCGCCGGCATAGGCAGTGGAGGTGTCAAAGTAATTCACGCCAGCCTCGCAGGCTATTTTTACCAGTGAGCGCGACTGAGTTTCGCCGCAGCGGACCTTCATCCCCCATTTACCTAATTTTCGGTATTCCATAAGTTCACTCTACTGAGAGGGCAAACCCGGTTCTTTTTGTCCCTATTCCATGATTCGTTTCATGGAGGAGGCTTCCTGGAAAAATTCCTCAGGTGTCATCGCTCGCAGAAAAACCAGACCTCTGGTGGCGCGAAGCCTGGCTACCGGGTTGCTGTAAAAGAAGTCTCGTCCCAGGCAGGTTTTAATCATGGCATACTGTTCCACCATAATTTTCTGCGCCAGTTCGCTGAAGGGTCCATCGTACTCATGGCTGGGAAAAGAAGCCGACCGCTGAGAGCCAAAACAGGTCTGAAACGCCTCCTTCATGATGGCCAGCGAGTTCATGGAAACAGGAACGAAGATGTTGGCTTCAGCGGGATGAAACCGGTGCCAGACATTGCGGTAACCCCAGACAGTAATCTGTTTTCCCGGATTTTTCTCAAGGTAGTTCTGTAAGGCGCAGGAGACTGCCTGGAAAACCTTGTAGTGAGTATCCGGCCCACTGGCTTCAGGGTCCATGGCTACCGTGACCACTTCCGGACTGGTTGTTTTCAGAAGGTTCAAGATTGGCTGGATGTCCCGCTCCCACTCCGGTTCAGGCGTAAAAAGGTCACCGGTGTAGAAGCCCAGCCGTAAATGAAAAATATGGTCACAGTTGATGCCTAAGTGCCCCCAGAGAAGTTCTTCTTCCCATTCGCGAACCATCCCTTTCAATTTCTGCACCAGGGCAGTGTCTTTCTTACCCGGGTAGGCAGTGGCAAAATAAGTTTTGAGGCGCTTGATCTCGCTTTTCAAAACAGTCAGGTCTTCCGTGCCGGTGAGTTCCACTAAGTTGCGCAGCATCCTTCTGGCTTCTCCTTCTCTTTGCATTTCGGCCCGGTTAGCCGCGACGCCGTCAAGATACAGGAAAACATCCCGGTTGCGGCTGACCCAATCCCTTTGAGAAAAGTGGCCTGATTTCAGCAAATCCGTGAGAACGCCGGCTTCCAATAGTTTCTCTAAATTAGTGAGGTGATTGGCAGTGTATTCATTGGTCACAGAAGTGAACCCGCTGGTTAATGTGGCAAAGTAGTGTGTGGTCCGGGGAGAACGTACCAGATGCACGATGAAAGGCAGGTATCCCAGCATGATATCGTCATGGTGAGGTCCGGTGTGAAGATATCTTGTCGCTTCTGGTGGCTGGATGCCTTTGTTAATCCTTCCTTGGTACTCGGTGACCAGCCGTTCGGCGACTTTCGGCCAGTTGCTCAGCAGTTGCCCCAGTCTATCCTGCCTGATGTCTTCTTCCGTCAGGTGTCCTAACTGCCTCTTCCTGGCCACAGCAATGTTGGTGACAATTCTGGCGGCGGTTGTTTCTGAAATAGTGGAAAGCCGCTTTAACTGGTGATACTTCCTTTCCTGAAGCAGCATCGCGGAACCGCCTGTAAGGTAAAACCGGCTGGCAGGTAACTTCTGCAGGGCAGTGGCGGGATAGAGGATGGATGGTTCATTCTGGACCGCGTCCCTTACCACTGCCGCCTTGCTTTCTCCAGCGGAAATGATGATGGCGGTCGCGGTGGGATTACGGGTAATAGTCTGCAGGCCGATGGTCATAACCGCCTTATGGCGAGAGACTTCCATTCCGCCAAGGTCAGTGGCTGCCGCGGCCGCTGTTTCATAATTGATGGGCGTCAGTCTGGTGGTGGAAAAATGGTCAGAACCACGAACATTGAAACCGATATGGCCATCGGGTCCAATGCCACCGAGGAAAAACCCTAATCCACCCAGCCGGATGATTTTTTCCTCGTACTCCATAACAAAGTGGTCAGCGGCTAAAACAGCCCGGTATTGTTGTTCTTCCTGCTGGTTGGCCGGCAGCCGGAAACGCAGGGAGAAATCTACCCGGTCTCCCGGGAAAATCTGGCCCAGATTTCTTCCGGCGGGTGCTCCCAGGGTCCAGGTATTCATCAGTAAAGCTTTGCCTGGATCAAGACCAAACTGGCCAAAGTAGAAGCATCTTAGATAGTAAGCAAAACTGTTTTCCTGGGCGGGGTTCATCGGGTAAAACTCGTCAATCTGAACGAAGGTGTAACTTCCCATTTCCGGCTTCTGACTTTTTAACCCCCAGTCTCTCAACTCCTGCTGTATTTCTTTTTCTGACCAGAAATTAAGATAATGGGTGGTGCAGCGGATGAAGTGTTCCGGGGTCTTGCCGGTGGGCAGGGCGATTACTGCTTCTGGATTTTTCTGCAGCCATTCAAGGAACCGGAGAGCAGCTAGCTTGCCCAAAGCAGGGAAGTCCGGCACTTCAATCACCCCGATTTTTTCAGCCGGCCGGTAAGCCAGTGGTCTGCCGGAGCGCTCCAGGGCAATCTTTTCCACTTCTGAGGAAAAGTCATAATTTCTCATGGCCTGGAAAATTTTACCATAAAGATTGTCAGGAGCCGGGTCTTCTGGGTCAGGAAACTACGAGGGTAAAGGTTCTTTCCTCGCTTTCCTGGTAGCCGATTCTTATGGCTTTCACCCTGAGGACAGTTTTCCCCCGGGGCAGGAGCAAAGGATAGGTATAAATTTGCCAGTGCTTATCCTGGCCGAAAGTATAGCCAATAGAGGCTTCCTGGGTCGCACAGTACAGTTGGACCATTAATGGCCCCTTAAGGCGGTAGGTGCCACCTGCCGTGAGCGCCTCAGTGCCCCAAGATTTTTGACTGATGGGAATAAGTAAAGGAGCAGCGGTCCGGGGCTGGCGGCCTTCGGGGTACCAGCGGCGGACCATTTCTGTTTCCGGTACAGGCCCGAGGTCGTTAACGTCTTTCATCCACTGCTCCAGGGCTTTTCTCAACCGGAAAAGTTGCGGCCGGTAATGCCTTTTGCCGGCAAGGTTGTTAATCTCCCAGGGGTCAGTGCGGGTATCGTACAGTTCTTCGGCTGGCCGCCGGGAAAACAGTAACTGCTGCGCTCCCTTCAGTTGGCCGGCCAGATGGAAGCGCCACAGTTCCTCCATGATGGGATGTTTGTTCAGATAATCCCCCCAGTTGGTGTAGAAGGAACCCGAGTAGTAATTGCGAATGTACTTAAACCTTTTATCCCGCACGGCTCTGACCATGTCGTAAGACTCATCAATGCGATCACTGCTGGCATAAACATAGCGGCGGGCAGGACCGGCATACTTTCCCAGGAAGGCTCTTCCCTGCATGTAAGCGGGTGGGGCAATCCCGGCGATGGAAAGAACTGTTGGTCCCAGGTCAATGGTGCTGATTAACCGATGGCTGATACTTCCTGGTTTAATCTTGCCGGGCCAGCGAATGATGAGAGGTACATGAAGGCCAGAATCATACAACCACCGTTTTCCTCTGGGTAAAGGACCGTGGTCGCTCCAGTGAAAAACCACTGTGTTTCCAGCCAATCCGTCTTCTTGCAGTTGTTGCAGCAACTGGCCCAGAATATTATCGTTAAACTCAATGTTGGTGTACATTCTGGCCAGGGCTTCCCTGACTTTAGGGGTATCAGGAAAATAGGGCGGTAATTTTATCCTTGCCGGATCGAAAGCAATCCCGGGGCGCTTTTCCGGCCACATTCCGCTTTCATGAGTGCGGACAAGGTTGAAGACGGCAAAAAAGGGTTGTTCCTTGTCTCTTCTATTTCTCCAGTGGGCTTTTTCACTGCATTCGTCCCAGGCGGTAAAAGGTACCTCAAACTGGTAATCGGTCTTAAAATTGTTCGTACAGTAATAACCTTCTGCCCGGAGACACTCGGGAAAACATTTAACATAGTGAGGAATGACGGCAGCATACGGAGTGGGCAGTTGTGGTGTTCGCGAATCCTGGTAGGTGGTACGCATGTGGTGGGTGCCAAGACTGGTCGGGTACGTGCCGGTGATGATGGCTGACCTGGCTGGAGCACTCACGCCCGCGGTAGAAAAACAGTGAGTAAAAAGACAACCTTCGGAAGCCAGCCTGTCCAGGTGGGGGGTTCTGGCCACGCGGTCACCGTAGCACCCGTAGAAGGGATTGGTGTCTTCAAAAGAAATCCAGAGAATATTGGGTCTGCCCGGCATAAATCAATCTTACCATTTTTCTTACCGGGGACCAATTCGCTCTTAGCGCGAAGAAATTTCAATATAACCAAGGTGGTGAAGAAAGGTATCTGACTTCGGGAGAGAATTGGCGACGCACGCTCTGCTCGCCGACAGGGCTACGCAGCCCTTCGGAACTGTGGAGAACTTAGATACAGACTGGTAAGGTGGCCGTCCCGAATTGCCTCTTCGGGACGCTTACTGAACGCTGCCGCTCTGCCTGCTTGTTCTGTATCTGCGCCATCGGATAGCCTGCCTTGAAATCTTGCCTCGTTGACACCCCGGGTCTATGTCGGAATTTCTGTTTTCCGGCCGGGACTTGACACGGAAGACACACAGGTCGTAAAATATAACTGTATATAAACAGCGGGCAATTATGTCCGGAATAAAATTCAGAAAAGTTTTGCGCGAAAGTCCGGTTCCGCTCTATATTCAGATTAAGGAAGCCCTTCGCGAAGCCATTGCCAGCGGGAGTCTCAAGCGTGGTCAGATACTCCCTTCCGAACGGCAGATGTGCCGAATTTTTAATGTAAGTCACATCAGTGTCCGGGAGGCTCTGGTGGAACTGACCAGGGATGGCTTTCTTCTTCGTGTTCCTGGCAAGGGGACCTACGTTTCGGAAGGTCTCTTTTTGTCCGGTGAAGACAGACTACCCATTGGCGTGGTAATTCCCGCCACCAATGGCGGGCTGACCTCGCCATTTATCTCTGATTTTCTAATCGGGCTTAAGACAGTGGCCACGCGGGAGCATCTGGATGTTCTTCTTTACACCGACAGCGAGCGGAACTATCTCCAGGCTACCCGAAATGGCCGGCCAGGTGGGATTATTCTTACCGAACCCACCTTTTCTGACAGGCGTGTCGCCAAACTCAGAAAGTTGGGCCTGCCCCTGGTGGTGCTGGGTCGGACCGAAGAGGAAAATGTTTATACGGTTGACGTTGACCACCGGGAAATTTTCTTTCTTTTAACGGAGCATCTGTTGAAACTCGGACACAGAAAGATAGGTCTGGTCAATGGACCGGTCGATTTGACAGTCTGTGAGGATAAACTAACAGGTTACCGGCAGGCTTTAGAGCAATACGGAGTTAGTTTTAACCGGCGGCTGGTAAGATACGGGCCTTTTTCTGAAGTGAGCGGTTACCAGAATGCCAGGAAACTTCTGGAACTGCCGATTACGGCTTTAGTTTGCGCTGACGATTTTATTTCCATGGGTGCCTTAAGGGCTATCCGGGAGAAAGGATTAAGCGTCCCTGAGGATATTTCTCTCTGCGGCTGCCACAATTCATCCTTTACCCAGCACACCGTACCCAGCCTCACCACGGCCGACATCTTTCCTTCAGTTTTAGGCAAGAAGGCGGCAGAGAAATTGGCCAGGGTGATGAGGGGAGAGCAGGTGGAAACAAGGACAGTTATTCCAGGGAAGTTGATGATTCGGGAATCAACCCGGGAAGTGAGAAGGAAATGTCAGACCAGCAGGAAACCGCGCTGAAGGGCCAGGTAGCCATTGTCACCGGTGGGACCAGGGGGTATGGCCAGGGTATTGCCGCAGTACTGAAGAAGAAGGGAGCTGAGGTCTGGATTACTGGAAGAAATAGGCAGGATTTAGCCAGGACCGCGCGGGAAGTGAAGGTAGACTGGCTTCAGGCAGATGTTACCCGGGAAAAAGATTCGGATAAATTATTAAGCCGGGTTTTAGAGAAACACGGCCGGCTGGATATTTTGGTCAACAACGCTGGTGCGGCTATTAGGATTGCTGCGCTTGATCAGCAGTCTGATGAAGAGATCAGACGTTCCCTTGAAGTTAATCTCACCGGTGCCATTTTAGGTTGCCGGCGGGCAGCGGCTGTAATGAAAAAACAGAAGGCCGGGATCATCCTCAACATTTTAAGCGTCTGTGCCATGGAAGCCTGGCCAGAATGGTCGGTTTACTCAGCCGCCAAGGCAGGGCTCTGGCAGTTTAGCCGATGTCTCTATACGGAATTGCGCCCCTTTGGAGTCCGGGTCAGCTCAATCCTTCCTTCTTGGGGAGCCACTGATTTTCTCCAGGCTGCAGGGCGGAAGGGTTTCAACTCTCGGATAAAGACTAAGTGCATTCAGCCGGAAGAACTTGGAGAACTGGTGGCCTTTGTCTGTTCGTTACCGGCTCATTTGTGTCTGGAGCATTTAACACTCTGGCCGATGGTTCAGGAGGTGGTGCCACTTTAAGGAATGACGTGGTGTGCGGTAGAGGGAAAGTAACTTTTCACAGAGGAGGAATATGGGAGGGAAAAAGAGTAGTAGTTGCAGCCGGGGTTTTACGCTGATAGAGCTTCTGGTGGTAATCGCTATCATCGCCATCCTGGCGGCCATGATATTGCCTGCCTTAAACAGGGCCAAGTACACGGCCAAGAAGGCCACCTGTCTGTCAAATCTAAGGCAGCTTTTTGTGGCTTTGACGATGTATGGCAGTGATTATGAGGACTGGTTTCCGGCAGATGCTGTTTACAGTAGCTCCGCCGACGTAGAAATGAACGTCACCAGAAGTTTGGCACTTTTGTGGCCAGATTACCTCAAAAGTCTGGAATTATTTCTGTGTCCAGGATATGAGAGTGGCTGGAATCCGGCCAGACCCGAGAATCTAACAGTGGTTGGTACCGGCCAACCCTATACCGGGCACAACGGTTACACCGATGGTTTGAGAAACCACCTTTCTTATGCTTATGGCCGGTTTATCAGAAACCGGCAGGAATGTCGGGAGTGGATGTGCCTGGCAGATGCCATTGGTCTGGGAACACCTTTCCCCAGTGGTAACCACTGGGGTTATCCGGGAGGTCCATCGGTTGACGGTGCCGGTAACAGCTGGATCAGTATTTACCAGGGACCGTGGTGCGGGGGTAACCATAATGAATATGGTATTAACGCCATTTACATGGATGGTCATGCGGAGTGGATTGCTGCCTACCGGTTCAGCATTCCGTATGGAGACGGGAGAAGACAGGGCTACATTCCCTGGAGCAAGGTGCCCAACTATAAAGGAGCAGCCGGGGCATCAGACAGAAATATGGCCAATCCCCATTACAACTGATAGGAGGAAAGGAGGAACATGAAAAGAAATAAGGCAAAGAGAAGCCTGTGGGTTAGACAGAGAAAGTCCGGTTTCACCTTAATAGAGCTTCTGGTGGTGATAGCCATCATCGCCATCTTAGCAGCGATATTGCTACCTGCTTTGAGTAAAGCCAGGGAAAAGGCCCGGCAGACCACCTGTTTGAACAACCTGAAGCAGATCGGGACATGGATTCACATGTACGCCCAGGATTACAGTGATATGCTGCCGCCAAGAAACCAGAGATACGGAACGCAGACCAGAAATTTTCAGTACATCATCTCTGCCTATGCCGACAAAAATATCCTGGCTACCCTGGCCACCAGTAGCCCGCAACTCCATTCAGTCTTTAGCTGTCCCAGCAAGCCAAAGACTTACAGCTGGTCCTACGCCGGAAATGTCGTTGTGACCAATCAGCTTTTCGCGGATGTTTCCGGGGGAAGACATGTTGGTCTGCTGAGCCGGATACCCATACCGGACAAAATCGTGATGATTTACGATAGCAAGAATGCTTATGAATTCAACAGTATCACAAAAATTACCAATTTTGAGACCAGACATAGTGGCCTGGGGAATATTCTTTACGCAGATGGTCATGTTGGTAGTAAGCGGGAACTTGTGGCGGGCGATTTTCCGTCGCAGGAAAGTTGGTGGCCAGCCGCAGTAGCTCCATAAGTAAAGCGTGAAAATAAGTTTTGAGTCCCAAATTGGTTATGTGGTAACTGAAGTCTCAGGAATCTCTGTCTGGATGACTGGCATTCCGAGGAGTAAATGAAAAAAAAGTTTCTGCGCGTTCTATTTGGTGTGGTTTTTTTCTTCTGTGCCCAGTTTTCTTTTGGCGACCCTGAAGAGAAACTGGCCAGACACGACCAGGCCAGGCGGCTCTATGAAGAAATCCTTCTGGAAAAGGAAGCCACTCCGGAAAAACTGGCTTCACGCTGGCAGTGGCTGGTCAGCCATTATCCGGATACCGGTTGGCCGGCTCAGTTAGCTGCTAACTGCGTTTCGGCTGCTTTTGACAGCAAAAGATATCTGGATGTGGCTGAAGGCGTTAGTCAGTTCTGCCAGCGCTATGGTTCCTTCGGCACTCTTAAAGGCAGTCTTCTCTATCAATTAGTGAGAATTGTCATCGACAAGAGCGTCTCTGAAGATATTCGCCGGCGCTGCTTTGATGTTTTCCTGCAGCATTGTCAGCACGCATCCTGGCTGCTTTCCCTGACCCAGAATAGTCTTTCTTCATTTTCCCTTTCTCCTGAAGAAAAATATTTGCTGGCCAGAAAGGGTGAAGAAAAATGCGGACCATACCCTTATAGCCGCTCCTTTCTCTGGTTCTTTCTGGATAGATACACCATGTCTGTCCCGGGAGAAAAGGCCATTCCTGAACTGGAGCGTTTTCTCAACCGCTACCCGGAAGATTCGCCGGAAACCAGACAGGCCAGGAAGAAGTTACTTATCTTAAAACATCAGTCAGGCGAGGCTGTAGCGGAGCAGAAGTTGAAGGAAGTGGAGGTGGAAGAGAAGAAAGCGGCAGAAGGGTTAAAACAGATAGCCGAACGAGTGAGAGAAAAATGCGAACTTAAAGTATACTACGAGGCTTTTGAAATCTTAAAAGAAATTAGAAATTTCCCGCCTGGATTGACGGAGGGATTCTGGAGGGATTTTCTGACGGTTGTTAAAGGTATGCCGTTATCCAGCCAGAAAGTCTTTCTTGAACTGGCCCTTGACCTTATGCCTTCCGGTCGCACCGCCGAAGAGTACTTTGTTCATCTCCACAACACGTGGAAATGGCGGCTGGAATCAGCCGGTTTGATGAAGAAGTATCTGGAGAAAAACGCCGGTGACATTTACCGGGATAGTTCCAAACTCAAGCAACTGGCCCGGTTGCCCTTCCTGGACAGGCATTTCCAGCTTCTGGTTGATGTGCAGTTGTTCTGCGGGCAGATTGCCCGCAAGCTCGGGCTTTATGACGCGGCTGCCGAATACTTTTTCCAGGCTGGCCGACACAGCTGGGATAGCCAGCCGGTCCAAGCTGCCTCATTTTTGGAAGAGGCCGTGAAACTCTGCCCGGAGTCTCTGCCAGCTACGCAGGCCGAATGGTTTCTCTCTCTGTTAAGAGGAGAAACAAGAATTGTACAGGGTCCTTTACCTAGACCGAGAAAGCCAGCGCCAGAGTCGCCAAGCTTAGCTTCTCTACCACTTTCTGTAGCGAAAAAAGGCGAATCGGTGACAATTGAAGGCGAAACAATCAGACTGGTTTCGTTTAACCCTAAAGAAAATCTTTTGAAGGGCGCCACCACTATCGCCAGTAGCGGTCAAGCTTCCCTGGCAGTTGATGGGAAAAAAGAGACCTTCTGGCATCCGGAGAGTCTCCCGGCTGTGCTGGTGGTGAACCTGCCGCAGCCAGCGAGTCTCCAACGGCTGGTACTCCGGCTGGCTGAGCATTCCTACTTTACCATTTCCTTTCTGGACAGTTCCGGCCAGACCATTAGCCGGTATGAACGAGACTGGGATTTCTGGGAACACATGCAAACCAGAAATCTATACCCTCCGAAAGAAGTTACGCTACAGGTGGCACCCGTTCCAGAAGTGGCCTATCTTAAACTTGAATTGATAGAAAGCCTGGGGCAGGCCGGAATAAGCGAACTGGAGGCTTACCCGTGTCCTTACGCAGCTTGCGGTTCCCTGACCAGAGAGATAAGGTTGCCGCTGGAAGCAACAAGTGTCCAGGTTAACTGGCTGGCGGAAGAAAAGCAGCAGGAGGTAACCTATAGTTGCCAGATGGAGTCTTTTCGTGGTTTTCCGGTGATGCGCTGGCGCTCACCCTGGCTGAAACGGCCAGCAGTTTCTCTCCGTCAGCTTGGCGGTTACGCGGGAATAGAGTTTTACGGAACAAATGTCAGTCTTCTCCTGGCAGGTATCGGCAAGGTTCGCTGGCAACTGGACACCGGTCAGTCCGGGGTGATTGAGCATCCCCAGAAAGAAAAGTCAGAACATCTCCTCGCTCAAGATTTACCTGCAGGCAGACATTACCTCTGGCTGGAAAATGAAGTCTTCCCGGCTAAAGAGGATAGCTATGGCGCTGGAGATTGTGAGATACATGGAGTGAAAGTTCTTGGGCAGACAAGGGTGGCAAGTCTGGTCAGGTTTGGTGATGGAAAAACCTGGGGTTCCTGGCTGGGACCAGTTTTTTCCGGACAAAAGGTTGCTGTTGCCTCTCTTTCCGGAAGGAAACCGATACTCTGTCAGACAAAGGTCATTCTGGATAGCCGGTCAGTGCTGGGACAGTTATCCCCGGAAGTGAAAAGTTTCTCCATTGTCGCTACGGGAGAGGCAGGGGAAAAGGTGTCTGCCTACCAGGAAGAGAACCGGCCTTTTTTCCGGGAAGAACTGGCGGAGGTGGCGGAAGCAGTTAATCAGCGAGCAGTGGTGGTTTCTTATCCGAAGATGGGTACTTCCCAGGAGTATGAAGTGGCTAGAGAGATTGCGGAAAAGGTCGGGGTGTATCTGGTCTCTGACGACATCGGACTGAATCTCTATCCTGGGCTGGTACTGGCAGTGGGTACCCCGCAGAGACATCGCTACTGTCGTCAGCTTCTGGCTGCGGTTGGGCTCTGGAGTGACCCGGAATTTCTTAACAGGGAAGAGGGAATAGTGGGCAGGTTCAAGTATGGCCGCGACCAGCAGGTGGACTGGCTCTTTGTCACTGGGGAAACACCCCGGACAGTGGTCGCAGCAGGCAAACGCCTCCTGAGCAGGTTGAAAACCTACCAGAGGCCAGCCACTGCTTTTCGTCTTTTCCCGGCAGATACATTAGAGATGATTTACCCCTGGCAACTCCATATGGAAAGAAAAAACTTAGATTCTCTGACACTCACGCTCGGCCAGAATGACCGGCGTTCTCTTCAGTTTGGCATTGTGGCTAATCGTCTAATATCTTCTCTTTCCCTTTCTTCTGTAAAACTGGTTTCTGATACTGGAGAGGTACTGACCGGGGTTAAGGTAAGGCCAGTTGGTTTTTATGAATGGGAGCCATTTTTTGGAGATTTAAGGTTACCCAATTTTCTGATTGAAGAGCCGGTCTCTTTGCCGGCTAATACAGCCACCGGTATCTGGGTGACGGTCCAGACCGAAGCTGAGACCAAACCAGGTCTTTACCGGGGTGAGCTCACGATTCGCGGTGAGGGACAAACAGAGACAGTACCTCTTTCAGTCAGAGTATTACCTGTGTCTCTGGAACCCTTGGCTAAAACCAAGACGATGAGTTTTGCGGCTGTGCCCTGGTTTTTTCACCGGGGCACAGAGGCCTGGAGGAAAGCTGTAAAATCGTTAGCTGAGAACGAAGCTGACCACAGTGTTAGCGTCGTGAGCTTGCCGATGCTGCTTGACTGGAAGTGTGAAGAGGGTAAAGAGCCGGTGAGACAGCTTCTTGTGGCTGAGGAGAAAGTGGCCGAGAAGATGGTCTGGACTGCTTTTAATGCGGGAAGCAAAAAAATCCCTGCTGGTCATGTGTTGCTAGTAGAGTTTTCTTCAGCGGTCAGGGTGCAGCAGCTGGGTACAGGTGCGAGAGTCAGAAAGATTTCCGATTTAGCCGTAGAAGTCTGGCTGGCTGATGGTTCCTGGAGAGAACTTAATTTGGAAGAAGGGCCGCCAGAGCCATTATCAGGGGAGAAAGGCACCGCAGAGCCTTTTTGGTACGGTCTTTTTTTCACTGGGCCGCAAGAACCAATGAGCCGACTTCGTTTCCGCAGCAAAACAGGAAATGAGCTGGAAATCGGCCGCATCGTCGCCTTTAGCGAAGGAAACCGAAGAGAGCCTTTTACTGTTGATTTCTCTTTGCTTGAGCAGCAGATGAGCCTGATAGAACAGGTTTACCGGGAAAAGAAACTGCCCTTGCCTCTTTTCCTCTCACAACTCAGTTATGAAGTCGGGGAAATTTCCGGAGAACTTGTTGGTGTCGCTCACTGGCACCAGGGCGGTTGTCAGCGGATGTTTGCCCGTCAGCTGAGCAGTTTTCTCAGGAAGTGCGGTCGTTTGGAAAGATTTGTTCTGAAGGTAAGTGATGAGCCCAGGGATATTAAAGAGTGGACCATGTGGGCAAAACCGTACCGGGAAGCAAGACTGAGAACAATGACCTGTCATTCCGGTAACTACCCGGATATTGAAGCAGCTGTGGGTGTGATGGAACCGTGGTGCCCTAACTATCAGCACAATGTTTTGCGAGACTTCTTCCGGGAAAGGCAGAGATCCGGAGAGGAAGTGTGGTGGTACTGTTGTGGAGTGCCGGCTACCCGCATCACCGGAAGCCCTGTAGAAAATCTTCCTTTCTACTGGTTGAGCAAAAAGTGGAAGTTTGACGGTGCTTTGAACTATGCGGCTTTGCACAGTAATATCCATGTTCAGGCGGTTCCCTTTCGCTACGACCACGGTCTGGACCACCGGATAGCCTACCTCCCGGACGGCAGGTTGCTGGATACGACGCGGCGTGAGCTGGAAGCTGAAGGAATTCAGGATATGAAACTGATTGAGTACATTCAGCGCCGGATTAAGACAATAACTGAATCCGGAAAGAAGGAAAAGGCCACCGCCCTTGAGCAAAAATTATACTCTCTTCTGGAAACCATCGTGCCTTACAAATACGGCTATGCCAGCCATCCTGAGCTATGGCATCAGGCCCGGGCCAGTCTTTATGAATTAGCCGTGACTCCAGAACCATGAGGTAGTGTCAAAAAGGAAGAGGAATGAAAAGGAAGGGAACAAACTGGCTCACTCAAAGTGCTCCGGCACAGACAAGGACTACGCCGAAATCGGCTGCTGGTGCGAACTCATTCGCCAGGTGGCGAATTCAGACACCGCCGAGTAAGGTATGGCGTCCCGATTGAACTTGGTCGGTCCGCTTACCGAACGCTTATGCTTTTCGTCTTGTCTTGTACCTGTGCCTTCGCCAATCGTTCGCCAGCTATTCCCTTCCCTTTTTGACAGTGGGGGAGGAAGGATAAAGACTAAGGACATAGTTGAGGATTTTGACAGAACCAACCATGAAACAAGAAGGGAAGATGAAAAGGGTGATAGCGGCACTGATACCATTAATAATGCTTGGCAGGACTGAGTCAGCCCCTTTGCCAGAACTGCCCTTTACGGCAAAAGAAAAAGGCAGTTACCATTTTTCTTTGCCAGAAGTAGGCCATGCTCTTGTCCTGAAGGGAGGCCTTAGTACGGAGGGAACAGTGATGAAACTTTCCTGGACACAGGCAGGTGGCCGGGCTGCGCTTTCGGTGCAGGTTCCTAAAGAAGCCAGAGAAGCTTTCCTCAGATTTTTCCTGACATGTCCCGGTCGGCCAGCCATCCAGCAGGACTATTATATCAAGCCTAATCCCAGGTTTTATGTCGGTGAGTCCAGACGAGGTGGCTGGTTCTATCAGTTTGTGGACCGAAATGTTTTCCAGGAGCAGAACCAGGTCCTGGCCAAATACCACCTTTTTACGCCAGCCACCCGACATGTTTTTCAGATTAGACTGGACGCTCACCCGGAAGGACTGGAAGTCTGGCTTGATGGCCGGCTGATAGATTGTCTTCCGGGTTTTTCAGAGAAAGATTCAGGGCTGCTTGAGGTTTCACCCGGGTGTCCGGTAGAAAGCATTCAGACGGGAGAAACTCTCCGGAAAGGCCGCTTTGTGGCGCTGGACCTTGAAGCCTATGCCCGTCCAGGGCCTCTGGAACTGAAAGAGGTTAATCTGGTAGCAGAAACAGTTATTCAGCAGATACCTTTCAACGTGGCGAGGCCGGGAAAGCATATTGATGTAAGCCTTTCCCGGTGGCTGGAAGAAACCATCGACCCGGCGGATTTCTGTGATAATTATACGACCCGCAGCGCCTTTGACGGCAATCCAGAATCCATTATCTTCCGGATTCCAAAAGCATTTTATCGGAAGGCTCATCTGCTCTGTCTGGTGGAGCCAGGCAAGAACAAAGTGCCAGCTCTGGGTTTACGGCTTACCCGTCTGGGGAACCATTTTGGTGACAGTGGCGGCCGGGGTGATGCTTTTGCCGATCGTGTGCTTTATCTACCAGAGGGTGAGGATAGTTCGGATGAAAACATCAGAAAGGTAGGGGTGGCTACAATTGTTGAAGGAAAAAAGCAGGTGAAGGTGCCTGTCTGGCTGGTATCGGTAACTTTGCCCACGGGAGAGATTGCCGACCTTTTGGGAGAAAACTTTCCGAAATTTGGACGGGAGGGTGATTTTCTGGACCTGGAAGTGACCAGGGAGTTACGGACAGCCGTCCATTTCTTTGCCTATCAGAACTGTTCGGTGAAACCGTTAGGTCTGCCCAGTAGCGTCCATCTTCTGGCGCTCACCTTAGAAGATTCTCCGGTGGAGGTGCGGGCTCAGACCAGGCACGGTGATTTTATTTTTGCCGGCGAGAAGGCGCCGTCCCTTCAAGTTTTGCTTAAAAACAGAGAAGAGCGGCCTTTTTCCGGAAGAATACGACTGGAAACAACAGATTTCTACGGAAAAAGCCAGGCCAGAGAAATAGCAGTTTCTGTTCCGGCCAGTTCCACAAAAAGTTCAGAATTTCTGGCCGAACTTGACCTGAGCCAGCCAGCTTTCGGATGGTTCCAGGCAAGGTTGATTTTGTCAGACAGCCAGGGAGAGTCTCTCTGGGAACAACCCTTTAGTTACGCTCTTCTGCCTCTTGATACCAGAAAGGCTGGGAATGAATCTCCTTTTGGTGTCTGGTGGTTTGGCGCGACCCACGGGGGCAACCCATCTCTGGAAGTAGTCGGACCCCTCCTTCAAAAAATGGGTATCCGCCATATCTGTCCCGGCAACTGGCGCAATATCACTGCTGAGCAGCTGGCCAGGTACAAGCTCACCTATTCTATGGCGCCCTGGTATGGGGCCAGGCGTGAGGAAATTATCAATGATTTTTTTAGCCGGCATCGTCAGGTCGGCTGGACCATGATTTTTCACGAAACCGGAATTTCCGGCCGGTTAGCACAGATGTTCTATCCGGAACTGTTAGGGCTACCGGCTCCAGAACTGACGCCGGCTGAGGAAGAAAAGTTTCAGAAACTCTGGCAGCAGGCGCTGGAAGCAGGTAAGTTGTATCGGGAGAAACTTCCGGGAGTCAAAATCAGTTTTGGTAACAGTAGCTCTCCGCTGATGGTTCAGTTCATGCGGAGGAAGTTTCCCAAGGAATACGTGGATGCGTTCGGAATGGAAGGAGTGGCTGGCTGGAAGATGCCGGAGCGGCAACCGGAGCTGGGAAATTTTCAGGAGGTCTGGTGGCTGCAGGAGTTGAAAAAACACTATGGGTATGAAGACATTCCTGTTTCTTCCGGTTTTGAGTGGATCTGCCGCTGCACCCAGCCGGGAGCACTGTCGTTCCAGGACCAGGCGGCCTATTATGTCCGGGATGCCCTGCACGCGCTCGCCTACGGGATGCCCAGCATCAATATCGGGTTGTTGGATGATGTGGCTGATGCCTACTACTACACGATTTACGGAGCCAGTGGCTTTCTGAGGCGCAATCCGCTACTTTATCCCAAGCCGTCCTACGTGACGATGGCCACCCTGACGCAGGTTCTTGACCAGGCCAGGTTTCAGCGTCTGTGGAATACTGGTTCACCGAGCCTCTACACTTTTCAATTTCAAAAAGGTAAGGAGACGGTGCTGGCGATGTGGACGCTGCGAGGCGAAAGGGAAATTCTGGTGCGGCCAGCCAGGCCATGTGCGGCTACATTAACTGACAGCCTGGGTAATACCGTGGTGGTCAAAAGTAGCCGCGGCATTTTTATTTGCCGGGTTTCGGCCATGCCTGTTTATCTGACTTTGCCGGAAACTGTATCCGAGGTGAAAGCCGGAAACGTTTTTCTGGATGAGAGTTTGCCGGCCAGAGCCTTTATCCTGGATACATTTGCCTCACCCGGTTCGTGGATACTTTCTGAGGAAAGGGATGAAGAATTGGAAACAAATGTTTTTGACAATCCAGCCCGGGCCGGAAAAGGAAAACTTTCTGGCGTGATGGATGAGAAACACGGGATGGTAACTGAAGTTACGCTGCTGGCTCAGCCAGAAGTACCGGCTGTCTGTCCCCGTTACCTGATTTTGAAACCGATAAAGCCGCTGCTGGTGCCCAAGGCGGCAGATTTCTGCGGTGTTCTGGTTAAAGGGAACAGCAGCTGGAGTCGTGTTATCTGGGAGTTTAAGGACGCTAAGGGCGAACGCTGGATTTCCATCGGTTATGAGCCAGACCGCTGGAATGTTTCTGACTGGGAAAGCGAAAGTTACATCAACTTTGATGGTTGGGGCTGCATAAAGTTTGGACTTCCCGGTCGGTATCCAGGAGGTCATCATGGCCCGAGAGACAGGAACTGGAAGTTTGAAAAGGGCGATGGCATCATGGATTTCCCCATCACCTTAGAGCGGCTCATCATAGAAATGAGGGATAAAATCGTCCATGGAAATGAACTGCGGCCGGTGGAGAATCCAGCGATAAGACTGAAAAATCTATGGGTGGCTCTGAAAGAATAATTTGTGCTCCTGTGAAGAACAGAATCTGTCTGCTCCAGCCAGGCCACCGGAAGGAGTGCTACTGTTTTACTGTCCAGAACCGAACAACAAAGCTCTGTGGCCAGGAATGATATCAGGAGTGTCGTCGGTACTGGCACCTTCTGGAGAAAGGCAGGACTTTCCCAACCTCGCTCCAGAAACTTTTCAGCAGGTAAGAAACAATATCCGAAGAGCGCTTAAAAAGGTTGTGCCCAATTCCCATTAAGGAGGCAGGATGAACCTGAAACGGTGGGTGTGTGTGTTCTTTTTGTTCGCTAATTTCCTTAGGGCCAGCAACCAGTCGCTTACGGTGAAAAGCAATCCGGACGGTTCCTTTACCCTGGAGAACAGTTTGATTAAGTTGAGGGTGAGTAGCCGGCCCGGTCAGGCTCAGGGTATCCTGGGCTGGTTTTTCAAACCGACCGGTTTTGAAATGGTGGACGTTCTTTACGGTCAGACTGATTATGTCAGGGGACACGTCTTCGGGGAGCAGTGGGAACCGGTTAACTGGAAAGAATTTCAGGGCAAGGCACCGGATGTGGGCAAACTGTTGGTCCCAAGGGTTCACGGTACTGCTGAGAACTGTTCCGGTGCGGTTTTGATTCAGGAAAGTCAGGGAAGTTACCGTCTTACGAAGACATGGATACTGAGGCGGGACCTGGCCACCGTTGAAGTTAACTACCGGCTGGAAAATCTCTCGGCCGAACCCTCTGGTTTTTCTCTGCGTTTTCACGGCGCGGCCAGCCCGGGAGCCAGGGGAAAATATCAGAGGAAGGACGATACTATCTTCCTGGAGACAGAAGCCGGGCTTTTAGCCTTGGACCAGTCGCTCAACCGTACCCGCTACCAGATGCAGTATGGAGATGACAAATTCTTTGGCCCGGCCTGGAAGGATGAGCCGGCGAGACACTGGGTCAGCGGGCGATTGAAAACACCTATCCTTAAAGGTAACTGGGCCGCTCAGGTTAACCGGAGTAGTGGCGATGCCCTGGTGGTCCTGATGGAAGAAAAAACCCTGGTTGGTTTTTACAACTGTCCGGGCATTACCCTGGAACCGGTGCTGAAAAGTGTCGTATTAAAACCAGGTGATACCTGGGAGACAAAAGCCTATCTATCTTCCTGCACCGGCGTGACCGAGCCGGTAAGGCAGGTAACGCCCCTGTATCTGGTACTTTCGCCCTTAGTTCTGAAAAACTCATTGTTGCAGGGAAAGATTGTCCCGCTGTTCTCAGGCAGGCTCAGAGTAGAAGAAAAGACAGGGGTCAGAGCAGCTGAATTTGAAGCATGCCCGGAGAAAGCGCTTGTTGTCTCCGCGCCGGTAAGTCAGGACTGGAAACTGGTGGCGGTAGATACCGAGGGAGCTGTCATTGGCGAGGTTGACTCCTCAGGAAGGTTTCTGCTTAGTCAGGTGGTGGTGAAAGCAAAACCTTCCGTGAAACCCGCGGTGAAGACCGGTGTTTACCATCCGGAACAGACGAGAGAAAGGATAAAGCAGTTTCTGACTGATGGCAACTTTACTGTTTACTGTTCGGCCAGTTCCACGGAAGAAGAGAAGGCTAAGGCTATCGTTATTTCCAGAAGAACAGGGGCCGGTCTGGCCTGGACTAATCCCGGCGGGAAGATGCTGGCGGTGGGTAATCCTGCTACCAATGTAGTGGTGAAGGAGGCTGGATTATGGAAAAACTCCGTTAGTGAAACCTGGCCTGGACCGGGCAAAGGGGCTCTGCTGATTTATGACTCTTATGAAGACACTCAGCAGCCATTGCTGCTGATTAGCGGGAGTGACCCGGTGGGAACGGTAAAAGCTGCAGAAAAGTTTGTGGGTGAATATCTTAGAACGACGAAGGAAATCCCGGGGTTTGCCTTCTGGGTGGCTGGGCCGGAGGCAAAGGTTTATCCTTACAGCCGGCCACCTCGGGAGACCACCGACAAAGTTTCTTTGAAACTGGCCAGGGGGGAGTACGAGGTGGAACAGCTGGCGATTACTGCTTACCAGCCAATCAAGAATCTGGAAATAACCGTGGCGCCCCTGGTAAACACAAAAACAGGAAAAGAGATTGACCGCCGGTATGCCACATCCTTCCGAAAGAGAAACGGACCCTTATGGTTGCGCTGGGTTTACTACTATCCGGTTGAACCTGAGCGCTGGGAAAAAGGCTGGTGCGGTTACCCGGATGCTTTGCTGGAAAGACCTATTTCTTCTCTCAACGGCGGTCAGACTCAGGCGGTGTGGCTAACGGTAATTGCTTCCGAGAATGCCGAGCCAGGTCTTTACCGCAGCAGTATCACCTGTACTGCTGACGGTACGACCCGGAGTATTCCGATTGAGATGACAGTGAGGAACTTTAGTCTGCCCGGGAAAGGGCTGGGTGGCGACCCCTACATTCATCTATCTCAGTTTCCGCCGGATAGCCGCCGGGAATTAGAAAAACGGGATGTGGACGCTCTGGTGAGTAATCTGGTGGAGCATGGCATGAGGGTTATTCATTTAGGGCCATCAGAAATGTTTCGCTGGCACTTCAGCCCTGAAGGTAGTTACAAGAATGTCAGTCTGGACTGGCTGGAAGTGAGTGATGATGGTACCGTGGCTCTGGACACAAGTTACTTTGACTGGCTGGTAGAGACTATTGAGGCGGCTGGCCGGCCTTGGAGTTTGCGCTACATGGTTTATAATAATGCTCTGGTTCACCGGCAGTACGGAGAATTTAAAAAGATTTTTCCGAACCGGTTTGCCAGCCGGCCAATCAGAGAAGGGGTTTCCTGGGCTTCTGATTACTATGCGGAAGAGATGGTGCGGCTGTTCAAAAAGCACCTGATGCGGAAAGGATGGCTGGACCGGTTTGTTTTGAAGGTGGGCGATGAACCGCCGGGTTTTGATTTCTGGTGGGAAAAGGTGGCGCCAGCGGCAGTGGCGGCGGGGATGCCGGTAATGACAGCCTTCAACAGTATTGATTACGGCGAGGCCGAGAAAGGCCTGGGCGTTGTCAAGCAATGGCAAATTCTCTATATGCACCACAACAGTGAGTTTTTCAGGAAGGCGAAAGCTGCCGGTGACCTTGTTTCCTGGTATAATTGTGGTCCGCCACCCCGCACCGCGGCTTCTGCTCCAGCTTCGGAGTGGCGCAGTTATCTCTGGCAGGCCACCAGGTATGACCTGGACTTAATCTCCTGGTGGGGAATTCAGTGCTGGAATGACCATGATGAAGTCTGGCGCTCCCGGTACAGCCACTGGAATTCGGTGATGTATCCAGTTCACCCGGATAAGCCAGCCTGGCTTAAATCAGGCAAGGGCTGGGTGGATACGGCTCCGTTAGACAGCATTCGCTGGGAGATTATCCGGGAAGGGATGGAAGATGCCTGGTATGTTAATCTCTTAAGGAGCCTGATTCAGGAAGCGAAAGACAGGAAAATGGCAGAGGATGCCAGGAAGGCGGAAGTTGTCCTGGAAAAAATCTGGCAGGATGTTTTTCCCACTCTGAATGATTACTGTCCTCCCTACCGGCTAATCTTAGATTGCCGGGAAAGGGTGGCTGAGGCCATTGAGCAGTTGCAGGCAAAATTGAAAAAGTGAGACCAAGGAGAGAACCCGAACGAAACTGGAGGAATAATGAAGAATGGAAAATATCAGATTGCGATAGTTGGTGCCGGCGGCATTGCGCGCTGGGCTCATATGCCTGGCTGGCAGAAACTTCCGGAAACAGAGATTCTGGCTGTGGCCGATAATAATCTGGAGACCGCGCAAGAGTTTGCCGGTGACTTTGGCGTTCCGCATGTTTTCACGGATTACCGGAAAATTGCGGAAATGGATGAAGTGGACATTGTTGATGTCTGCGCGCCGAATGCAGTTCACTGTCCAGCCACAGTATCTGCTCTCCTTTCCGGCAAGCATGTCCTGTGTGAAAAACCATTAGCCATCAAAACCAGCGAAGTCGTGGAGATGATTGAAGCTTCTCAGAAGTCTGGGAAAAAACTGATGTGTGCCCAGCATCAGCGCTTCCGCCGGGAAAGCCGGGTAGTTAAAAATCTAATTGATGACGGCGTTTTCGGAGAGATTTACTTCGCTCAGGCTCAGGCACTCCGGCGGCGTTCAGTACCGGCCAGGCCCACCTTCATTAAGAAGGAACTTTCCGGAGGTGGTCCCTTGCTGGATATTGGCGTGCATATTCTGGACCTGACTTACTGGTTTATGGGTTGTCCCAGAGTTCAGTCAGTTAAAGGTGTTACCTTTACCAAACTGGCCCAAAGAGAGGATGTCCATGGCCTGTGGGGCGAATGGGACAGAGAGGCTTACGATGTTGAGGATTTTGCGGCTGGTTTTATCAGATTTACCAACGGCGCGGCTATCTCTCTTTCCTGCAGTTTCCTGGCTAACATTACCATTATAGAGGACTTTTCCACGATTCTTTACGGAACAGAGGCTGGCCTCCACTGGCCTAACGGGAAACTGGCCACAGAAAAAAGCGGAGTGCTGCAGGATATTGAACTTCATCTTTCAGAAATGCCGGAAGTAAGACCGCACACGGAAGAAATTCGTGCCTTCCTGGAAGCGGTAAAAGAAGACAAGCCGGTGCCGGTGAAGCCGGAAGAAAGCCTGGAAGTAATCAAGATGCTGGAGGGTATTTATCAGAGTGCGGAGACAGGGGCGGAAGTTAACTTCTGAACGGTTCACAGTCTGCGGCCAGCAGGAGACAGGATGAAGATTGAGTTCAGCAACGTGCCGGAGGTAATTTTAGAAAGCATCCGGGAGGACATCGCTTCTGTGGAAACGCAGAGCGAGGACGCGAAAAAAGAACTGGCCGGACTATCTCTTCTGGTGGTGGCTCTGGAAAATCCTGGTGTGCCGGCAGATCTGCCAGCCCATCAGGTAAAAAAACCGGCACCAGAAACCCCGATTTCCTTTAAGAAACGGTGCGACCGGGAAACTGAGAGACAGAGTTTTCAGTTGCGGCGCAAGGGGCTGAAAATCTGGGTGATTGCTGGCGGAAATGAAGGAGCCCTTTATGGGGTGCAGGAAGTATTGCGCTGTTTGACCGGAGTTATCTGGGCGGGGCTGAAAGACCAGGACATGCTTTTCGGTCAGAAAAAGGTTCTCCTGGAGAAAGTCCAGCAGCCACTTTTCGCGTACCGGGGCCGGGACGGTGGAGCCCCTTCCGGAGGGGCAAAGGCGTTTGTAAGGTGGATGAACCGGAACGGGTGGAATCTCTGGCGGAGAAATAGTGCTTACTGGGTCAGTCAGGACAGCAGTTACCGGCAGGAGATACTCAGTGCCTGTGCCTCAAGATGTATCCATCTCACCCTGGGTGACCACGCGATGAGTTATTTTCTCCCGGCGGAGGAATTCCAGCGGCATCCAGACTGGTTTGGTTTCAGGAATGGTCAACGCGTCTTGAAAGCACCGGTAGTCATATCTGACTGTCCCCATCTTAATGCAGCACTGCCGATTCAACCCTGTTATTCCAATCCCGAAGCTGCTGAGTTCATTACTGAGCGCATGGCTGCGCACATGGCAGAGTTTCCCCAGGCGGAGATGTTCGGTCTGTGGCCGCATGATGGCGTGAATAACTGGTGCCAGTGTCAAAAGTGCCAGCGTCTGACCCCTTATGAACAGCTTTACCGTCTGGCTTCCTTGCTGGCCAGGAAAATACATTCTTCCGTGGTGATTGAGTTGATTGCTTATTCCAATTTGTTGAATCTGCCCTGGCAAAGACTTGAGGCTAACGAGCGGTGTTTTACGATGCTGTGTCCCTATCTGAGGCCGTATCAGCATCGGATTTACGAACCCGGGGGGCCGGAACTGGTAACCGGCACTCTTTACCCGGGACCTGACCGTATCAACCCTCTGGATGAAAGGGAGTACGGAGAATTATTCCAGCGGTGGCAGAAGGTCATCACTCAGACGGGTCAGGGAATGGGCATTTTTGAGTATGGTGGCACCTTCTACGATGAGACCAGACGTTACGACCGGCCCAGGTATCTTTACCACCCTTCCCTTGATATCCGTTACGATGAAGCCAGATGGTATGCGGAAAGGGATGTCCGGGTTTTTTACCTGTGCTCCCATTATGCTGGCTGGCCGGACAGTTACCACCACTGGGCCCTGGGCAAGATTTTGTGGAGCCTGGCGGAAAAGGCTGAGCAACTTTTCCAGCAGTATTATCAGGCCATGGCTGGAGATAAAGGAATGGTTCTGGGCAGAGCGCTGGCTGCGGTGGAAAAAGCTCTGGACCAGGAGCTTTTTCCGGAGCGAGAACTGGAGAACCTCAGGGAAATACTTCTGCATTGGCCCGGCGAAGACCGCGTCCAGCGCTATCGGCTATGGATAGAGTATGTGAAGATGGGAAAACGCAGCCGGAGACTGGAGCAAAGCCGGGAGTTTGCTGAAGGTATCAAACAGGAACGGGAAATCCAGTCTTTTCTGGAAGAGCATCGCAAACTGCTGGCTGATTATGTCCACGTGGAGGCCTTAAAAAGGCTATCTCTTATCCACCAGGAAAGGTTTGAAGGCTGGCTTTCAGGAAAGAAGGGAAGCAGGTACACGCTGTGACAGATTAACCTGAAGGCTCCAGCAGAAGAGTAAGCAATCCTCTTGAAGGGATTTCCCACCTTATCTCCGGACCTGAGAAACGAACTGTTTTGCCTTTCTTGTGCTCGCAGGTATCCGTTTCTGTGACAGCCACCCCGGAAGGAAAAATCTTCCGGTGAAGTTTCAGGTGAAGGTTTGTTTTTTTACCGGCCACTTCGTAGAAACGTAACACCAGTCCGGAACCGTCCTCTGGCTTTTTCAGACTGGCCAGCACCACGTTGTTTTCCGCTATTTCCAGGAAAGAACCTTCTGAAGGCAGCAAGCCAGCGTGAGCATCAGTCTGGAAGACTGTCATCGGGAAATCAGCGGTTTCGGCTTTCTGGAAGCACCTTTCCGGATGAAAGGGCCCGGTGTAAGGCGAAAGGATTATCCTGAAGCTGTGTTCGCCAATTTCTGGAACCGGGTCCGGGTCGTGGCTGCTGCGGAGAAGAGTAAGCGCCAGGAAGTCTTCGCCGGAGCGGAAGCCGTGTTTGGCCTCAGTGTAAACAGTCAACCCGGCTTTCTGCCGGGTCCCGGGAATTAGCCCGTTGATATCCGCCCAGCGCAGCGCTGGCAAGTCCATCTCTTCTTCGTTTCTCATGACCCAGCCAAACGGGATTTCATAATGCCGCACCGGGCTTTTTATCCGGAGGGGGAACTGAAGGTTCAACTGGGGGACGAAACGGTCTTTTTCGCCCCATTCCCGCCAGAGGCAATGACCTTTCAGGGATAAATCAGCGGAGTTTCTATCCAGGGAAAGCGTTACGGTAAGCCGGGAATGTCGTATTTTAGCGTTCCAGGTAATAGCCCGGCGAAGCGGTCCATTACAGAGAGAGTCCGCGGAGAAGCAGACTCCTTCCAGGTTTTCTATACGGGAATAACTGCCGACCAGCCAGGCTGTCATTCCTGCTCCCAGAGGGAAACGTTCCTCTATCAGGCGAAAAAGGGCCAAAGGTTTCTCTGGAGAAACAAGTTCCAGGTTGCTTTCCTTCAGGAAAAGTCGCTTAATGGCGCCAGAGGAATTATCCAGTTGTACCAGTAGCCTGTCGTTCTCCAGAATAAAATTCATGGGCTGTTCCAGACGATAATCATATCTTTGCCGGAGGCAAGGCTGAGCTTCTGGACTTTCGCCTATGATGTAAGTGCGGTAACCTGAAGCCGGCACCTGTTCTGCCAGGAAAAGGACGCGCTGGTAATTGTGTCCCCAGTAATGGCCGTCATCTTTCAGTACCTGGCTGAGTACGGTCTTACCCTGGTTGTCCTTGACCACCACAGGGTACCGGGCCGGCATATCCCAGAGAATCGCCTCCACCACCTCTGTTCTGGAAAAGGGGCAGGGGTTGTACACGACAAAGACCCGGCTTCCAGCATCGTCACTGCCTGGCGCCGACAGACCTCGCTCCCTCTGAAGAAAGCCGGCGCCGCCACCCAGGGCTAAGTCAGAGGCGGGTTGTTTCAGGCCGGAACGGACGGCTGCCTCTTCGGTGTTAATCAGGCCAGCCAGACACTGCAGCGCTTTTTTTCTAACAGCAGCAGTAGCTGCAGCCAGTTCCTGAAATTGTCCGAGCGCATATTCTCTGGTCTGAGCGGTTCCTGAACCCGGCAGGATGTCGTGAAACTGATTAAAAAGGTGTTTCTCCCAGGCACCTTCCAATATGGTTGCAGGATAAGGAAAGTTTCCGGTCAACCGATGAATTAGAGAACAGGAAGTCTCGGCTTCCTTCAGGTAGCGCTCGCCGTCCCGGTGGGCCTTCTTAATTTCTGACTGGGAACTGTAGCAGCCGGTAAACATGAAATTGAGTTCTCCCCTGATTTCGGGCAACTTATTCCGGAATGGTTCCACGGTTCGGAAAAACTGGTGGTAGGTGGAGAAAATAATTTTAGGGAAGACCGGCCAGGAAGCCGCCTGCAGGATATTTTCAATATCCCGGACCGTCGGGCCACCACCGTGGTCTCCAATTCCGTAAACAAAAAGAACCTGGTCAAAACCTGTCTGCTGAAGGCTCATTAAGGCAAAATCGCCAATACTTTCCGGACTTACCTTCTCACCGTGCTTGATGTACCAGCTATCCTTTTCAAAATAGGTCAGAACTTCCTGTCCGTCAGGGCCAATCCATCGGGCCAATTTCGGACCCTGAGAACCCCGGCAATGGTAGTAATATTTCACTCCGGCGGCAGCCAGAATGGAGGGTACAGTAGCCGCATGGCCAAAAGTGTCCGGTTCAAAATCCAGAACCATTTTTTCTTCAGGCAGACCGAAGATTTTCTGAAAGTACTTTCTGGCATAAAGAATCTGTCTCACCTGGCTCTCTCCGGAGGTGAGATTTTTGTCCGCTTCAACCCAGGTCACCGAAGAGACTTCCCACCTTTTTTTCTTTACCGCTTCTTTAATTTTTTCCAGTAGTTCCGGATGGTAAAGTTCTAACAGGCGATAAACAGAAGCCTGGCTCTGAGAGAAGGTAAACTCAGGGTACCGTTGCATCAGGGTGAGCACAGTGAAAAAGGTGTCGTGAATTACGGCCAGCGTTTCGTCCAGAGGCCAGGTCCAGTTCATGTCAATGTGGGCATGGCCTACTGCGTGAACGGTTAACCGTTTGGCCAGAGAGGCGGTGTGTCTTAACTGTTTCTCGCAGCCGGCAACAAATTCACTGGCATTCTTCTCGGAAAGTCGCGGTTTTTCTTCTGTCATCTTTTTTCTAACCAGGTCCACTTCCATTTTCCCCACCGGGTCCGGACGAAGGGAGAGAAGTTTTTCCGCAAAGTTCAACTGGGTTTGAAGGCGGTAAAGAGCCGAAGAAAGTTTTTCTAACTGGCCGGTATTCATTGTTCTCCTTTCAAGAAAAACAGGGCTGGAACCTTTACACCAGAGATTTCTTGCTGCGGGTGAATTGCAGCTCCACCTGGGCTGACCGCTTCTCCAGACAGGCCAGGCTCAGTTCAATGCATTCCTGGGCTTCGTAAGAAGAGAGGACACCAATGGTCACCAGGTCACAGGGCCGGATGGTATTCCAGACGAAGGTTAAACCGGTGGGCGGTAAAAGGCGCCCCGCGGCCAGGGGCTTGATGGTCATCACCGGTTTTTTCGCTTCCCGGAAGCATTTCTGGAGCCAGTCCGTTTCTATCTGGCAGAGAAAACCGGCGGCATTGTAAGGCTGGATATAACTTTCCACGTCAGCTCCACAGGCGTCGGAGCAGATAACAGCATGAGGGGTATGGCTGCTCAGTCCTGGCACCATACCGGCTTCCCGGACAAGCTTAAGGCAAGTCATCAGCTCTTCAGAGAGACAGCGTCTGGCGACGTCTATCTGGGGGTCAGTCATACACTGATGGGGAAAGCAGAAACTGGCCTGGTATTTCCTGGCAGTTTCTATGGCCTGTTTCCAGGTATCCAGCCTGCCGATTTCGTAGTGGGGGGTGCAGATGTAGTGGATTTTCTGTCCAACCCGGTCGCTGGCCATCAGAATGGCATCGGCTAAAAGCGGATTGGCAGGACCCATGACAGCATTGATGCCATAGCGAGCGAAGGTCTCAATCACAGCCGCAATTTTTTCCGGAGTAGCAAAAAGTTCCCGGATAAATTTGTCTTTGGCGGCACTGGTGTGAGAATAGCCAAGAAACCAGTTTGTTCCGCAGATCAGCCGCGAAAGCTTAATTCCTCCAACCTCGGTTGTAGGAAATTTGTTCATACTGTCTCCCTTTTCTGGTGCCGGTAACGAGCGAACGCGCATAGTTTACTTCATAAACTGAACTGCTGCCAAGTTTCCCTTTTTATGGACTACTTTTCTTTGCTGGCACCCAAGTAACCATGGAAGTTTTTCTCCCCAGCCGTGTGCTCACCCTCATATTTTGATGTCATAACCAGAAAAGTACCGCTGGCGTTTGTGAGTCGTAAGGCCAGCGCCTCATTTTCAGGAAGTTTCACGCCCTGGTAAGAGACCGGCAACAGTTCTACCTTGACCAGCGGCGGGGAAGTTTTTTCCTCAGCCGTATAGATAGCGACCAGCCAGAGATTAGTTACATCGCCGTAGCGGCAGATTACTGCCGGTACAAGTTTGGGGTGCCAGTGAACATAGGCCTGAGCCCGAAACAATGTGGCCGGCGGCGAAAGAATTGTCAGGGCGCCGCAGGGGGTTTCTTTCTCTAACTGGAGCCGGTAGGCAAGATAGATTTCTTCCGCGGGTTTCTCCAGAGTGGCCTTTTCCGGGTTGACCAGATATTGATAGCCATCACCTTCAGAGGACAGGGAAGGGTAACTGGTCCACGACCGCACCGGTCTTTCTTCCACAAGGCTGGCCGGTAAATAGGTTATCCAGTCAAACCTGGCTGGTCGGTCATTCTTGACCTGGTCAACCAGCACGAAACTATCACCACAGATAAAGGCTGACCTTGACCATTCCAGACCTGAATATAGGGGTCGGTCGCCAGGACTGGTCCACCGGCCAGCCGGTATCACTCCCTCCAGCAGGCTCACCTGGTTGGCTCTTAACATGGAGTGGCGCTGCCCGTCCCGCACGAGTGAATTTCCGGCAGCGGCTGTGTAGGAAAAACCGCTCTGTTCATACCCGTAGCCGATTCTCAAAACATGTTCGTTCAGGGAATATTTTTTCCAGTAAAGGTAGGGATTTAGAAGTACCGTTCCCCCTCTATGGGAGGGACAACCCCAGTTCATGGTCAGGGCTTTCAGCCCGCTTTTTTCATCGCCTGAACGCAGCACCGTATAGCCAGCGGCTTCCAGGGTGGAATTGCGGAAAGCCCGGGAAAGTTCGGCGGTCGGTGGAATTTCTTCCGGTTTGAGAAGATGGGCTATCAGGGGCAGGTAACGGCTATCCCGGTAGTGCCGGTAGGCGCAAAGATAAAGGTCTGGCCGCGGCGGCCGGCCGGTGAGGTCATAGACTAATGGGGCATCAAAAAGTTTTTTAAAGTTCTGGTCGTAGACCTTCACGCCCATCGCCTCCAGACAATTAGCCAGTTCCACAAAGGGACCAAGGGCGGCCATGTGGTAAGGGATTTCCTTTTCCATGGTGAAGCCATCCCTGTCAAAGTCCAGTCTCCACTGGGCTCTGATTCCGTACTCTCCGTCGAGGGCCAACGCCGCGTAGTCCCACCGGTCAGTTACCAGGGCTGCTTTTCCGAAAGCAGCGTTGATTTCTGCCTGCTGGTTAGCGGCCACCCGGTGCTGCCGCAAGGTTATCATGGCTGGCACCAAAAGTCCCCTGACAATTTTTTCTTCTTCAGCCGCACTTAAAACGCCGGAGGCTTTCACCAGGTCAAAAGCCTCCGGCAAACGGTGAAACCACCAGGCTTCTCCCAGCATCGCGTGTCCCACCCTGGAAAGATAACCGGTGGCGAACGGGCTTACCGGGGAGAAATCCGGATACCGCTCGGCATAGGCCAGCAGAATTTCGGCTGCCCTGGCGGCAAACTCTTTTCTCCCTGTCTGCCACCAGGCATCAGCCAGGGTATAAGCCGCCTCAGAAAGATAGCTGTGATGGACAAAAGCCGCCGCCTTCTGAACAGCTTCCGGCATGGTGCCAATGTCCACATAAGTGCCGGTTCTTTCAGAATAATGCCGAGCCGGGCCATGGAAGCGGAGTGGCTTCCTGGGTGGTCCAGGGTCCATATAGGCGCCTGAGTAGCCATGTCTCAGTTCCGGCACCTGCACAGGTGTCTTCAGAAGGGCCTCGGCTTCCCGGGAAGTTTTTTCCTTACCCCGTTTTGTTAAAACCTCGGCTCGCTCCTGTTCGTTCTTGAACCGCGGGAAATCTGTCCGTCCTGGAGGAAGAGCACCCACCAGAGGGTAAAGCATGAAGCCGTGATACCAGGTGGTGAGATAGTCAGGGTCTTCCGCTGTGGCAGCAAAGATGCTGACCTGTTCGCTATAAAGAGGCGGCAGGTTTGCCCTAAGAGAAGAAGGTACTTTTATTTCCGCTGTAATCACACGAAAGCTGCCAGGCTGGAGAAGAAAACTGTCTTCGGAGAAATTGACCGTGAATTTGTTCAGGCCAGAGGAATCGTAACTTAACAGCACCGTCTGTTGTTTCTCGGAGCGATTGGTAATTTTTAGCGGGTAGCTCTGGCCCAGGAAAAGCTCGCTGGCAATGTTTTTCACTCCCCAAACATCACCCTCAATTTTCAAGGGATGTTTCTCCAGCCGGATATCGGCTATTCTTACTCTTACCTGAGGCGGGTCACTCAATTCTCCCATATCCCAGAGTTTTATCAGGAAGGCTAATCGCACCTTCCCGGGACTTGCTTCCTGGCAGCCGGCACCCAGGTCATCGTCTGTGTTGAGGTCAAGCCAGACTTCCTGCCACTGATTTTTCACCGGTGGCCTTTTGTTTAAATAATAGTTGCGTTTTTCCCGTCCCGGCTCTGGATACCCGGAAAGTTGCACCTGGACCCAGGCGTTGTCGGCCATCAGTTTCCACCGGAATCTCAAGGTGTCATGTCCGGCGAGCAGCCCCCGGTCAAACTCGGTGTAGAAAATTCTGGCTTTCAGCGGAGAAATTTCGCGATATTCAAGGACCCACTGGCCGGTGCTTTCATCCACCACCCGGCGCACCGGCGGCATTTCAGAAGGACAGTACCAGACGGCGCGGACACTGGCAGTTTCCACGGGCAGTACCCAGGAAGGCCGCGTTTCGGCTGGTTTCTCCGGCAAGAGGGGATTGGGAGAAAGAAAAACCGCTGTGACCGGAATGACTGCGGTGAGCCGGTTCCTTTTAATGCTGGCCAAGTTTTTCTCCTTAAATTAGCCCTGTGGTCAAACTTCAGGTTATTATAATCTTCCGGAAAAAGATGTCCATTCATCTGGCTGGTTTGACATTATTGAATTTTGCTGTCAGGATAATAGCCGGTTAGTGGTGTGGTCTTGTAATCAGGAGAGAACATGTTCCGGTTGAGCCTTATCATTTTCTGGTTACTTGTCGTTCTGGCTGGTGACAGCCCGGGACAGACGGAGAGTATGGTTTTTTCACCGGGAAGGCAGGTTCTGGTTATTAAAGTGGGAAACGCTGAAGGTAAGACCATACAGCCGTTGCTGGGCATCAATGCCGGGCCACTGCCCGCAGGTCGTTGGCCGGGTAATGCGGAATTGACTGACGCTTACCAGACGATAGGGGTCAATCTAATACGGACCCACGATTTTTACGGCCCTCTGGACATGGCGGTGATGTATCCTGACCGAGGTCGTGACCCGGCCAGTAAAGACTCCTATGATTTTTCAGGCAGCGACCGGACCTGGCAATCTATTGTTAAAGGTGGTTTTGAGCCATATTTTCGCCTGGGGGACTCCTGGAATAATGTCAGGCCTCCGGTGACACCCCAGGAGCGCTCCAGCTGGGTGCGGGCTGCCGTGGAAGTTGTCCGGCACTACCATTGCGGTCAGTGGCAGGGATACAAAACTGATTTCCGATTTGTGGAAATATGGAATGAGCCGGACCATCCGCGGTTCTGGCCGAGGCCACTTACTCCGGCACTATACTTTCAACTCTATGTGGAAACTGCCACAGCCCTGAAACAGACATTCCCTGATCTGTCAATCGGTGGTCCGGGTCTGACCCAGGCGGCTTTGTTTTTGTCCCACGGAAAGAAGTGGGTCCACGATTTTTTACTCTATGTTAAACAAGGTCGGGCCCCGCTTGACTTTTTTTCCTGGCATCTGTACTCTAACCATCCGCAGGACTGGATAAACGGTGCCAGATTTTATCGTTCGGAACTGGATAGCCTCGGTTTTACAAGCACGGCGCTGCACGTGACGGAGTGGCATACTTCCACAAGAGGGCTACCTGACAGAAGCGAGGAAGCGCTGGCCCTGCGAACCGGGGGTAAGGCAGCAGCCATTCTTACTGCAGCCTGGATAGCTATGCAGGAGATGGGCATTGCTGTATCAACTATCTATCGTGGCACTGACCCGGCCATGGAGGCCCCGGAATTCTACGGCATTTTCTATGCGGACGGCACGCCGAAGCGAACGGCGCTGGCTTTTTCTCTCTGGGCCAGGATGACAAAATTCCCTGAAAAGTTAAGAGTAGACTGCGGACCGGAGAAAATCATCTGGATACTGGCGGGAAGAAACAAGGCGGGCGAGGTGGCTCTTCTGATTGCCAATACGACAGCGGAATCAGTTTCCTACACTATTACTGGCGGGCCGGCCTGGCCAGAAACCCTGCTCCAGGTTAGCCAGGCGAGTGACCGGATTCAATCTCTGCCAGTAAAGGAGAAGACAATTTCTTTGCCGGCGGAAGCCGTTCACTTTCTTATCCTGGGCCGGCCTGGCTAATTCTGAGTTTCAAAAACAGTTTTGATTAGGTGGTGGCTACGGAAAAAGGTGGTTGACAGGAACTTTGCTTAACAGAGGAGAGAAGATGAAGGAGATAAGAGTGGGGTTTATTGGCTGCGGGTCTATTGCCTACGGCCATCTGCGCAAACTGAAAAGTATGGAAGGAGTCAGGGTTTTCGGAGTTTTTGACCCGAAAGAAGAGAATGTGGAGAAATTCGGGCAGGAGGCAGGAGAAATTGAGGTTTACCGCAGTGACCGGCAGCTGGTGAAAAAGGGAAAGCCGGACGCGGTAGTGATCAATTCCCCGCACACCTTTCATTTCTCCCAGATAAAACTGGCCCTGGAGAATGGTGTTCATGTTCTGGTGGAAAAACCAGCGGTTGTGAACTACCGCGAAGCCCGAGCCGTCAGAAGGTTACTGAAGAAAACCGGACGGGTACTGGTGGTGGGGTACCAAAGGCATTATCTGGGACCTTTTCTGTCAGTCAGAAAGATACTGCAGGAGAAAAAATTAGGGAAGATTATTTTTCTCTCTGGCTTTCTGGCGCAGAACTGGATAGCGGGTGTTAAAAAAAGCGGCCGGGTCTGGCGGTTTGACCCTAAATTTGCCGGCGGAGGACAACTGACCGATTCTGGCAGCCACTTTGTCGCCTCTCTTTTTTTTATGACCGGGCTTACTCCGGCTAAGGTTTTTGCCTTCATTGATTACCACGGAATGAAGGTGGATATTAACACCGCTTTTACCGTGAGTTTTAAGGAGAAGGCTATCGGCAGTTTCGGGATTTTAGGCATTGACCCCGGCTTTAGAGAAGCGCTGCTCATCTGGGGAGAAAAGGGCGTGGTCAAGGTCAGCGCGGCTGGAGAGGATTGCTATGTCCACTACACAGGTAGCCCCGAACCTGAGCCTCTGCCGGAGACAAAAGTGGAACCAGACTCGCCGGCTGAGGACCTGATCTGGTGCCTCAGAGGCAAAAAACAACCACAAACTCCTTTTGAGGTCATTGAAAAGGTGGCGCTTCTTTCGGACAAGGTTTACGCCTCGTTTCAGAAAGGGAAGGTCGTTAAGGTGTAGCCTGACGGGACGCTTCTACGGTGGACTGAGGCCAGGCAGGTTCAGGGATACAGCGCAATGAACTGGGTGCGGATGGTTTTTCCCCCGCTGGTAATATTGTTTGCAGCCATTTCCCCGGTGAGGGCGGCCAGGCCTGGCCTGGAACTGAAGAACAACGAATCCCTGCTGGTGGTTGAACCATCCAGCGGTCGGCCCCTGCTGGAGTACGACGAAAAAGGTTATCTTGACCTTCAATTTCCTACCGGCTCCCTGATAAAAGTTTTCACCGTGGTTGCCGCACTAAAGCAGGACCCCTCTTTTAAGAATTTTCGGACCACCTGCCGGCCAAGCCGGTGGTCAAACAGCAGTTTTGAAACCTGCTGGTACCGCCAGGGACACGGAGAGATCGGTTTAGAAGAAGCGCTGGCTCAATCCTGCAACTGGTATCTGCGGGAAATGGCCGAACGGATCAAGCCGATTAACTTCTGGGAAACGCTGGCCGACTTTGGTTTGATTAAACGGCAACGTCTGGCAGAGTATCTGCGCTGGTCACGCAGAGAAACCCTGGAAGTCATGGTGGGAACCGGTATCAGGTTGAAGGTTTCCCCGCGGGCGCTTCTTTATGCCTATTGTGCTCTATTCAACGGCGGCTATCTTTTTGAGGCCAGCCATACTGGACCGGCAGGTGTTTTCCTGCGGGTAAAGGTCAGTCCGGAGATTTTGAGAGTAATCAGGTCCGGGATGAGTCGGTGCTGGAGCGAGGGGTCAGGAAAAAGCGGACTTTTATCTTCAGGGCAGGCGTCCGTCGCCGGTAAAACTGGCACGGCTGCCTACTATTGCTCTGAAGATACCGGCTCCTGGAAAACCCACGGAATGTTTGTTGGTTTTTCTCCGCAGGAAGGTTTGCCCAGAGCCGGCATAATAGTCTTTTGTTTCTCCGGTGATGGGCGGCGGGCCGCAGAAATTGCTGGTGATGTCCTGGCGGTAATAGGCCGGCTTTCTTCCCGACCCTGAAAGAGTTTTCTCCAGGGGTTGAGAAAGTGATATAATGCCAGCATGGGCAGGAAGTGTCTGGTAGCCGGTCTGCTGCTGGTGATTCTTGTCTCTTCCGGGTATGTGGGACAGTTTTTTCTGGTTAGTTTCCTGTGGGGTCAGGCCGATGGGGCTTTCCATCGCGGTCAGTATCAAAAAGTCCAGCGTTGTCTGACGGTGATTACCTGGCTGAGACCGTCAGACGAAGAAGCCTACCTGCTGAAGGGATGGCTGCAGTGGTCACAGGCCTATGAGTTGATGCAGAAAGGAAGGCCCTATCATCAGAAGTTAGAAATGGCCAGTTGTACCCTGAAAGATGGCCAGGACAAGAATCCTTCTTCCTGGAGACTTTTTTACGAAGAGGGCATCATGTGGGAAGCCTTTCATGAGCAGACCAGAAGTCTGGAAGCTTACTATCAGATGTCCTTGCGCTGCGGCCCACCTTATAGCCGCATGTACTCCTGGAAAAAGGCGCGACTCTCACTGAAAGCACCTTAGCAAAGGAGAACTTATGCCGGGCAGAGAAGTTTTCGGAGAAGAAGAGCTTCAGGCTGTACTTGAGGTGATGAAAAGAAAAGTTCTTTTCCGTTACGGTTTTGACAAGGAGAGAGAAGGAATCTTCAAGGTCGCCGAGTTTGAGAAAGCCTTTGCCGCGGCCATGGGCTGCCGGTATGCCCTGGCTGTGGCCAGTGGTTCAGCGGCGGTTAAAATTGCCCTGAAAGCGCTGAATCTTTTAGAAAATGGTGAGGTCCTGGTGCCTGCGTTCACTTTTGTGGCTTCTGTGGAGGCTGTTCAGGAAGCCGGGCTGAAACCGGTGCTGTGCGAGGTGGATGATAGTCTGAATCTGAGTGTGGCGGATGTGGAAAGTAAGGTGACCGGCAGAACCGTGGCTCTGTTACCGGTTCATATGTGCGGTTCTGCCTGTGACATGGACAGCCTGATGTCTCTGGCCAGGGAGAAGGGGCTGAAGGTGGTGGAGGATAACTGTCAGTCCACCGGTGCTTCCTACAAAGGCCGCAAATTAGGTACCATCGGCGACGCCGGGGCTTTCAGTTTTGATTATGTGAAGGTGATGACCACGGGAGAAGGCGGGATGGTCACTACCAATGAGGAACGAATTTATAAGGAGGCAGAGTTCTATCACGACCACGGACATCCCCACCTGCCAGGCGTCGGCCGCGGTCTGGAAGAGAGAAGGCGGAATGGTTTTAACTACCGTATGAGTGAGTTGCAGGGTGCTCTCGGCCTGGTCCAGTTAAAAAAGTTGGACGAGGTGATCAGCCGGCAGCGGCACAACAAGAAAATTATTAAGGAAGGGCTTAAGGATGTTCCCGGACTGTCTTTTCGTTTCCATCACGACCCGGCCGGGGAGATTGCCACCTTCTTGGTGTTTTTTCTGCCGGATAGCCAGAAGGTGGAAAAGTTCAAGGCTATTATGGTGGAAAAGGGCGTAACACCGGGGGTGCTCAGCTACTGGCATTTTACGGCCAATGTGGCGGCCTGCGGTGGTTACTTCCCCCGCACGGAAGCGCTTCTCAAAAGGATGGTCGTTCTGGAAATTCAGGCGTTGATGAGTCAGGAACGGCTGGAGCAGATTATTGACGCGGTCTGGCAGGCGGCCAGAATTTTGTGAGGATGGTTGGGAGCGCTGCTGATGACAGACAGAGAGTGGGTTCTGGCCGCGCTTGCTCACTCGCTGCTGGTGTCTCTTCCCTACTATTTTGACTTCACCCCACCCGCCCGGGCGAAGGCCGAACGGCTTTTTGGTACTCCCCTGGAAAAGATGTTGCACTATCCAGTCGTGGCCAACGGTGTTCGGGGACAAAAACCTCTCTCTGCCGACCCGGAAGTTTACGGCGAGACTGTGGCTGATGAATTTGGTGTGTTATGAAAGAGCAGCCAGCAGGATCGGGGAGCGCCTGTTGAACCCTGGCTCAGACAGCCGACGCTGAACGGCTACGTCTTTCCGCAAGCGACGGTTCCTGCACGTTTCCAGCATCTGGCTGCCTGGTGCCAGCAATACGAGGGTCAGTTCCGGATAATCTGGATGGGGGATTTCTGAGAAAGGGCGACCTTCATGAGGGGAATGGAAGAGCTTCTGACCGACCTCATGCTGCATCCGGATTTTGTTCAGGCCCTGCTGGATAAACTCACTGACTATCTTCTTCAGACAGCGGAAATTATTCTGAAAAATTTCCGTTTTGAAGCCGTAGCCATCAGCGATGATTACCCAACCCAGCATGGACTGCTTATTTCTCCACACCAGTGGCGCCGGTTTATCAAGCCGCGTCTGGCCAGGATTTACCAGTTAATCAGAAAGGAAGGCAGATTCGTGATGCATCACTCTGACGGCGATATCAGGGAGATTATTCCGGATTTGATTGAGATTGGCTGTGATGTGCTGCATCCAGTTCAGCCGGAGTGTATGGACATTTTCTTTCTGAAAAAGAGATACGGGCAGAGGCTTACCTTTTTTGGAGGAGTAAGCACGCAGGATACTCTGGTGAAGGCCAGCCCGGGACAGGTGGTTGAAGAAGTGCGCCGGTTGAAGAAAGTGATGGGGTGTGGCGGCGGCTATATCCTCAGCAACGGTATTACCCTGCAGGCAGATGTCCCTGATGAGAATCTGCTGGCCCTGATAGAAACAGCCCTGAAAAATTGGTGAACAATGTCAGGAACCGAGGACCTCTCTGACGGTCTTAAGCAACGTTTCAGGTTTGATGGGCTTTTCCAGCACGGCTTTAACTGGCAGCCAGTCCTCATCAGGTTCAAAACCAAAAGGCAGGTTCATATCTTTTCGGATACCGGTGATAATTACCACCGGTATTTCACAGGTGGTCGCATCGTTTTTGAGGTTCCGGGCAATATCAAAGCCTTCAGTTTTGTGGGTCATCATCACGTCCAGCAAGATCAAGTCTGGTTTTTCCTGCCTGGCTCTGGCAAAACCTTCCGCGCCGTTGCTGGCAGAGATGGCGTTAAATCCTTCAGCCTGTAAGACACTGACAGTACCTTCTACAAAATCAGGGTCGTCGTCCACCACCAGAATTTTCCTGGCCATTTTTTCTCCTTTTCGTTGATTTCACCGCCCAGTATCCGGGCTAACCTTCTGGACAACCTCCATCAAGATTGAAGGTTTAACCGGTTTGTCCAGAACTCCGTATACATTGGGCCACTTCTTGATGAGTTCTTGCTGTTCCTGGCTCTCCGTTTTTTTGAAGTATCCGGTAAGGAAGATTACCGGTATCTGTCGCAACTTCAAATCGCGGTTCAGCAACTCTGCCAGCCGGAAGCCACTATCCTGTTCCTGCATGACCACATCCAGCAAAATAAGGTCTGGTTTGCTGGCCTGGATTTTCTCCAGAGCTTTGCTGGCATCTGTCTCGTAAGAGGTCTCATATCCGGCCGCTTCCAGAAAATTACAGCAGGCTTCGGCAAAATCCACATCATCGTCAATAATCAGAATCCGTTTGATCATCGCCGCCTGCCTGTTGCTTGCCTTTTATTATCATACCGTGACTGGCCGGGATGTTCAAATGCGCCAACCCTGGTGCTGGCTTTTCCTCTAATTCCTTTCTGACGATAGGAATTCAGGATAGCGGGCAAACGTTCCGGCACCACCCGGACATAAACATCCTCATTGACCTGCATCACCGGTGCCAGTCCGCAACAACCGAGACAGCGCGTCACGTTGAGGCCAAACAGACCATCAGGGGTTACTTCTCCCACGTCAATCTTTAATTCCTGTTTGAGCCTTTCCAGAACCCTTGAGCCACCGGAGACATAGCAGGCGGTACCCTTGCAGACATGAATCTGGTAGGCCGGTCTTGGCTTGAGGGAGAAATAATTGTAGAAGGTAATCATACCGTAGATATGGGCCGTGGGCAGATTCAACTTTTCCGAGATAAGTTCCACCGCTTCCCTGGGAATGTATTCGAAAAGTTCCTGGGTATGGTGGAGCGTGCCCATGAGTAGACTCTGAGCGTTGCGCAGCGGCCTGGCCCTGTCAATAAATTCTGAAAGAGAAGTCAGAGAAACTCCGGCCTCAGCCGTGTCCAGTCTATTTTTTTTCATCGTTTCTCCTTGATTAAAGGTTAAAAATTTCCTCACGAATACTGGCAAACCCTTTCGGGGTCCGGTGGTGATAATGCGTATGCAAAAGGTGATGAGATTTTTCTCCCAGAGGTGTTCCCAGAAACTCAGCGTAAATCTGTTTAATCTGGGGATTCTTATGGGATTGCCGGATGATTTTCCTGCTGTCAATGGTGTAAATTCCGGCGGCTCGTTTCTGATAGAAAGACCTGTCCAGGGGCTCGGTCCCCTGAGGTGGCCGCGGCTGGCCGCCTCCGCCCAGGCAGCCGCCGGGGCAGGTCATAACCTCCACGAAATGATAATGCCGCTGACCGGCTCTGATCTCGGTAAGAAGCCGGTGAGTATTGGCCAGACCGTGGACCACCGCCACTTTTATCCTGGTGCCGTCAAGGTCAATCTCTGCTTCCCGGATACCTTCAAATCCCCGGACCTGGTTAAAGTCAACTCTTTCCAGCTCCTTGCCTGTGGCCGCTTCGTAGGCAGTTCGCAGAGCAGCTTCCAGGACACCACCGGTAACCCCGAAAATGGTGGCGGCTCCGGTGGATTCGCCCAGCGGGTCGTCAAATTCTTCCGGTTTTAACTCGGAGAATTTCAGGCCAGCCTGTTTGATCATCCGGGCCAGTTCCCTGGTGGTCAAAACCGCATCCACGTCCTGGAAAGAACTGGCTTTCATCTCCGGTCTGGCCGCCTCAAATTTCTTGGCGGTACACGGCATGATACTTACGCTGTAGATGGAAGCCGCCTCTAAGCCCTGTTTCCGCGCGTAATAGGTCTTGATTAATGCGCCCATCATCTGCTGGGGAGACTTGCAGGTGGAAAGGTTCTCCAGAAAATCAGGGTGGAAGTGCTCGCAGAATTTAATCCAGGCGGGGGAACAGGAAGTAAACATGGGCAGTTTCCCGCCGTGAGCGAGACGGTGCAGGAGTTCGTGGGCTTCCTCCATGATGGTTAAGTCCGCGGAGAACTGCGTGTCAAAGACACGGTCAAAGCCCAGCCGCCGTAGAGCCGCCACAGTCTGGCCGGTGAGGTCTGTTCCCGGCTGGAAACCGAAGGGTTCTCCAAGCGCCACCCTGACCGCCGGTGCAATCTGGACCACAACCACTTTACTCGGGTCGCTTAAGGCCTGCCAGACTTTTTCCGTATCGTCCCGTTCCGTGAGCGCGCCTGTGGGGCAAAACAGGGTGCATTGCCCGCAGTTGACGCAGACGCTTTCCGCGGCCGGCAGGTCAAAGGCTGGCCCGACGTTGGTCCTGAAACCACGGTGGCTGAAGGAGAGGGCGTTGACACCCTGAATTTCTGAACAGACCCGAACGCACTTGCCACAGAGGATGCATTTGTCAGGGTCCCGGACAATGGAAGCTGAGGAGATATCAACCGGAAAATGCTTCCTCTCGCCCTGATACAACCTTTCCCTGATGCCGAACTGCTGGGCCAGGGTTTGAAGTTCGCAATCGCCGTTTCGTGCGCAGGTCTGGCAATCTTCCGGATGGTTGTCAAGGAGTAACTCCACGATGTCCCGTCTTGCCTTCAGCAGGTCCGGGCTATTGGTGCGGACCACCATCCCTTCGGCTACTCTGGTGCAACAGGAGGGCACAAAGTTTTTCATTCCTTCAACCTCAACGATGCAGACCCGGCAGGCGCCAGCCTCACTCAGCCTGGAGTGGTAACAGAGCCGGGGGATACAAAGGCCAGCGATTTCCGCGGCTTCCATAATGGTGGCGTCAGCCCGGGCCACGACCTGAATACCGTCAATGGTCAGTGTCACTTTTTTCTCATTCATGGCTTTAACTCTCCTTTCGGTCACAGCGCAGACATCTTGAGGCTTCGCTGATAGCCTGTTTTCTGTTATACCCGCGTTCCACTTCTTCAAACCCGGCCAGCCGATACTTCAGGGGTAGTTGTTGGGGTTTTTCCGCATCGGCCCGGGAAAGGTCCCCCGGCAGGTCTGAGGCTGGAACTGTCTGGCGTTCACCGCGGTAAACAAAACGGTTCCCGGTAAGGCATTCTCCGCGGAGGTAGCGGTCAATGGAAATGGCCGCTTTTTCGCCGTCAGCCATGGAGTCAATGACCGTTCCTCCGCCGGTAGTGACATCTCCACCAGCAAAAACATCCGGTTGACTGGTGGCCATGGTGAGCGGGTCAATCTTGATTGTTCCCCAGGCTGTAAGGGAAAGTTTCTCCTTCATCTCCGGAGACATTTGAGGACGGCCGCCAATGGCACTAATCACCACTTCTACCGGGAAAACAATCTTTTCTTCTGTTGCCACTGCCTTACGCCGGCCGGTCTCATCAAATTCTCCCGGGCGGGTACTGGCGCAAACTATTTCCGCAACGCTGCCATTCTGGCCTTTGATTTCCTCGGGAACAAGCAGGAAGTGGAACCGAACACCTTCTTTTTCTGCTTCGGCCACTTCTTCCGGAATGGCCGGCATGGCCTCCCGGGAACGCCGGTAGATGACATGCACCTCTCTGGCGCCCAGCCGCAGGCAGGTCCTGGCCACATCCATGGCTGCGTTACCACCGCCGATGACCGCCACGCGGCGGCCGGAGATGAGCACTGGTTTATTACCGCTGAGGTAGGTCCAACCATCCCTGATTTTTTTAATCTGACCGCAATTGTAAGCCTTGAGGAAACTGAGAGAACCTACTACGCCTGTCAGCTCAGTCCCGGGTATTTTCAGGGGAGACTCCTGCCAGGCGCCCACTCCCAGGAAGAAAGCCTTAAAGCCCTGGTGCCGGAGCATCTCCAGGGTTATCTCCTGGCCTACCCGGACACCGGTTTTTATCTTCACCCCCGCTTTTTTGATGCGGTCTATATCCCGGTCAAGGATATCTCTGGGTAAGCGGTATTCAGGGATGCCCAATCTCAGCATGCCACCCAGCTTTTTTTCGGCTTCAAAGATGGTGACATTGTAGCCGAACCTGACCAGCCAGGCGGCACACGCCAGGCCAGCCGGACCACTACCGATGACTGCCACCTTCTCCGGTCGGGCTGGTTTTTTCTCAGTATCCAGCGGCATGTCGCCTGCTCTGTCGTAATCAGCGGCAAAACGTTTCAAAAGCATGATGGAAACAGGCTCATCAATTTTGGCCCGCCGGCAGTGAGCCTGGCAGGGGTGGTGACAGACCCGGCCACAGACTGAAGGCAGAACATTACGGTCCAGAATAGTTCTCAGAGCCTCCCGGGTCTTTCCGTGCTTAATCTGGCCGATAAAGACAGGGATGTCAATGTGGGCTGGACAGGTATGCTGACAGGGAGAAACGAAAAGTTCGGCACAGACTGCCGCCGGACACAGCCGCTCCCGGATGTGGCTCTCATACTCGTGCCGGAAATAGCGAAGGGTGGAAAGAACAGGATTGGGTGCGGTTTGACCGAGACCGCACAGAGCGGTTTTCTTAATGGTCTGCCCCAGACGTTCCAGTTTCTCCAGGTCCTCCTCTTTCCCCTGGCCGCGGCTAATCCGTTCTAAAATTTCTAACATCCTTTTGGTACCTTCTCTGCAGGGAACGCATTTGCCGCACGATTCATCCTGGGTGAATTCCAGAAAGAACTTGGCGACGTCCACCATACAGTCATTTTCGTCCATCACAATCAAACCGCCGGAGCCCATGATGGAGCCGGCTCTGGTCAGAGACTCGTAATCAATGGGCGTGTTGAGAAACTGGACCGGTAAGCAGCCTCCCGAGGGTCCCCCTGTTTGAGCCGCTTTGAACTTTTTCCCATTTTTAATTCCGCCGCCGATGTCAAAAATCACCTCGCCCAGTGTCATGCCCATGGGAACCTCTACCAGCCCTGTATTCTGGACCTTTCCGGCCAGGGCGAAGACTTTAGTCCCCTTGCTTTTTTCTGTGCCGACGGCGGTAAAGTTTTCCCAGCCGTCCAGGATAATTACGGGGATGTTGGCCCATGTTTCCACATTGTTGATGACGGTTGGTTTTCCCCAGAGACCTTTGACAGAAGGGTAGGGCGGGCGGAGTCGGGGCATACCCCGGCTGCCCTCAATGGAGTGAATCAAGGCGGTCTCTTCACCGCACACAAAAGCACCTGCCCCTAAAACAATCTCCACGTCAAAGGAAAAACCAGTTCCCAGAATGTTTTCTCCAAGAAGGTGGAGGTGGCGCGCCTGCCCGATGGCTTTCCGCAGGCGAGTCACAGCCAGAGGATATTCCGCCCGAATGTAAACAATGCCCTGTCGGGCTCCCACGGCATAACCTCCGATAGCCATAGCTTCCAGTACCGTGAACGGGTCGCCTTCAATCACTCCCCGGTCCATAAAGGCGCCCGGGTCGCCCTCATCCGCATTACAGATGACGAATTTTTCCTCACCGGGTTGCTCAGCCACCAGCCGCCATTTCAGCCCGGTGGGAAAGCCGCCGCCACCCCGGCCCCTCAGCCCGGACCTGCTCACTTCTTCAATGACCCGCTCCGGGGTGTACTCGGTGAGAACCCTGGCTAAGGCTTCGTAGCCCCGGATGGCCAGATAGTCGTCAATGGATTCAGGGTCAATAACCCCGCAGTTGCGCAGAGCCAGCCTTCTCTGTTTAACAAAGTAAGGCATGTCTCCGAAGATGAAGCGGGATTTGTCGGTTAGAACCTGGCTGCTGACGCTGTGAGCCAGATCAGTTTTTTCTCCGGGTGAAGTCTTCTTTACCAGGTGGCGGTGGACAATCTCTCTGGCTTTAGCCGCATCAACGTTTTCGTACTTAAAAGGAGGCTGGCCGAACTGGAAGACTTCCACCGTCGGTTCACAGTGGCAGCGTCCCACACATCCCTTCTGCCCCACATAGACGTCTTGAATTTTTCGTTTTCTGATTTCGCCAGTAATAACGTCCCAGACTATTCTGGACCCGGCAGCGATTTCGCACGTGGACATGCCGATGTTGATTCTGGTACTGGCAGTCCATTTACTCAGATTTTCGTGGATGGCCTTCTGTCTTGCCTTCTTCAGTTTTTCCAGGGCACTCAGTTCCATCGGTTTCTCCTCGGTTGAGTGTGAAGCAAAAGGCATTGCCGGTAAACCCGGGTTGAGCCCAGATACGGCCGCCGTGTTTTTCAATGATTTCTTTGGTAATGAAAAGACCCAGACCGGTTCCCTTCACCTGCCCTGTCTCGGGAAGCCGGCTGAAACGCTGGAAAAGAAGGGGCAACTGCTCGGGCGGAATCGGCCGGCCATCATTGTAAACCTCCACGTAAAGCAGCCCCTTTTCTTTGCGGCAGGTGATTTTAATCAGACCGCCGGCTGCTCCATACTTAATGGCATTGGAGAAAAGGTTATTGAAAACAATCTGAAGCAAACTGCGGTCTCCGGAAAGCACCAGGTCAGGCGGTACTTCCTTTTCCACCCTCATCTTCTTTTCCTGAAGAGGTTTCTCAAAGGTAGCCAGACAGGGTTTGATGACATCTTCAAAAAGGTTCAGGGTCTGTCTGGTCAATTTCAATTCCCCTTTTTCAATGCGAGACAGGTCAAGGTAATTCTTGACCATCATTTCAAAGTGTTCCAGGCTGCGCGCGGCTGCGTTGAGAGCCTTCTGCTGAGATGGGTTGAGCGTCCCGAGGTAGCCATCCTTGAGAGCGTAAATGTTCATAATAATGGAGCCAAGCACCCCTTTTAATTCATGAGAAACAAAACCGACCATGTTGAGATAGTTTCTGTTGGCCGCTTCCAGTTTCTGATTGGCTTCTATTAAGGCCTGGCGTTCCCGCTGAAGTTCTTCAGCCATCATATTGAAAGTTTCCGAGAGGATGTTTATTTCATCCACCGAGGTTGGTGTCCTCACCCGGACTTCCCAGTTTCCCCGGGAAAGGGCCTGGGCTGCCGAAGTCACTTTCAACACCGGTATGGTGATGCCGCTGGCGATGCGGTAAGAAAGGAAGAGACACACCAGAACCACGGAGAGAAGCAAAAGGCCGAGGTTGAAATACATCTGCTCTTTGATTCGAATGAAGGGACGTTCAAGAATACCCACATAGAGAATGCCAATAATTTTACCGTCCCGGCTGCGAATGGGGTCATAGGCCGTGAGATACCAGTCGTTGACCACGAAGGCACGGTCATTCCAGGAAAGTCCCTGGCCATAAAGCTTGTCGGAAACGGCGCAGGAAAGAAAGGTACCAATGGCTCGCTCTCCGGTGTCGGTTAGAACCGTGGTGGCAATACGTCGCTCTCCCAAAAAAATGGTGACGGTCCCGGTTGGTTTTCCGTCAGAAGTTTGTTTCCCGAAAATGGTCTCCTGTATCCGGTCAACTAAAGCAAAATTCCGATTGAGCATTTTACCCACGCGCAGGATACCCCGGGGTATGCCCTGCTGATCAAAGATAGGCGCAGAACCCTCTATCACCAGAGCATCGCGCAGCTCTCCCAGGACGGTCGTCCGGGCCATGGGCGTGGGTTGGTCCTTAATGATAGCCCGCCGGGCCAGTTCTGGAGAGATGCGCCTCAGTTCTTCAGCCGTGAGCATCTTTGTTTCCGTGGTTACGCCGGCAGGGAGTTTTTCTGCGGTGGGATGCTCAATGAGGACATAGTCAAGATTGTAACGTTCTTTAATTGCCTCAACTCTCCGGTTGTTGTCAATAGCCTTTACGGCATGAAAACGGGTGAGGAAGTCAGTAACCAGGGCCAGGCGGTCCAGCTCGTGTCGGTACTCACTCCAGGCTGCTTTAAGGGACCTGGCAACCTCCCGCTGGGCTCGGCCGATAACATTCTGGGCAATGAAGTAACGGCCATAGAAAAAAATGATTACTCCCACCAGCAGTACGATCAGGCTGAAGCCAGCAAAGATTCTGAACCGCAGCGGCACATGAAACTTCCGCTTACCTGTTTTCTCTTTGGCTTTCATTGACGTAGTAAAGAAGATGCTCTAATTCAATGGCCAGGTTGATGTAACTGACGATGACCCGCTCAGGAAGTCTGAGGGTAATGGGAGAAAAATTTAGAATACCCCGGATTCCGGCTGAAACCAGCCGCTCACCGACATCCTGCGCCACAGCCGCCGGAACGGTGAGAATGGCTACCCGGATGCCATAATCCCGGACGAAACGGAAAAGTTCGTCCATGGGATAAACCGGAACTTCACCTTTTTTCCCCAGCTTGGCCGGATCAGCGTCAAAGGCGGCTACAATCTGCATTCCTTCCTTCTCAAATCCTTTGTATTTGATAAGAGCATTACCCAGGTGTCCGGCACCCACCAGAATGACTTTCTCTATCCGGTCCTTCTTAAGAATCTGGTTGATTTTCTCCAGGAGTTCGGCAATGATGTAACCACCTTTCCTTCTCCCGGAAAGGCCAAAGAACGAGAAGTCTTTTCTCACCTGCGCGGCGGAAACCCCGGCGGCCTGGCCGAGATTCCTGGAGAAAACACGGGTGTAACCCAGCTCCTCAAACTGGCGGAGGCAACGCCGGTAGTGCGACAGTCGGAGAATGACGCTCCTGTAACCAATCATGGCGATATTGTACCTTATTTCACAAAAACAGGCAAGAGTTAACCATATTCAAAACCGGCTGTCAAATGGTTCGGGTAGCCAGAAAATTCCGAAATGGCGAAAGCAGTGAAGAAATGTTTCCGACTTCGGAAAGATTTCCGGCTGATGGCTTCCAATCCTTCCTGGTTTACGCGCAGGGCCGTGTGTGGGAATCCCGGGGCAGTAAGGGGGTATGTCTGACTTGAAAAGTCGCGCAACCAATTAGGAAGAGGGGTAAAATGTTCCGGGTTGGGGAGGCGATGTTGTCTTTCGGGTTTGTTGTTATTGAGAAAAAAATCACATAAAATGATAGCCGGCTGGGGAAGGTTGCTGAGCTGCTATTGACGAAAGTGCCGGGAAAATGTATACTATTGTCGTCGTCTAACTGGAAAAAGTAGAAACCATTATTTTTCGGCTGGCGGCAGGATGAAGGATGGAAAAATTGCGTTCCGGTTCAATTGTGGATGGTTATGTCCTTACCGACCTGATTGGCGCGGGTGGTTTTGCGGCTGTGTATAAAGCCCGGGCCGCTGGCGGCCAGGGTGCTTTCGGACCGGTGGTGGCGGTGAAGATTCTTCATCCCCGGCGGGTGGAGCGTTCCGAAGTGGGCAGATTTCGGGACGAAGCCAGAATCATTCTCTCGTTACAGCACGAGTACATCATCAAGGTACACGCCTTCAGGGAGATTGAGGACAATTTCCTCATTTTCATGGAGTATCTGGACACTGACCTGCGAAGATTCACGGCCAGACGGCCTTTTACTCTGGAAGAAATTATTTCCATTCTAAAACGGGCTGCCGCTGGACTGAAGTATGCTCACAGCCGGGGCGTGGTGCACCGTGACTTTAACCCATCCAATATCCTGGTTTCCTGGTCTCTGGACACACTGAAAATCAGTGATTTTGGCATCGCCGGCCGGAGCAATCCCCTCTGGCGTAATCTCCTGCCTGGCACTCCGGACACGGCCTCAGGTACCCGCGGCTATTTTGCTCCTGAACAGCATCAGGGACATTACGATGAGCGCACCGATATCTATGCCTTTGGCTGCACCATCCGGTCACTTTTTCGGCATTCCAATCTACCTCTTCCGGCCCGGATGGCCCGGATTGTGGAGATTGCTACTCGGCGGGACCCGAAGGAGCGCTATCAGAGCGTTGATGAATTGGTTTATGCCCTGGAGATGACGGAGGAGGCTCCTCATCCAGACCCGTGGCAGATCCAGCAGGTAATGGCGACAAGCAGGAGTGATCCGCCGAAACTCAGGTCAGAGCAAAACAACAACTCTTTTGCCGAACGGGTAGCCAGGGCGAAAAATTTTTCAATCCGGGTGGCCAGCCAGGAGTATCGGGTGGAACTGATGCGGAAGGAGCCCGGGGGCGAACTTGTTTTCACCCTGGACGGTCAGGAGTCCCTGAAAAAACAGGTTCTGCTTTCGCCAGGGGAGGTCGTTTTTGAAGAAAATGGCGGCTTTTTTGTCGCTTCTGGCGTGGTCCGTTCTGCCGACAACCGAACCCTGATTGTCAGCCAGGTGCAAGCGCCGCGGCCTGAGCGTCGGCAACTGGCCAGGGTTTTTTCCCTGTCGTTGGCGGCCGAGATTGTTCTTCCCGGAGTTTTCCGGGCCGGTACTTTTCCGGCGACCGTCCTCAACCTGAGTATGGGCGGGGCCAGGCTGAGAAGTAACCAGGCGTTGAAGGCGGATCGGGAATATACCCTGCGGATGTCGTTAGGCGGAAAATCATGCGAGGTGAAATTTTCTTTTTGTACGGTTGAAGAAAAGGGGAACACATATTTATACTCGGTCCGTTTTACGGAAGTTTCCGAACGGGACGCCCGGTATCTTGAAGACTACATCCATCAACTTATCTGGGGCACCAGACAGGACCGGTTCCGGTAAGTTTTTATCTTTTCAGAGGCTCTCGTGCGAAGGATACTTGTCTTTTTGATTATATCCTTTCTCTCAGTTCTGGCCAGCGGTGAAGTTAGACCGGGCAGTGGTCTGAATACTTACTGGCCGGTTGAGGAACAGGTGAATCTTCTGGAGAACGGAACCTTCAACCGCGGGGTGGGCGGTCTTCCGGCCGGGTGGGCGCTGGAGGGTGCCGGCAGGTGCTACCTTTTTAATCGGGGCGCATATCACGCCGCCGGTCTGGAGGTAACTGACCGGAATAGTCCTGGAGCCATGCTTGTTTCTCCACCGGTAAACATCAGGGATAGTTCAGGAACATGGGTGCTGACCGGATTATTTTCCGGAGGACCTGGCCAGGAAGACGAAGTTATTCCCGTGGATGAGAAAAAAACCGGGGGCGGGGTAATTGAAGTGCGCTGTTATGACGCTGCCGGAAAGAGGCTGGACGAGGCCAGCCGGTTCGTTTTCCGCGGCCGGAGACAGGGCATGCATCTTTACCGGGTAGCGAAGGAAGGCAGAATTTTCCGGAGGTTTACCCTGCCGCCGGGGACCAGCACAGTCAGGATAGCCTGGGGGCTGCAAAATGCTGTTGGCCGGGTCACGGCTGACGACCTGATTTTTTTTCGGGACACCTTTGTGGAGAAACCATCACTTCCGGTTGTGGCTTATACCCGGGACCGGCGAAATTGGGTGAAGGCGGGTTGGCCGGAAGCTATTTTAGTGGATGGTATCCGGGACCCGGGTCCTGAGGGAGATATAAATCCGGTGCTGGCCGGTGTCGCCAAATATCCTGCGAACCGGTATCTGCTTCAATCCTGTCCTGAGGGGGTTATATTTGACCTGGGCTCAGTCTGCGCGGTGGAAGGAATGGAAATTACTCTAACTGTTTCTGTGCCGGATGTGGTGGACCGGCGGCAGGAAAGATTTGAACCATGCAGGTTGCACCTTTCCTTTTCTGACGACGGTGTTTCTTTTACGCCTCCCGTGGAACTCTGCTACCGGCCGGAACTGATGGGGGCTGAGTCGCTGATGACCCTGACCTATACCGGTTTTAGAAGGCTGGCTCGTTACCTGTATCTCAGCGACAGTTTAGTGTTAAGCGAAGTAAAATTTTTCGGGGAAAAAGCCAGGCCTGTACTTCTTGGTTATCGTCCCGTGGTAACACTGGCCGCCGGGAAACTAACCTACGGTGTGGAAATAGAAATAAGTGGCCAGGAGGATTCTTCCTTTCTCGGTCAAAGACCACAGGCCACCATTTATCGGATTGACCGGAAAGGCTCGGTGGAAGTCCAGATGATAACATCATCTGGCTCATTGAGCGGAACCATTCCCGTGGGCAATCTTTCGCCAGAAAAAATAGGAAGAACCTTTTACTGGCCAGACAACACCCAGCTTGTTGCCAGAAATGGTGCTGACCTTAAAATTGGCTATCGGGAACGGGTTGAAGTCTGGGATTCACCCACCACTCATGCCTTTAAGACGGAGCGAATACTGGCTGCTCTGGAGATTAAACAGGCTTTACCGGGCCTGCCGGAGATAATCACAGTCAACCAGGAACTGGAAGACCGGCTGGCCAGGTTAAAGTCGGCCAGGCCGGCGGAGAGAAAACGACTGGCCAGTCTGGCCAATGCGGAGTTGACACCGAAGTTGCAGACCCTGGGAGTTGAACCGGGGAAAATTTCTGAATTTTTTTCTTCGTTTGGTGTGGCCTCTCTTACCGGACCGGAACTTTTACCCGAAAAGGAGTTTACCAGCCCTGATGGAAAATATCTTTACCGCCTGGCCCGAAAATCCCCTGACTCTTTTGTTATCCGGAAATATGACCGGGTCACCGGCCAGTTCCTTTCTGGAGAAGGGCATCGGGGTAACTACGTTACGGCAGGTCAGGTTACCTGTCAGCAACCCCGCTTGAACCTTGAGCGCCGGCTTTCCAATGAGGAAGAAACTCTGGAAAAATTAGCCGGTCTTACTGATGGCTGGGAGAAGGTAAATCAGTTTTTCCTGGAGAGGGGTTTCCGGGCAGCCTTCCGGATTAGTTTTGAGCTGCCAGAAAGTGGCTTCTGGACTCTCTGTTACAAAACCCTCGGGAATTTCCCGGAAAGCAAGATGTTCTTCAACGGACAGCCGCTGACAACACCTTTCCGCAGCGGCCAGCAGATACTGCCCTTGCCCGAAGGCCGTTCCGGCAAAAACGAACTGATGGTTCTGGCAGATGCCACCTCATTTAAGTTTTCCCTGGAAAGCAAGCCTTTTTCTGCCTCGTTTTATCATTTTATTCTTCTGAAAACCGCTCAGCCTGTGTTTGCCTTCAGCAATCATCACTGCTTCTACCAGGGAAGCGGCGAGGTGACCATCATCTATGGCGGTGAACCAGTCACCCTGAAAATACCAGAGGTAGAGTTTCAACCTGCCGCCATTCAGTTTCGTTCTCTCCTCCAGCCGACCGAAAAGACAGGAATTGTTACTACCAGAGCCAGCGATGGCCAGTATGTTGACCGGGACGGCCAGCAAGTTTTCCTCTGGGGTGGCCACTGGAACCATGTGCCCTCTAAAGAAACAATTGACCTGGCGGTGCGTCTTTTACCAGGGATGGGGGTCAGCTCTATCCGGCAGATTTACGGCAGTGAAAGTGAACTGGACCAGGCCACTGGCCAGTGGAAACCAGAGGCTCTTGACAATGTTTTCTATCAGGTAGCCAGGTTTGGCCAGGCAGGGATTTATCTGGACATCTGTCTGCACAGTTACGGGTGGTACACAGACCCGGACGGCGCCTTTTACATAGTAGAAAATGGTCAGGACCCCCGGGGCCGCCCCATCAGCCGTCTGTGGAATCCGACCTACTTGAGGGCCCAGAAGAATTACGCCAGAGAACTGCTGACCACGGTTAATCCCTACACCGGCAAAAGACTGGTGGATGACCCTACCCTGATAGCCGTGGAGATTGCCAATGAAGACTATGGCCTGGGAGCCAGAAAATTTGATTTTGAGGAACTGGCAGAACCGGAAAGAACGCTGGTCAGACAGCGGTTCAACGAATGGCTTCTGCAGAAATATAAAACCAGGGAAAAACTGGCCGAAGCCTGGGCAATAGAGCCATTAACTCCGGAAGAAGATCCAGCCAGGGGAACCATTCACTTTCCCCCGCAGTTTAAGACGGTCCTGAAGTCCCCGAATTTTTTTCACCGCTGGGACGCGGAAGGTCGGGTGGCCAGTCCCCGGGTTTCTGATGCCCTGGAGTGGTGCTGGACCGAGGTGTACAGTTTCCTCAGGACAATGCACGATTATCTGCGCTCCCTCGGGGTGAAATGTTCTATCTCCTGGTGCGGCTTCAGTACCTATGAGATTCAGATGACTAACCTGCATCCCTACCTTCAGGTCTGCGATTCCCTCGGTGGAAGCGCATACGGAGCAGAGACCAATTTCCGTTCCCTGGAACGCTGGTACAAGTTTGGCGTTTTCAACCATGTCTGGAACAAGTCCACCCATGTGCGGGAATGGAGTGCCTGGAACCAGGGCGGTGATGTTGCGGCTTCAACCAACGGACTGGTGACTGCAGGGCTTTTTGGCCTGGCCTACGGTCTGGACCAGTGGAGCCACCATAAGCTGGGCTACGGTGCCTACCCCAGTCTGGATGAAGAAGCTACCAGTTCCATTAATCCTGACACCGACCAGCGCCGGGCACCTTTTTCCTTCGTTGGCTGGGCCTTCAGAAGGGCTAAAATACCGGTGGAGCCGCCGCGGCTGCTGGTGGGAGTGCCCAGGACTGAAGCCTGCTATGGAGGATTAAACAGTCCGTGCGACACCCAGCCCTTGAAGGGTGGTTACTGTTTCCTCTATGACCAGGTCAGGATGGATTACTATCTATTTGACCGGGTGTATGATGGTCCCCCTGACATGGTAGTTCTGCACGAAGGCCGGAGCCCTTCCGGGGATTATCGGCGCGCAAAACACGCTATTTTGTGGAGTCACGGGAAGACCGATGTGACTGGCCGCGACCAGAAAGAAAGGGAAAAGTGGTTTGCTCTCCACGGGATTACTTTCAAGCCTGGAGAACGCTGGAAAAAGACAGAACAGTTTTTAGCTTTCAACTGTGACCTGGTGGATGACCCGGAACTGAACGGCATTATTTACGATACCCTGACCGAGTGGGGAGTGAAACTACCTTTTTCCCGGGAAGAGATTCATCGCGTCTATGCTACCCTGGACCGCTCCATTGAGGTCAGCACTGAGGCAGGCCGGTTGAAGGTTGACCGGGATGATTTTCAGGGCTGGCTGGGTCAGAAGGCCAGGCAGACCGGCACTTCTTTGCTTTCCGTAACCAGTCCTTCTGACCGGGTCCAGTTGCTGGCTATCCCTTTTGACACTGGAAGTTTTCAGACGGCCAAACAGATAGCCCTCTGGAGCAGGACCGAGGCTACCGTAACGCTCAATCTGGCTTTTGTCCGGGAGCCAGAAATCTGGGCCGTGAACTGGCTGGGTTACCGCAAGCACCGGGTTTATCCGCTGAATTGGGACAGGAATTCACTTACCCTGCGCTACCAGCCAGACTTTGATGTTCACTTCTACGAAATCATCCGGTAAGAAAAAGGAGCCCGCAGCTGCGAGCTCCTTTTTCCCTGCCTTTCAGGAAGGTCTTCCTCTGAGAAACACCTGAATATGGCAATAAACTAATGTGTTTCCTCAGGAGCAAGAAACGTCTTTCGTTTCTATCTCTTTTCCTTTCCGGGCAGGCAAGAACCGCACACAGCAGACGGCGCCATCCGGAACTGAAGGTGTGGCCCCGTCAATGAACCAGCAGACCGAAGACTTAGCCTTTTCCTTGCGAAAGCACACGGCGGTTTCCTTCCTGCGTCCCATATTTCTCACCTCCTTCAGGTATATGATACCACATTCGGGTCTGGATTTCAATGGCTGCGCTGGTCCGCGGAGACCTGGAGTGCCAGCGCCCATTAAGGGCGGCACTGACTTTGGAAGAACTGTGAGAATAGGCTAAAATCAGAGCAGTTCACCAACCATGAAAAGAACTAAGTTGCGACTTGGACAGGTAAAGGTTACACCGGCTAAAGGGGAACTGGCCGCTAACTTCAGCCTGTTGGAAACCATTGTCCGGGATGAAGCCAGTCAGACTCTGGATGTCATTGTTACCCCAGAATGCTTTCTGGACGGATACCTGGCCACAGAGAAAAAAGCCAGCCACCGGAGGCTTTTTGAGTATGCGGTCTCTCCGGGTGATTCACCGTATATAAGAGAAGTAGCCGACCTGGCGAGAAAGCAGAAGTGCTGGTTTCTCCTGGGTTGTATGAGAAAAGAGAAGGGAGATGTTTTCAACAGCGTCCTGATTTTTGACCGGGCTGGCCAGCTGGCCGGCTGGTACGATAAGACCCACTGCCAGACCCATGACCGGAAGTTTACTCCGGGAAAGGCTCTGCCTGTTTTTTCTTCAGACTTTGGCCCGTTCGGGGTGATGGTCTGCGCTGACCGCCGCTGGCCGGAAACTGTCAGAACTCTGTCCCTGAAAGGCGCCAGAGTTATTTTCAATCCTTCCTGGGGGATGCATGACCAGAGAAATCTGGAGATGATGAAGACGCGCTCTTACGAGAGCGAAGTGGTGATTGTCTTTACCCATCCGGAACAGGCGCTGGTCACCGGTCCGGACGGGGAAGTAATCAGTTTTAACCAGTCGCGGTATCAGAGACTGGTGGTGACCGAAGTGGACTTGACCGAAGTGGACCGGACTCGTTCCGGGGAATGTTCGCACTTGCGGGACAGACGGCCGGAGATTTATCACCTCTGAAACAAAGGAGAGACATGGTTAATCTGGGACTGATTGGTTGTGGCGGCATCGGCCGGCATCACCTGAGGATGCTTCAGCAGGTAAAAGGAGCCAGGGTAACGGCTGCGGCTGACCCGGCAGACGAAACGTTAGCCGGAGTGAAAAAAGATTTCGGGATTGAACGCACGTTCAGCGATTACCGGAGATTGCTGGAACTACCGGAGATTACCGGAGTAATCTGTGCTACGCCAACCTATCTCCATGAAGAGATTGTGGTGGCCGCGGCTCAGGCAGGCAAGCATGTTTTCTGTGAAAAGCCGATGGCCAGGACGTTGAAAGGTGCTGACCGGATGATAAAGACCTGTGAGCAGATGAAGGTCAAGTTGCAGATTGGCTTTGTCCGGCGCTTTGACGAAGAATGGCTGAAGTTTCGGGAACTGGTCCGTTCGGGAGTGATTGGCCATCCGGTAATCTGGAGGCAGCTGGCACTTGGTTCCGGCCCACAGGCTGCCTGGTATTTTGACTGGGAAAAAGGGGGTGGTCCTTTCCTGGACGGAGCGGTCCACACTTATGATTTTGCGATTTATACTTTCGGGGAAGTGAAACAGGTGAAAAGTTCGCTGCTGCGTTTCAAGGAAAGCACCGCGCCGGACACCGGCTCGGTAGATGTGTTTTTCGCTTCCGGTGACCGGCTTCATCTTTTCTGGTCCTGGGGTCTGCCGCCCGGCGTTTCCGCTGGTTACACCATGGATGCGGTGGGCCGGTCCGGTCTTCTTGTTTTTGGGACCTACCAGGAGAAAAAACCGCGCTGGTTCACCCTGGTGACTTCTGGTGGCCGGCAAAGGAAGGTTGGCCGCCATTCTTCGGGCAGCCTGGGAAAGGCTTTTGTCGCTCAGTTGCAGCATTTCGTGGACTGTGTCAGAGAAGACCGCATTCCGCTGGTAGATGGAAAAGAAGGAAGGAAATCTCTGGCCGTGGCGCTGGAAGCCCTGCGTCAGTGGAAGAAAAACCAGGGCTGATTTCAGGAAGTTTTAAGCCCGGCGTGGAAACGAAAGGAATCCTGGACATGCAGGTCCCAGTATGCCCAGTCGTGAGCGCCAGGGAATTCTTCGTAAATATGTGGGCGATTGAGTTTCTTCAGATGGGCATGGAAGCGCCGGCTATGCTCCAGGAGAACATCTTCGGTGCCGCAATCAAAACGCACGGCTGGCCAGGAAGAAGCCTTTTCCGCGAGGTAGAAAAGGTCGTTTTCCGGTTTCACCGGCTGTCCAAAAATCCGGCTGAACTCCCGGCCCGGCGGACCCTGAAGCCACCCGACGACATCGGTCAGCGAAGAATGGGCCGAAACCGACCCGAAGAGATGCGGGTACTTGATGGCTAATTTGAGACTTCCGTAACCGCCCATGGAGTTTCCGGTAAGGCCGCGACCTGAAGCAACTTTAACTGTGGGAAAAGTTCTGTCCACGAAGTCCACCACTTCCAGGATATGGTCCTCGTACCGGTGAAGTCCGTCAGCGCTGTTGGTGTAAAAAAAGCGGCCGGTATCCGGCATTACCAGCATGAAGTCATACTCTGCGGCGTACCTTTCCACGCAGGTGCGGCGCAGCCAGATGGTGTAATCATCAGAAAGTCCGTGCAGGAGATAGATGACCCGAAAACTGGATAGACCCTGTTTTTCCGGCAGCACCACGTACAGAGAGGTCTGCTTTATCAAAACCTCAGAGCGAAAGTGGATGTCAAGAAGCGCCATGTTTTTTTCCTCCTTTCCGGCGGTTTGAGCCTGTTTTTTAGATAAAAGTTGGTTTTAGTACGGGCCGAGATGATGACTGGAAGGTCAGTATATTTGAGGATACCGGGAATGACCAGGTTGATGTCAAACCAGAAGTAGCCGGAATCAAAAAGTTCCTGGTAACTGAAAGGAATTTTTTCCGCGAAACATTTTTTCACCGCAGGCAAAACCGAACTGAGCAGAATCAGACCAACGGCCGGCCAGCCTCTGCCGGAAAAGACCAGTCTTTCTTTTTCTGACTTTAAGGTAACCAGCAGCGTGAGAACTTCTTCCATAGTCAGAGCCAGCGGGCAAGAACCCAGCATGAAAGTATCGGCAGCATGATAGATGTCCGGGCTATAGTAGCGCCAGTGCCGCTGCAGGAATACTCCCTCCCGGCAGGGTTTGAGACTGGTGCGTAACTGGCCGGTGTTGAAGACCTCCATGGCCACCAGCCAGGCTGTTTCTGCGGCCAGCTTTTCTATCTGACGCTGAGTCCAGGCAGACCCGAGACCTTTCTCATCCACCAGCAGGGCCAGTCCCTTTTCTCCCTGACCGCGGCAGATACACACGGGTATCCGGTAGTCTGGAGTAAAGACCAGCCGATACCTCCCGGGTTGTAATCTGAAGATAGATTTTCCCTGAAGGTCAACCAGCGGCCTAACTTTCGCCTGGAAAGCTTTTTTGAGGGCCGGCACCTGCCTGATGGTAGCGGCCGTACCCCGCCAGAACGGTCGGCGGGTCGCGATACTTTTCCGACAAAAGGAGAGAAGCCCATGGTGCTTGAGGTCTATCTGGGCCTGGTGCTGTTTCAACTCGGTCAGAAAGGAATGATAGTCAGACCAGTCAACGTCAAAGCGAAGCAGACCGGCTGGTTTCAGGTGCCTGGTTAACCAGGAGAGGGCTAATTCTCTTTCGCTTCTTCTCATCCGGTGCTCCGGGCCGGCCGAAACAATTTCCAGGTTTTCCGGAGCGCCCGGTATCTGGTAAACCGGTTTTAGTTTGCGGTAAACATCAAACTGGTCCTGGTAACCAAACTCAGCCACGATTCTGACAGGCTTTGGCGCAAAGATGAGTGTCATTTCATGATGGTCAATACCTTCCACCCAGCAATTGAAGAAACACTGCTCCAGATCCCGGACCTGAAGTTGCCGAAAAGCCCCGCGGCGGGTTGAGGTCGCCTGCATGGGAACGGCTACCTTTATTCTGGGGTCAGCACCCATAGCCAGGTAGGTTTGTAAGCCGCCTCCGGACTGACCAGCAAAACCAATTTTTTCCCTGTCAACCTCAGGCTGGCTGAGAAGAAAACTGACAGCTGTGACACAGTCAGAAGCAAAGAAATGGGCCAGCTGGTACCCGGCTAAAGCAGTTAACACCCCGAGATGCTGGTGCTGATTGCACGGCGACCAGTAAACCGGGTCATCCTCAGGGAGAAAAACCTCGCGGCGGCAACCCTGTCCCGCCGGGTCAAAGGCAAAGACAGCCATCCCGTTGGTCGCGGCCAGAAGGCAGAACTGAAGGTAGTGTTCGTTGAAGGAGGCTTCTTCATTGTGTCCGGAAGCCCAGACCAGACCGGGTAGTTTCTCTCTAACTCGCTCCGGTAAAAGAAAGAGCCCGGAAATCAGGTAGCCACCGGGTGCCACCAGCCGGACCTGTTGAACCACCACATCCTGGTAGCAGAAAGTTTTTCCACGGGTAAATTCCGGAGTTCTGTCAGGGTCAGACAAAGGCCCGAAGAGCCGCCGGTGTTTTTCTCTTAACTTTGCCTGATAACAGAGCACGTCTTCTTCAGTTTTTAATCTAACAATTTTCAAATCGGCCGCCTGCCAGGCAGCCTCTCCCTGCGGTTTCACCCGGAGATAGGGCAGAGGTAGTTTTTTCATTCCTGCAGCACCATCGTTTGCCAAAAAAATTCTACTGAGTTAAAACCAGCGCGGTGACTTCCAGCGGTCTCACGGCTAAAATTACCGTGCCTTTTTCCACGGAAAGTTTTTCTCCCCACAGGGTTTCCACCTTTGACCAGCCAGTGACATCAATTTTCTCTGTAACTTTTTTCCGGCCCGGGTTGGTAAAGAACCAGACCTGATGTTTTCCTCCGGCCCGGCGACGCCGAATAAGTTTGCCGGAGTAGTCCGGTGTTACCCCGCACAGTCTCAGGAGAGTTAGAAGGAAGGAAACATTTTCTTTCCGCCGGTAAGCGGTTACTCCGTAACTGGCGAAGGTCCCGAGGAGCCAGGCGCTGCCTTTGTTATGTTTGAGCCTGCTGCCAGCAGTTTTTCCCCGGTACATCAGGCAGGGGGTAGCAGCCTGGCAGCTAAATGTTTCCAGGTAAAAGTAGGGCCAGAGGCGCTGGCCGGCCAGCGGACCGGTGCCAGTCAGCCATTCGGGTTTCAGAAACTCTCCCCAGGTCCATTCCGGAAAAGACCAGCGGCTCTTTCCGCCAGGTTCGGCCACCAGGGTAAGACTTGCGTGGTTGACTCCGAAAAGGTTCTCAGCCTCAGGAGAAAGTTCGCGGCGCTGGCAAAAACCGTATTCACTGAGGCGGCCAGGACAGGGTCCGCTGATGAGATTTCCGCCACGGTTCACATACTCTAAGAGTTTCTTTCCGCTTTCTCTGGAAAGGAAAAGCGGGAAAGGCAGAATCAAGACCTGATACCGGGATAGTCTTTCCGGGCTGTGAGAAAGGCTGAGGAAATCCACCGGCAGGTTGTTTTCCCAGAGAAGCCGGTGCCAGGTTCTTAAATTGTAAACGAGGTGACCTTCCGCCCGGTCAAACAGGCGGCAACCCTGGTAATTCCACTCGTCCACGATGATGCCAACCGTCGCTGGTTCCTGGTTGGGCTGGTTAAACAAAGCCGGCAACCGGTTCAGAACCTGAGCCAGTCTGGAGGCTTCCTCAAATCTTTCCGTGGTCTCACCGGTACTGTCTAACAGGCTGAAGCCGTTGATTTCCGGCGGTGCAATTTCGGCTCTGGTCACCCAGAAGCAGATACCGGTGACGCCGGAACTCAGGCAGGAGAGAACCCACCGACGGATGTCTTTCCCGGAAGGCGTCCTTCCCTGGTGTAGTCCGCTGACCGCCGGCCCACCCTGAAACTCCGCGGCCCAGACAGGCTGACCTTCAACCTGGCAGGAACGCAGGTAATCAAATTTCAGGACACAGCCGTCGTAAATTTCCGCATGCAGGGAGTAGTGTTTATCCGGCCTTTCTTCTCCCCGGGGAGAACCATCGTCCCAGGGATGGCTCCGGCTCCAGGCAGGATAGTTTGAGGAACCAAGAAAATCCTGACACCGGGCATAGGTCCAGTCAACAGCCGAGCCGATTAAGGGCGAACCTTTATGGGCGAAAACTGGCCGCGGCAGCGGGTCGGTTTCTTTAATCACCTGGCAGCGTCTTTTCAAACAGGCCGCGGTCTGGACGTTTTCCATAAAGTAATTCCACTCCAGCGTCTGGATTTCAAAGTAAGGGTTGACCTGCCGGCCGGGAGTGATAAAGCGCCAGTCAGTATATCTGGTCTTCCAGCAGTGGTTGAGCCGGTCAAGGTCCTGGTATTTTTCCTGAAGGTAGCGGCGAAAGAAGTTCAGGGTATAGGGGCAGTAACAAACTGACTGGCCAGCGATGCCTTCGGCCCAGTAACCAATCTCCTGCCAGGTATTCCAGACCACAAGATTCTCGTACTTTCCTAAGACAGCCACCAGCCGGCGCAGAAAGCGGTTTTCGGCTTCCACCACCCCGGGGTGGTCCGGACAGGGACCAGGTTTACCATCAGCCGGCAAGGTCCAGTTGGCGGTATAGGTCAGGGGCAGACCGTTTTTTCCCACCATGCGAGCGTCAGGATATTTCTCCCAGAGCCAGTGGGGAGCCTGCTGGCAGGTTAGCCCGAGATAAACGGCTAACTCCAGTTTTTTAGCAAAGTCTATCAGTTCTTCCAGCCTGGAAAAATCGTACTGGCCTTCAGCCGGTTCATCCAGCATCCAGTGTTCCTGGAGTTTTACCAGGTTGAAGCCGTGCCTCTTCAGGTTTTCCATGTCGCGTTTGAGTTCCGACATTTCCGGCATCGGCTCCCGGCAGAGATGAGAACCAAAAGGAAACAGAGTGCTAAACTTTTTGATGTCCATATTATCTTCAGGTCTTCCGCAACTTCACCGGCGGTTCACACAGGCAGTAACTGTGGCAGTCGCGAAAGACAGGGTCTGGTCTTAACTGGCTATGATTATACTTCCTGTTAGCCGTCAGGGAAAAGATGTTTGACAGGGTGAATGAAACTGGATAAGATTTTTTGTCACAGGAAGACAGTTAGCAGATCCAACGAAAGGACGAACATGGAACTGAAAAAGAATTGCTCGTTTGCGCTGCTGGTGCCGACCAGCATGGGTATCAGGTTAACACCGGTGGATAATCAGCCGGTACATGCCAGTACCCAGTTCATGATGCAGGCAACCAGTGCGGAAACCAATGTAGCCAGCGTTGTTTCCTATCTTGGTTTACCGGTCAAGGTTCTTACCGCTCTGGTGAAGGGTAGTCCCATTGCCAGATTTATCAAGGACAACTTGGCCAGCCGGCATATGGTGGTGGAGGCCAAGGAAGTGGCTCAGGGTGGTCCCTGGGGTTACCGGCACCAGATTAACATTGGTGATACTGGTTACGGCTCAAGGGCGCCCAGGGTATGGAACGACCGTTCCGGCGAGGTGGGCCGGACACTGCAGGCGGCTGACTTTGACCTGGAAAGAATTTTTGGAAAGGAAGGGGTGCAGGTTGTGCACATGTCCGGGTTGATTGGGGCGCTTTCCCCGGAGACAGGAAATTTCTGCCTGGAAATCGCCAGAGTTGCCAAGAGATACGGAACTATAATTTCTTTTGACCTGAACTACCGGGCTTCTTTCTGGAAAAATCGGGAGCAGGAACTGCGCGCCATTTTCACAGAAATCGCCAGCCTGGCTGACATTCTGGTGGGCAACGAGGAGGATTTCCAGTTGTGTCTGGGAATTGAAGGGCCAGAAACTGGCGGGAAGGGATTGGCCTCTCAGATTGACGGCTTTAAGGGAATGATTGAACGGGCTAAAAAAGCCTTTCCCCAGGCAAGTGTTTTTGCCACCACTTTAAGGGAAGTCATCAGCTGCCAGCAACACCTCTGGGGAGCGATTATGTCTTCCGGCACCGACTGGTATGTGGTGGAACCAAGAGAAATCTTTGTGCTGGATAGAATCGGCGGCGGTGACGGTTTTGTGGGCGGGTTACTCTACGGAATTCTGAAAGGCTGGCCGGCGGAGAAATGGGTTCAGTTTGGCTGGGCCTGCGGTGCTTTAGTGGTAACGCTTCTTACCGATTATGCCCAGCCGCTGAATGAAGAGGAAGTCTGGAGTATCTGGGAAGGAAACGCCAGGGTAAAAAGATAACTTCTTCAGGAATTGCCCTCGGTGTCAATCAGTAATACCTGGCCCCAGTCAAACGGTGGAAGTTCCACCAGATAATAGTTTTTCTGCCTTTTCACTGCCAGCGGTGGGCTTAACTCCGGCAGGGCACATCTGACGCAAACCGGTTTTTCTCCGTTCCACCGCAGGAGCGTTTTCCAGCGGATGGCTGGTTTTTTCACCGTGGAATCTTCCGGCCTCCAGGGGACGGGAAACTGTTGAAGATGGACCACCGTCGTTTTCCGACCCTTTTTGAAAATCCCGGTAATCAGGTTGTCGGCGTCCAGTATTTCTACCAGCGGCCTTTTTCCCACCACGGTGAAGAAGAACTCCCGGAAGGAGGTGACAACGTTCTTCCACGGATGGTACCGGAAAAGTGTCCCCGGGTCAAAGCCAATCTGGATAATCTGGCCCTGACCCACTTTTCTTCGGCTGAGGACCTGGTTACCGGGCGAAACCGAAAAAGAGATGCACCGGTCAGGGCCGGTTAAACAGTGGAGCGGGCTCACCGCTGTTCCTTCAAAGACAAGACGGGGCCTGTTTTTCAACTCTTCCCAGGTGGGAAAACTCTGACCGAAAGGAAAAAGCTGATGCTGGCCGAGAGGATAACCAGTTGACTGTTGCCCCCATTCATCAAACAGACCAAACCAGGGACCGGTTATCAGGGTGCCACCGGCCGCCACATAGTTCAGAAGAGTCTGATACTGCTGGCGTGTCAGCGCCAGGGCCAGAGGTAGAATAAGCACCGGATACTTTTTCAGAAAGGAAGACTTCAGATGGTCGTCAAAAAGAACGTCACAGGTCAGTCCGCTGTAAGTTAGCAGATGGTGCCAGCCGGTAGCGCTGTTCCAGTAATAGTCCTGCCAGTCGCCGGTAATGTAATCTGGATTGCGACCAAAGACAAAAGTCTCGCTCTGCTGGGAGAGGTGCAGTCCAATATAGGGAACAGAAGGAAGGCCAAGATAAGGCGCACGAACTTTGAGCAGTCCAGCGATGTCTGCCAGGGAAGGTCCTTCCACATCAAAATCAGCTCCACCCACGCTGGCATGACCTCCGGCCGTGGCGCAGGCCAGGACAAAGTCAACAACTTCCCTGGGATTGAAAACTACTTCCCGGCCGTTTCTGATACCTTTTCGCCCCTGTTCTAAGGCCATCCAGACCTCGGTGTCACGCCGCCCGTAGGCCCGCATCAATCTTGTGTAAAACGCGCCCCGGAGAGGCTCGCCGTCCGCTTCTGTCCCGCTGACGAAGTTTCTACCGAAAGCTCTCAGTGGAATGGCTCCGTGCCAGCCAACATTGTCCCTGTGATAATGATTGAAAACGATGGTCGCTTCCGGGACAGCCTGATGAACCTCGTCCACCAGTTGTTGCCAGTACCGGCTGTACATGTCGTAGCGCCACTTCACCCAGTGTTTGAAGGCCGGTAAAGACCAGTTATACTCCTTCGGAATCTCCAGGCCAGTCTCCTCC
>JAKPFT010000015.1 GCA_029551285.1 bacterium | reverse complement strand
CGTGGCTGCCCAGGTCCAGAAGCAGACCGGCTCCTTTCTGCTGCTTCCAGCCTAACGGCTTGTGCGGGTCAAGGCTCCCGGAATGGTAGTAGGTGAAACGGAAACTGATGGGCGTGCCTAAAAAATCATTTTCTAACAATTCCTTTGTTTTTAGCGTAGCCGGGAAAAAACGGTTGTGAAAGGTCACCTGGTTGGTGGCGGTATAAGCAGGTAACATTTTTTCCACGGCTGCGACTTCCTCAAGATTGGTGACCACTGGCTTCTCACAGTAAACAGGTTTGTTCAGCTTCATGGCTTCCAGAAGCGGTTCCAGATGAGCGGTATTGGGTGAACAGATGTCCACAATATCCACTTCCGGCCGGTTAATCAATTCCCGGAAATCAGTCGTCAGGAATTTAAACCCATGCTCCCGGGCTTTAGCCAGCGTCTCCGGTGTCCGGGCGCAGAGACCATAAAGTTCCACCTGGAAGGGCAGCTCATAATAGTACTTCAGGGCAGAGTAAGCATAGGCATGAACCCGGCCAATCAGACCAAATCCAATCAGACCAATGCGGTAAGTTCTCATGGTTTCTTCCTTCCCTGTTAACTGGTTCTGTCAAAACTCTCAGTTGCTTTTTAGTTTTTCTTGTGTGTGACAATGGCTTTACGACTACTTGTCTCCCTGTCCTCCTCACTGTCAAAAAAGGAAGGGAATAACTGGCGAACGATTTGCGAAGGCACAGTTACAAGACAAGACGAAAAGCGGATGCGTTCGGTAAGCGGACCGGAAAAGTCCATCCGGGACGCAATACCTTACTCGGCGCTGTCTGAATTCGCCAGATGGCGAGCGAGTTCGCCGAGCTACCGATTTCGGCGTAGTCCTTGTCTGTGCCGGAGCAGCTTGAGTGAGCCAGTTTGTTCCCTTTCTTTTCATTTCTCTTTTATTCCTTTTTTTTCACTACCCATCCAAAACCTATTTCACCTTCTCTATAGCCAGACGCTGACACTGGACCTGGTAAAAACTTTCCAGTTCCGTGGTGGTTACCGTGGCGGTACCAAAACGTCCGACCACAAGCCCGGCTGCCAGATTGGCCACGATGGCGGCCTCAAGGATACTGGCGCCAGAAGCCATAGCCAGCGTTAGAGCGGCAATAACCGTGTCCCCGGCCCCGGTAACATCATAAACTTCCAGAGCGGCTGCCGGAATGTGCCAGACCTGTCGGGAAGCAGCGAAAAGAAGCATCCCTTCCCGGCCCAGAGTAATCAGCAGATGCTGGCAGTTAAGCTTCCGGACGATGCGTTCGCCCAGAGAAAGCAGTCCCTCCATGGTTTCCGGCTCAGCAACATGAATTCCGGCGCTGGCTTCAGCCTTATTGGGCGTCAGACAGGTCACCTTCCGATAATAGGAAAAGTGTTCCACCTTCGGGTCCACCATTAAGATTTTGCCATGCCGGTGGCAGTGTAACCGCAACCTTTCAATAAGTTTTGGCGTAACCACGCCTTTTCCATAGTCAGAGATGATTACCGCCTGGCTGTCTTTGAGCGCCATCTGGAGTTTTTTCTCCAGCGCAGGAGAAAAATGGAGGGGCTGTTTCCTTTCCCGGTCAATCCGCACCAGTTGTTGGGTTCTGGCCACCACGCGTGTTTTGGTGGTAGTGGGCTGGTTTGTCATGAGGCAGGCGCTGGCCACTCTGTGGGAAGAAATTAGTTCTTTCAACCGCTGACCATTTGCATCCTGGCCGATGACTCCGGCAACCAGAGCCCGACCGCCCAGCGAGGAAATGTTAGCCGCGACATTACCGGCTCCACCCAGCATCGCCTGCTCTTGTGTAACCTCCACCACTGGAACCGGCGCCTCAGGCGAGATACGTTTCACCTCGCCCCGGATGTACAGGTCCAGCATGATATCCCCGATAACCGCCACCTGGACCCGGGGAAAGCAGGAAACAATACTTTCCCAGCGAGCCGGCGGAAGGATTGAGGAAATCTTTTCCCTCATCGTCAGATCCAGAAGATGGAATTACCCTTTTTCCCGGTGAACAGATCAATCACAAACCAGAGCCCGGCGCAGGTGTACAGTCCCAGTGGCAGTCCCAGAAAGAAGTACTTCAGTTTCTCATAAACCTGCACCCCGCCATACCGCAAAATCAGTTTCTTGATTAACCAGACAACAAAAATGGAAAACCATAACTGGTCCAGCAACCACACCGGTCCGATGACAAAGCCGATCGGATGCAACGGCCACCACAGGAACCGTTGCCGTAGAAACATCAGTACCCCCATAAGAACCGCGCCTAAGCCGCGACAGAGCCAGCCGATGCCATTGGGACCTGTAGGGTTGCGCAGATGGTCGGTGATGTACTTATAGGGTGCCTGGGGCCCGCCGATAAAGTACCACCCAGCCAGGTTAATCCCCCCGTACTTGTAGGCCAACCGCAACTGCAACCAGAGCGTCGCCACAATATTAATGACAATCGCGCCCATGATCGCCCAGAAAATCAGCCGTCGGTTCTCCGTGGCCGGCTCTGTAATCTTCAATCCCATGGCTGAAGACGCGATAGGGAAAGTGCGTAAGTCCGAGGAATAGACATAGGTTAAACCAAGCGCCACCAATGTTGCCGGGAGAAGATTTTTAGAGCCAAAGGCCGAGATAACCTGGGTGGAGGCAATCGTCGTCGCCACCATGGTGGGCACTCCCCCTTCACACACCACCCGGGTCAGCACCAGCCAGATAACAAAAGCAATCACCAGAAAGGAGACAGCTACCAGCCAGGACATCCCGGAATAAACCAGCCAGAAAACCATGAAGATAAAACCCAGAACCATACCCCAGAAAGCCTGCTTGTAGGAAAGAATTTCCCGCTGGTCATCCACCGGATGGCCCAGGGCTCCCTCCCAGACCGTCCGCAGGTGGCTGCGGGAAAGCCAGAGAGCGTAAAAAACCATGACGATCATTGCGCCCATACCCAGGTGGGCCGAGATAGGGTCGCCGGCACATCCGTAGATACCCACATTTTCAGTACTGGTGATACCAGTAATATTGAAAACACCCCGGACTACCTTGAAAAGCAGGTTGAAAAACCACAGAGAAAAAGAAACCTCCAGGTTCACGAAATAGACAAAGCCCATGACTGGAAAACTGGTGCGGAAGACCAGAGTGGAGGTGCGCCGGAAAATCGGAATTGATTGGTCAAGCTTGACCGCGGGAATCAGTTCAATGTAGTTATGCAGCGCCGTCAGACTTCCGATCAGAAAAGCAATGCCAAAACCTAACCACATCAGCGGGTTCTTGAAAAAGGCTGGCACATACCTCTTTTTTTTGTCCTCCACGGGTTTCACCATTTCTGCTGGAAGAATGGTCAGCGGGTAAACCAGTTTTTCTCGCTCCATCCATTGCTTCCGCAGAATTACCACAACACAGATCATCACAAAGTAGAGCACAAAAATAAAAGGCAGCCAGAGACTGAGCGGTCCCAACCAGGCCTTCCAGGGAATAGCCTGCCCCTTCGGCAACCCCTCAAAAAAATACTTAATCGCCGCCTGGTCCTGAGGCACCAGCGTCTTCTTCAGGTGAGGAAAAATGAATTCGTCCCAGCGGTTTTCTGCTGAACCGTAATAATACGGCGCCGCAATCATGGGCAGAATCTGACTGCCAAAACCCATCTCGGTAACCGAAGAAGCGACCAGCATCATGGTGTAGACAAGCAGTAGTTCACCTGCGGAAAAGGCCCAGGCTGGTTTGACCCTATTTAGTAAAGTATTCACCAGAAAAACCAGCACAAAGAAGATGAAGATGGCTCCGGCCGGCATGTGGTCAATAGCCATGTAGGAACTGTGAACAATATCGGCAGAATAGTGGGCCACAAAAGCCACCAGCACAGAAAGAAGCAAACCAACTACGAAGGAACGGCGGGTAACAAATTTTCCCATGCTTTAATCCTCCTTTCAGGACAGTGCTTGCTCCAGAGCAGCGGCCGCCTTCAGTATCAGTTCCTCTTGAAAAGCCGGGCCAATAATTTGAAGACCGATGGGTAATCCCTCAGTAGACTTCCCAACTGGAAAACTTATTGCTGGCAGTCCGGCCAGATTGGCGTTCACCGTAAAAATGTCCGAGAGGTACATCTTCAGAGGGTCCTTTGATTTCTCTCCCAGAAGAAAAGGTAACTCGGGAGTGGTCGGAGTCAGCAGCAGATGAACCTTCTGGAAGGCTTCAAGAAAGTCGTTTCTGATGAGGGTCCGCACCCTTTGTGCTTTGAGATAATAAGCCTCATAATAGCCAGAGGAGAGAACAAAAGTTCCCAGGATAATACGGCGCTTCACCTCCTGGCCAAAACCTTCCCCGCGGGTGAACATGTACAGTTCACGAAGATTCCGATGATGCCGGCTACGGTAGCCGTACTTGATGCCGTCAAACCTGGCCAGGTTGGCGCTGGCTTCAGCCGTGGCAATGATATAATAGACAGCAATTCCGGCTGAAGTATGCGGCAAAGTAACTTCCTCCACAGTTGCCCCCAGCCCTTCTATCAAACGGGAAACACGGCTGAGAGCGTCCTTCACCGGACCAGCCACTTCTCCGGAAAGGTATTCCCGGGGCAATCCGAAACGCAGACCGGTTAAGTCCGCCGGATACTCAAACCTACTATAGTCCGGAACCGGCTCCGTTACCGAGGTGGTATCATACCGGTCATGTCCGGCAATAATAGAAAAAATCAGCGCCGCATCGCGAACACCCCGCGTGATAGGGCCAATCTGGTCCAGGGAGGAAGCAAAGGCTACCAGGCCAAACCGCGAAACCCGGCCGTAGGTCGGTTTCAACCCGACCACACCGCAAAAAGCGGCTGGCTGCCTGATGGAACCACCGGTATCCGAACCCAGGGCCGCCGGGCAGAACCCTGCCGCCACAGCGGCAGCGGAACCGCCGCTGGAACCGCCGGGAACACGCTGGACATCGTGAGGATTTCTGGTGGGGCCAAAGGCTGAGTTTTCCGTGGAAGACCCGAAAGCAAACTCATCCAGATTGGTTTTACCCAGGATGATGGCGCCAGCCCGGCGCAGACGGGCGACCACGGTCGCTTCGTAGGGCGAGACAAAGTCCTTTAAGATTAAAGAGGCACAGGTGGTAGGTTGCTCCAGGGTGCAGATATTGTCCTTCACCGCCACCGGAATCCCGGTCAGGGGAGCTGAAGGCTCCCCGCGGGAACATTTCTCGTCAGCCAATTTAGCCTCTTCCAGCGCCCTCTCGTTGACATGAAGATAGGCGTGGAGCGTGCCATCATGCTGGCTGATGGCCTGGAGAAAAAAAGAAAGGAGTTCCACGGAAGAGATTTCCCGGCTGTCCAGCAGCTGTCTGAGTTGCCACAGCGTAGCCTTGCCCGCATCCATAGTCTGTTCTTACCCCTAATGGGTACGCCGGATCAAACAAACTCGCGAGGGTCAGTGATTACCCCGGTGATGGCCGAGGCGGCTACCGTAGCCGGAGAAGCCAGGTAAATGGAAGCGTTCTGATTGCCCATCCTTCCCTTGAAGTTGCGGTTCGCCGTGGAAATCACCACCTCACCATCAGCAGGAATACCCTGGTGGGTGCCGACACATGGTCCGCAGCCAGGATTGGTGACACAGGCACCAGCCGAAATCAATGTCTCCAGGTATCCTTTACGCAAACACTCCAGAAGAATCCTTCTTGACCCGGGCGTACAGATGAGCCTGACACCGGGAGAAATCTTCCTCCGGGTCAAAATTTTAGCAGCGACAGCAAGGTCTTCCACCCGACCATTGGTGCAGGTTCCAATAAAAGCCTGCTGAATCGGTAGGCCAGCCACTTCTGTCACATCAACCACGTTGTCCACGGCGTGTGGCCTGGCGATTTGCGGCGGCAGCGTACCAGCCTCAATCACTACTTCTTTTTCATACTCGGCCCCGTCATCACCAACCACGGGATTACCGGGGCTGGCTCCGTGCTCCTTCAACCAGGCAAGAGTAGTCTCATCGGCCGTCATTACGGCGCACTTGGCTCCGACTTCCGCCATCAGGTTACAGATGGTAAAGCGGCCGTCCATGGAAAGGGCAGAGATAGCCTGGCCCTGAATCTCCACCGAACGGTAGATTGCTCCCTGGGCGGTCAATCTTTTAACAATCGCCAGGGCCAGGTCCTTGGCATAAACACCTTCCCTCAGCGAATTCTGACAGGTGACCCTGACCGTGGCCGGAACCCTGAACCAGGAACGGCCGGTCATTAAAGCAATCGCCAGGTCAGTAGACCCAACGCCGCAGGCCATAGCGTTGAGGGCGCCGTAGGTGGGCGTATGACTGTCAGCACCAAGAATCAGGCTGCCGCAGGAAACAAATCCGCTTTCCGGAACAAGCACATGACAGATACCTTCACCGATATCAAAAAGACGCAGTCCCCACTTAGCGGCAAAATCCCGCATGAGAGCATGCAGGGCTGAGACCCCCTGGCTGGGGCTGGGACTGTTGTGGTCAATCACCAGAGCCACCCGCTGAGGTCTGGCCATCCTGCCTGGATTTAAACTTTCAAAGGCTTTTATGACCAGGGGCGCTGTCCCGTCCTGAGCCATCAGAAAATCAACTTCCGCCAGCACAATCTCTCCGGCTTTCACCGGTTTACCAGCATGAGCGGAAAGAATCTTCTCGGCAATAGTCTGTTTCATAGAAGCAGAAAGTTTGCCAGAAATCGGTTTAAGGTGTCACTGTTAACAGCAGCCGGACTTCTTCCGGATGCCTGGCGATAAAAATGAGTTCGTCATCAACCAGAGGTTTCTGCTTATGGACATTGGCGTAACGTGCCAGTTCCAGCACTTTCCTGGCTTCCTCATCATCGCGGAAGGGCACCTGCAGTTTCCCATAGACATTCCGCAACCCTTTTATTCCGCTGTACTCACCTAACAGAATCTTCCGTCCGGTCTCCACAATTTCTATCTCCCCGCGGCCAAGTTCCTCAAAGTCGTACAGTTCGTAGTTGCGTCTGTCTTTCAGGGCTCCGTCAACATGTATTCCCGAAGCATGAGCAAAGGCATTCTGGCCCACGCCGACCTGGTTAATGGGGATGGGCACCTTAAAAGCGTAAGAAGCATAGTGGGCCAGTTTCCAGGCCATTTTCAGGTTAATCCGTTCGTCCAGATGGTAGTCAGACATGCCTGCGCCATATTTGATGGCCAGAATAACGGAAACCAGGTCAGCATTTCCCGCGCGTTCGCCCATGCCGTTGACCGTGGTATTGATGTAGGCATCCACGCCAGCATCAATGGCTGCCCTGGCTCCGGCCAGAGAAACAGCCACAGCCATGCCCAGGTCATTATGGCAGTGCAATTCCACCGGGAGAGCAACCTCCCTGGCTAACTGATATACCCGGTCATAAACCGTGAAGGGGGTATCATAACCCAGGGTGTCGCAGTAACGAATCCGGTCTGCCTGGTGCTCCTTAGCCGCGGCAGCAAACTCAATCAGATTTCTGAGGTCTGTCCGGGAAGCATCTTCGGCATTAACACCCACAGTTTTGGCTCCCTTCTTCCGGCACAGGTCCACAGCCTCTGTCATCTCTTGAATGACCCGGCGAAAATCCATCTTGCCCTGAAATTTGCCTTCAATCATCTGCCGGGAGGTGGAAATGGAGATATTGACATGTTCCAGGCCAGGCACATTTTTGAAGGAAGCCTCCACATCTTCCGGGATAGCCCTCATCCAGCCGCTGAGCCGGATGGGAGAGAGAACTTTCTTCCTGGCCAGCTTAATGTTGGCCTTGAGATAATTTATTTCGTGCCTGGTGACCGGAAAACCAAATTCGCTCTGGAAAACACCCATCTTATTCAGATAATAGTTGATCATCGTCTTTTCTAACTTGGCCAGGCCAAGGTGGGCCGTCTGCACACCATCACGGTTGGTGACATCAATAATGTATATTTTGTTCATTTCTTGCCTCCTTATCCGTTAACTCCCGGATGTCTAAACCTCCAGGAGTTGCGGGTTTTGAGCCTCGTGGGGATGTTCGCTGCCCCGGTACACCTTTAACTTTTTCATGATGCGGCGGCCCAGCGCATTTTTCGGCACCATACCCTTAACGGCTAGTTCAATCACTCTTTCCGGCCTTTTCTGGAGCATGGTATAGAGCGACATCTCTTTCAAACCTCCCAGATAACCGGAGTGCCGGTAGTATTTCTTGTCAGCCAGTTTCTGTCCGGTCACCCTAATTTTTTCAGCGTTGATGACCACCACAAAATCTCCAGTATCCTGGTTCGGAGACCAGGTTGGCTTATCCTTGCCCATGAGAACGGTCGCCACCTTACTGGCCAACCGGCCTAGAATTCTGTTCTCAGCGTTAACCAGGTACCAGCAACGTTTGATTTCTGTTTCTTTCAGTCTTGACGTTTTCTGCGGCATTTCTCCTCCCTCGGCTATTTATACCTTGAATGAAACTGTCGCCATAGATTATACTGGCAGAGTTACCATCCGTCAAAAGCGCCAGGAAACAGGCATGAACAAGCAAATTCAGTCCCGGGATTATCTTACCCTTCTGGAAGGCTGGCTTCGCTCTGCCGAAGAAGACCTGTATACCCCACCTGACCGGCCAGACCTTCTCTGTTACGGAACTGGTTATGACCACTGGGGAGTTCAGACCAATCAGAAGGCGATGGCGACTTACGCGGTCTTAGCCGCAGACCCTGCTTTTGACCCGGACCGGGCTGGATACTCCAGAGAAGTGGTCCGGGAAAAAGCCTTGAAACTGCTCAGATTTTCTCTGGCCAGCCATCTTGAAGGCGACTACCACTGTCTTGACGGCCGCCGCTGGGGCCATACCTGGATTAGCGTGCTCGGTCTGGAAAGAATGATGCACGGAGTGGAAGCCATCAGAAACTACCTTCATGATGACGACGAAAAACTGCTGCGCCGGGTGCTGCTTTCTGAAGCCGACTGGCTTACCGATAAGTATGAAATCAGGGCTGGCCTGGTAGAGAACAACCGGCCAGAAAGCAACCTCTGGAACGGCTGTTTTCTCCACCGGGTAGCGGCTCTTTATCCTGATGCTCCCGGCGTCAAGAAGTATCAGGAGAAAGGTACCGCCTTTTTGCTCAATGGTCTCTCTCTGCCTTCGGATGGTCTTTCCGAAGAAGTCGTTTCCGGACGAAAGTTGAAAGAATGGTTCGTCGGCGCCAACTTTTTCCAGAGCCTTGCCCTCAACCACCACGGATACCTTAACGTGGGCTACATGGTCATCTGCCTTTCCCAGGTGGCGCTGCTTCACTTTTTCTGCCGCACATCAGGGTTAAATCCGCCGGAAGCTCTTTACCGCCACGCGGCTGAATTGTGGGCTCTGGTCAAAACTTTTACCTTTCCCGACGGCCGGCTTCTCCGGATTGGCGGGGATACGCGCATTCGTTACTGTTATTGTCAGGATTATGCTGTACCTGTCTGGCTCTTCGCGGCTGACTATCTGGGAGATGAGGAGGCGGTCTCATACGAAGGTCACTGGTTGAAGACACTGGCTACCGAGGTGGCCGCCGGTGGCGACGGTTCTTTTCTCCGGGCCAGACTGCGCGGGCTGCGCACTGTTTCTCCTCTTTACTATACCCGGCTGGAAGCTGACCGCGCCGTTTCTCTGTCCATGGGTGCTTACTGGCGCCGGGTGTTAAAAATCAAAGGCTGGAAAAAGATAGCCGGTCTGTCTCAATGGGCTGACGCTTACCACGGAGCCTGTTTTCAAAAAGGGGAAAAAAGGATAGTTTCTTTTTGCTGGCAGGCTGCTCAGCCGCCCCAGCTGCTCTGTCTTCCCTCCGCCGGGAGCACTTTCGCTGAGTGGCGGGAAAATTTAGCCGGCCGGGTCTTCAGCCTGGCCAGGTATCACCGGCAGGAAGTGCTCCAGCATCAAGAGATTGTTTTCTCCGGCGGTTTCCTCGTCATCGGCCAGACCCGCATCCAGGCTTCATCCTTCATTGCCGAGGGTCAGATTGACCTGCCCGTCAGCCAGGGCTGGCTGGTCGCCGCAGCCCTGCCGGATGACCGGACCGTAGTAGTCATGCAGAAACAGGTAGCCTGCCACAGCCAGCATCTTTCCAGAGTTCAAGGGTTGCTGCTCAATGTACCCAACGACATTTTCAACCACTGCCGCCGCGTTTATTATGCGGAAAGAGAAAAACTCAAACTCAGGGGCGCCAGCGGACAGGAAAGGATTGTCAGGTTTAATTCCTCCTGGGTTAATGTTGACGACTGCCTGGGGCTGGCTGTAGTTTATGGCTGTTCTTCGCTTTCCGTGTATCAGTCGGGACGCCGCCAGGCCGGACTGGGACTGGGTCAGTATGAGGCGGCAGTGATTGAAACCGGACTGGCGGTGGATGAACTCTGTGCGCCTTGCTGGTTCACTCCCTGCCGGGTCAAGGAAGGAGACCTTCTCTACGATGTGGGAGCAGTTGTTCAGGTCAACGTTTCTCATCAAGAAACAGCCAGACATACGGCCACCGGAGTGAAGGTTTTTTCCGGATTACCCGCCGGAGTAAAAGGCCTGAAGGTCCTGGGTGGTGACCTCTGCTGGTACCTGCTGGTGGTTAATACTGGAGAAGAAATCAGGCTTTCCCTTCAGAACTTTCATCGGGGAAAAGCCGTCAGCCTGACCGAAGACCAACCTCTGAAAACTCTGGCGCTGAAAACCGGCCAGGGCTGCCTGCTTCGTCTGGAGGAATAAGTGTTGCCAAAAGAGTACGAAACCGCAATTGAGCAGGACTTCCGGCACAACCTTACCGGCATCCTGCTTTTTGAGCTAATCTGGGCCATCGGTTTGGGGTTTGCTATCTACAACGTCACTGTGCCAGCCTATCTTGCCCTGGTCCAGGCCTCCAAGACACTCATCGGCTTGCTCCAGTCTGCCTTCACCATCTTTATTTTCCTGCAGATTATCAGTTCTCACTATCTGGGTGGACCCGGAAGGAAAAGCAATGTCGTCTGGTTTCACGCGGCCGGCGGTCTGGTCTATGTCCTGGCAGGTACTATCTGTTTTCTCTGGCCTGAACCTGTGCCGCGCTGGGTCTCCATCGGTTTTTTCTCCGGATGCATGCTGGTTTTCGCTGCCCTTATCTCCCTGGGAACACCGCTTTATGTGGAACTGTGTGTGGACATTGCTCCCAGGGAAAGACGCGGGTTTCTCACCGGCTCAATTTACATGATTCTGGGAGGCGCTGGCTTAGTTTTCTCCTGCCTTTCAGAAAGTTTCTTTGCCAGCATCACTGCTGTTAGAAACTATCACCTTCGTTTTCTCCTGTCTGGAGTTCTTTTTGCTTTTTCCACCTTAGCCGTGCTGTCCATCCGCGACCACCTGAACCCGGCCCACGCCAGACATGTTCAGAACAATTCTCTTCTGCAGGAAATCAGGCGTGTTCTTCTGCGGATTCTCAGAGACCAGCGCTACGCTGTCTTCATTTTTTTCTTTACGCTACTGGTGGTGGCGGTTAACCTGGGGATGTCTTATCTCATACCTTACGCCAGGGAAAAGTTGAAACTGTCCCAGCAGGTCCTGGCTCTTTTCCCGAAAATCTGGTTGCTTTCCGGCCTCCTCTTCTGCGTACCGGTGGGTAGGATGGGAGACCGGTACGGTTATCGCCTGGTAGGAATAATTTTGTGCGGTACCCTTTTGGCCGGCTACCTCACCATTCTGGCCTGGTGCAGTCCATCCGCAGTCTTGCTGGCCTACCTTCCTTTTTCCCTCAGTCACCAGTTGAACATCATGTTGCTTACAAATATGGGCGTAGAATTATGCCCGGAGATTTCTCCAGCCAAACTTTTTGCCATCAGTTCCCTGGTGCCGCTTCCCTTCATCCTGGCCATGGTCACCCTGGCCGGACACCTGATTGATTTAACTGGTAGTTACCGGCCAATCTTCGTCCTGGGGACAGCACTGGCATTAGTGGCTACCGCTGGCTTTGTCACCCTGGTCCGGGACCCCAGACACCATTGTACCGGTAGTTTCAACCAGAGAAAAGGCTAAGCCACAGACAGCCGCTTATTTCCGAAGATAAGGTTTCAGTTCCCGGGCAATCCGCTCCGCCATTAAGGCATAACCTGCAGCGTTGGGATGCAACTGATCGCTTTTCAAGGCTGGATTGCTGAAGATTCCCTTTAAAATATCCGGTATCAAAAGGAGCCTTTTTTCCCTGGCCAGGGACTGAAACAATTTCAGGTAAGGGTCAACCACATGAACCCTGGTTTCCACCAGCACCACGCCGGCGCCAGTTTGTTGAATTCGTTCCACAATCCGGCGCAGGTTGTCCATTGTTTCCTTTTTAGGTATTCCCTGAAAAAAATCATTGGCACCCAGGGCGACAATCACCAGGGCTGGATTTGCGGAAATCACATCTTTCTCTAACCTGGCCAGCGCCTCCCGTGTTGTGTCCCCGCTCACCCCTGCGTTGATTACCGTCCGGCCGATAAGTTTGCCCAGGACCGAAGGATAATCTTGCCCCGGCAGGGCTCCCTCCCCGGAGGTCAGACTGTCACCCAGGCAAACAATTGGACCACCTTTATCTGCCAGAACGACCCCGGGCCGAGCGCAGCCACCGTTAAGAAGACCTATGGCCAGGGTGCCTGCAAAAAACCAGGCCGAACTGAAGAAAACAACCGCTTTTTTCCGGTCCATCTCAAGAAATAAACCATTCTGTTAATTGACGTCTGTCGGCATCTGCGGGTATATTATACCTGTGGGAGACATTGTCAGAGAGATAGATGTGCTTATCCGGGCCCGTTATCCAATTCTTTACATCGTCTCCTGGGAAGAGGAACGGGTAAGTGAAACCGTAGCCGCGGTGGGACGGGAGCGGGGCAAGAAAATCCTTGTTTGGAGCGTGGAGAGAGGGCTTTTGCCTTACGGTACGCCAGCCCAGAGCGAAAAAGTTTCCGAAGCCACCAGAGACCCACTCGCCGCCCTGGATACAGTTGGCAGACAGGCGGAACCAGCCATTTTTGTCTTCAAAGACCTTCATCCTTTCCTTAATGACCCGGTGGTGGTACGGAAATTGCGCAGTTTAGGTTATCTTCTCACCAAGAGCCACAAAACGCTGATTCTTCTTTCCCCGCTTTTGAAACTACCTCCAGAGCTGGAAAAAAGCATCACGGTCATTGATTTTGACCTGCCTGGCCGTCCGGAACTGGAAAGATTGCTCAATTCCATGATAGAACAGGTGAGGACCAATACCCAGGTAAAGATTGATCTGGCCGGTGACACCAGAGAAAAAATTCTCAGAGCAGCCCTTGGTCTGACCCTGGAGGAGGCGGAAAATGTCCTGGCCAAAGCCCTGGTTATGAATAACCGGCTTGGTCCTGAGGAAGTGGCTGTTATCCTTTCCGAAAAGAAACAGATAATCCGCAAAAGCGGGCTCCTGGAATATTACGAGAGCGAGGAACAGTTAGAAAACGTAGGCGGTCTTGACGTTCTGAAGGACTGGTTAAGGAAAAGACACCTGGCCTTTTCTCCACAGGCCCGGGAGTTCGGCTTGCCCGCACCCAAAGGAATATTACTCCTGGGTGTGCAGGGGTGCGGCAAAAGTCTGTGTGCGAAAGCCGTGGCCTCACTGTGGAAACTACCCCTTTTGCGTCTGGATGTCGGCCGCATCTTCAGCAGCCTGGTTGGTTCTTCCGAGGAAAACATGCGCCGGGCTATCAAGGTGGCGGAATCTATCGCGCCGGATATCCTCTGGATTGACGAAATAGAAAAGGCTTTCTCCGGCAGTCAGAGTTCCACCTTCTCCGATGCCGGAACCACTTCCAGGGTACTGGGTAATTTCATTACCTGGCTTCAAGAAAAAACCACCGCTGTTTTTGTGATCGCTACGGCCAACAATATTGAATACTTGCCGCCGGAACTCCTGCGCAAGGGCCGTTTTGATGAAATTTTTTTTGTTGACCTGCCCAAAGTTGAAGAACGGAAGGAAATTTTTGCCATCCATCTCCGGAGAAGACATCGCAACCCGGCTGACTTTGCCCTGGATGTCCTGGCCAGAGAATCAGCCGGCTTCAGCGGCGCCGAAATTGAACAGGCCATTATTTCGGCCCTGTTTGATGTCTTCCAGACCGGCCGGGCGCTGACCACCGAGGACATCCTCACCAGCCTCCGTCAGACCCGGCCCCTTTCCGTAACGATGAAGGAAAGCATTGAACAGTTGCGGTCATGGGCCAGTAACCGGGCCAGACCCGCTTCTTCCATCGGCGAGGTGGAAGAGATTCCTGGCAGCAGGAGGATTGAACTATGAGCGCTATCTTTGTGGTGGCACCACTGTTAAGTGCTGCCTGGCCAGCCATCAGCGCGGCCGCGGTGGCCGCCGCCAGTGCGCTGGGCTTCACTCAACTCAGCCAGCCTGAGAAAAAGCAGAAACAGTCAGAAAAAGAAACCGTGGAACTGGACCTGCCAGGCAGCCAGGTACTGGGCGAAAGTTTAGCCAGAGAAGAAGAAATCTCCTTTGTCCGGGAAGGCATTACTGTGACCTTCCGTAAGGACATCCGGGGCCGATGTGGAGTCAGGGTTTGCGGCGAGGGGCTCAGCCGGAGCCAGTTAACCCGCCTTGGCCGACAGCTCAGTCAGCGTCTTGTTCAGGAATATGTGAAGGACCGGGTACTTACGGAATTGAGAAAGAAAGGCTTCCAGGTAGCGGAAGAAGAAGTGACCGCTGACAGGACTGTCCGCTTGCTGGTAAGAAAATGGCGGTAATCACGCTCATGGATTCTCCTGGAAAAATGAAAAGGCAGGAAATAGAGATTCAGATTAAGGAAACCGGGGAGACAGTAGTCCACATCAAGGGCATCAAGGGAAAGACCTGTTTGCACTACGCTGCGTTGCTGAAGGAAGTCCTGGGCCCGGTTAAGAACCTCCAGTACACTTCAGAATATTACGAACCTGAAACAGAGGTGGAGATCACTGACCGGCTTGAAGGGAAAAAGAGAGCACCTTAGCCATTCTTTTTTAAGCAGCGCATGCCATGAAATGCCCTAACTGCGGATACATCAATCCGGATAGCGTCTTAGAATGCCTGAGGTGTTACCGGGTGCTCAATGAAGAGATGCTTCTGGAAACCTATCCGCCCCGGTCCCGGGTAGGTAATGGCTACCGGCGTTTCCGCATCTGGCGGGAAAGGACCAGCCGCTCCCTTCACCAGAGTTTCTTCCGCCTTCTGCAAAAACTTAGAGTGAAACCTGTCCCTGGCGCGGAAACCACCGTACTTTTTCTGGGTTTGCTTTCCCTTATACTGCCAGGTCTGGGACAGTTCACGGCTGGACAAAAGAAGAAGGGACTGGTAATTTTCCTTACCTTCTGGGTACTTTTTGGACTGACTTTTTTCTTCCACGGCAGCCCTGTCTCTCAGCCAGCGATGTCGTTAGCTTTCCTTGTCCACTGCTACGCGGTGGCTGACTGCCTCCGACAGCTACCGGCAATGCAGCTGCTTTTGAAACGGCTGGCTATCTCCGCGGGAGTAGGCCTGACCGTGTTCATTTTTTATGGACTGCTGACCGCGCTCGCCAGTAACTACCTGATTATTCTGCGGGTTAACGACAATTTGTATCTTCCTGAATTACCGGCAGGCAACTATGTTCTTGTTCTGCCAGGGGCTTACCTGAAAAACGAGCCGACCCGGGGAGAAGTCATCTACTTTGAGACCGCCGGAGCCCTTTTGCCGGAAATCCAGGCCGGTGAATTGGTTTACTTTCCCCATGGTCGTTACCTGGAAAGAGTAATAGCCTGTCCCGGCGACTTTTTTTGCGTGACTGAGGCTCACCCCTTTGTGAACGGAGCGGCTCTGCCAGAAAAAGAATGGCCGCTCCACAAGATACAGTGGCCCCATAGTTTCCAGCAAAAACTTCCTCCAGAACAATATCTTGTGTTTCTCCCTTACCGTGCCCGGGGTCTCCACAGTACCCCGGTGGTTATTTCCAGAAGTCAGATTAGAGGTAAAGTTACTGCTACCTGGAAAACCTGGTGCCGGAGGCGAAACCTGTGAACCAGCGCGGGGAAACAAGTCGCTTTTCCTGGTTGGAGATTTCCACCAGAGAAGTAAAAGTGGCTCCCGGCCAGGCTCAGCGCGAAGCCGGTCAGCATCTCACAGAGGCAGAAAAAAATTATTACGAAGGTTTTTACGAGCAGGCACTGCGCAGTTATGCCAGAGCCCTCCAGTACGATAGAGGGCTGGTCGCAGCCTGGGCTGGCCAGGTCAAGTGCCTGCTGGCTATGGAGGAATTAGAAGAAGCCGAAACCTGGGTGAACAACGCCCTCAGTTTTCATCCTAAAGCCGCGGATTTGCTGGCGCTGAAAGCCGTCGTCATGGCTGAGCAGGGCCAGTTAGAAAAAGCACTGGCTTACTCAGATGAATCTTTTAACTACGAGAGCCACAGCGGTTATCCCTGGTTAGCCAGGGTTGATGTGTTGCTCTGGCTACGACGGGAAAAAACGGCGCGTTTGTGTCTGGAGCGAGTCGTTAACGAGGCCTGTCAGGACTGGCAGCTACTTATGGAAACAGGCCGTCTTTACCTGAAACATAATCGGGCATCACAGGCAGTTTATTTCCTCAATAAAGCCGTCGTCCTCCACCCGGAAAGTGCCTACCTCTGGTATCTGTTAGCCCGGGGTTACCAGAAATTGCACCTGCGTTCCCGGGCGAAGTTCTGCTGCCAGGAAGCTCTGAAAATCAGACCATCCTTTCCAGAAGCCCAGGAGATGCTTAATGAGCTTCAGGTGCGTCCCTGCTTTGTGGCGGGTGCCTGTCTGGGAAGTGAACAGGCGCCAGAAGTGGCTATTTTACGCAACTGGCGGGACAAATATCTTTTGCGTTCAGGCTGGGGCCGCGCAGTGGTTATGATTTATAATCAGATTGGACCACACCTGGCCTGGCTGGTTTCAAAGCAGGCCTGCCTGCAAAGAACAGGGCGAAACATCGTGATCTGGTGGGCCAGGCAGGTGCACAAAAAGAACTTTCTTTCAGGAAGAGACGATGACGGTTGACATGACCTCGCTTCTGGCCCGGGCTCTGGCAAAGGGTGCCTCCGACCTTCATCTGGCGGTTGGTGTGCCGCCTTCCCTGAGGATAAACGGAGAAATCATCTTTATGGACTATCCAGCCCTGACCGGGGAGATGACGCGCCAGCTCACCTACAGTCTTCTGAGTCCGGAACACATCAGACGGTTAGAAAAAGAGAGAGAAATTGACCTTTCGGTATTCCTGCCAGGCATTGGCCGGTGTCGGGTTAACGTCTACCATTCCAGGGGGTTTGTCGAAAGCGCCTTCCGGATCATACCGCTTGAGATAAGAAGTTTGGAAGAGTTAGGCCTTCCGGAAGTGGTTAAGGAACTGGCCATGAGACCGAAAGGGCTGGTTCTGGTGGCCTGACCGGCCGGCATGGGAAAAACAACAACGCTGGCCGCTATGATTGACTTTATCAACGAACATAAGCGCTGCCGGATCGTCACCATTGAAGACCCGATTGAATATCTTCATCAGCACAAGAAAAGTATTGTGGTGCAGAGAGAAGTGGGAGTGGACCCTACCAGTGATACCCGCTCTTTCGCTTCAGCCTTAAGACACGCGCTGCGGCAGGACCCCAACATAATCTGTGTTGGTGAAATGAGAGACCTGGATACCTTTGCCGTGGCGATGACTGCGGCGGAAACCGGCCATCTGGTTATGGGTACCATTCACACAGTCAATACAATCCACACCATTACCCGGATCATTGATGTTTTCCCCCCTTATCAGCAGGCCCAGATCAGAACGCAACTGGCTGACTGCCTGGAAGGCGTGGTCGCCCAGTTACTGCTGCCCAGAATGGACGGTGAAGGCCGGGTGCTGGCCACAGAGGTACTTATAGCCACCCCGGCTATCCGTCGCTGCATCCGGGACAACAAGTTAGAGCAGATTATCACCCATCTTCAAACCGGTGCTGAATTCCACATGAAAACCATGGATATTTCGCTGCGCGAACTGTACGAAGCCGGAAAAATTGACTATGACACCGCGGTCTCCAAGGCTCAGGACCCGCGCCTTTTTAAAGAACTATAGGAGAACCCATGCCCGGAAAAAAAAGAAGTCTCGGCTTTGACCGGCGGGTGGCCAGATTTGAATTCCGCCCCCACGTGGGAGAGGCTGAGAAAATTATCAAATTGATGGCGGCGGCAGGTGTGGAAGTCCTGGTGGCCAGCGGAATGCATCAGGACGGCTGGGCGGCTTTCCCAAGCAAGGTGGCGGTGCCCCATCCAGAGATGAACCCTGACTTCATCCGGCACCTCATTTCTCTGGCGCACCGTCACGACATCATGGTTCTTTCCTGGTACAACATGAGGCAGAACGTACCCCTGGTTTCTCTCCATCCAGAATGGCAGGTGGTGATGAAACTGCCTGACGGACGCCTGGTCCCGGAAGAAACAAATTTCTGCCTTTTTTCTTCTCCTTACCAGGAATTTGTCCGGGCTTTTTCCGCCGAAATTCTCCAGCAAGGTTTTGATGGGCTCTGGTACGACGGCTCCTGGCCGGGCAACCGGGAACATCCCAGCTGTTACTGCCGCTGGTGCCAGGAGGCCTTCGCCCGGGAAACAGGGCAGAAACTCCCGGAAACAATTGACTGGAACAATTGGGTCTTTCGCGACTGGATCCGCTGGCGCTACCGCAGGTTTGACGAATTTGTCACCGGTCTGTACCAGAGCCTGGTCGCCCGCTGGCCCCAAGCGATAATCATGATGAATCACTACAACCGGCCCGCGGTTCGTTCCGCGGAACCTGAAGAAGGAAGTTCCTGGAAGTGGGGTGTTTCTATTGATGTCATGAAATTTCCGGGCGGCGGCGGAAATGAAAACACCGCGGTAATCAACCGGCTGCACACCACCGGCTTTAACGCCAGAATCGTCAAAGCCCAGTGTCCCCATCGCTTTGATGTGTGGGAACCTGGCGGCACCCTGTGGAGAAGCGTGGTCTATCCCGAACTGGAAAATGACCCCACGCATTCTATCCTGCACGGAGTCTGGACCATCGCTCTGGGCGGAGTTCCCTGGACGGCCCTCACCAATGTCTTAACCAGACACGGCAAACCCGACCCTGCAGTAATGAAGGAATGGAAGAAACGCCGGCGTTTCCTCGGGGGAGAAGCGCTCACCTACTGCGGCCTCCACTATTCTCAGTCCAGCCGCGACTTCTGGGGACGCAATACCCCCAACGCTTACTACGGTGAAGTTTACGGCTGGTACGACGTGGCGGTGGAAGGACATTTCCTGACCGACCTGGTTCTGGACCAGCACCTGACTGATCTTAAATATCTCCAGCGCTATCGGGTACTCATCCTGCCCAACTCAGCCTGCCTGTCTGAAACTCAGGGCGAAACTCTGAGGCAGTTTGTCCGGGACGGCGGAGTAGTTGTGGCCAGCTATGAGACAGGCCTTTATGACGAAAACGGGGAAAAACGGAAAGATTTTCTCCTGAAGGATGTTTTTGGAATAAACTATCAGGAAACTGTCAGTCTAACTCCCGGGCCGTGGGGAAAAACAATTTATGACCCGAATAATGTCCCCCGGGAGCGAGCTTTCGTTCGGATTGAAAAGCGCCGGTTGAAAAAACTAATGGCCCCGGCTGTCTTTTTTGGCGCCAACTACACTAAGGTGAAAACCATGGCTGGCTGTGCTGTCCTGGCAAGTACCGTGAACTTGAAGGAAAGAGAGACTCTTTTCCCCGGGGAAGTTTTGAACAGGGCTATGCCTGAAAGCCCCGCGATCACCTGCCACCGGTTCGGGAAGGGCAAAGCTGTTTATGTGAGCGCTGAAGCCGGCCGGGGCTTTCTTCAGTGGCCCCATCCAGAAGCGCGTCGTCTTCTGGAAAACATCCTTGGCCTGGGCCAGCCGGCCATTACTGTCCGGGCCCCCAAACAGGTGGAGATCACTGCCTTCCGACATAAAGGCGGGGCACTGGCCGTTCACCTGGTAAATTTACCCTGGGCCAGTAACCGACCGCCAGTGACTGCCACCGCTATCCCGGTGATAGACGAAATCGTCCCTGTATCTGGCATTCAGGTTCAGATTAAACAGGCGGGACGCTGCCGGGTATCGCTGCCTCTCTCCCGGGAAAAACCTTCTGTTACCAGAACCGGTTCCACCCTGATTGTTACCCTTCCTTCCTTGAAATATCACCAGGTTGTCTGGATAGAACTGGTATAAAACCTTATGAACAGGAAAACAGCGGCTCGCCGCAAGAAGGTCGGCCTGCCAGCAGGCAGCCTTGCCTATTTCGGACAGTCACCGGCAAGACCAACCCGGATTACTCTGTTTGAATACACCCCGGAAACCATTTCGGAGAAAAAGGTTGAGGATGTCGCCGCACTTGTCTCATCAGAGGCGAAGAAAGGAGTTACCTGGCTAAACATTGATGGCTTCCAGAATGTGGAAGCTATTACTGAGATCGGCCAGTTTTATCACCTGCATCCCCTGGTGATGGAAGACATTCTTACCATGGACCAGCGGCCCAGGGTAGAAGACTTTGACGATTATCTCTTTATCACGCTGAGGATGTTTTACCTTTCCGCCAGCAAAGAAATTGTGGATGAGCAGTTAAGCTTGATTCTTGGAGAAAATTTCCTTCTTTCCTTTCAGGAAATGCCCGGCGATATTTTTGACCCTGTCCGGGAACGGTTGCGCTCCGGGAAAGGCCGGTTACGCAATCAGGGTCCTGATTATCTAACATATTCCCTGATAGACGCGGTAGTGGACAACTACTTTGTCATTCTGGAAGAACTCGGAGAACAGATTGAGGAAACGGAAAAGCGGTTGCTTGCCAGCCCTTCTCCTGAGAAGCTTTCCAGTATTTTCGCACTGAAACGGAAACTGATTTTCATGAGACGTTCCCTTTGGCCCCTGCGGGAAGCCATCAACAACCTTCTCCGTTCTGAATCAAAACTGGTCACTTCCACCACCCTGCTCTACCTCCGGGACGTTCATGACCATACCATTCAGGCCATTGAAACCCTGGAGACCCTGCGCGATATCCTCTCGGAAATGGTGGACATTTATCTTTCCAGCCAGTCCAATCGCCTTAATGAAATCATGAAGGTTCTTACCATTATTGCCACGATTTTCATGCCGTTAACCTTTATCGCCGGCATTTACGGGATGAACTTTAAGTACATGCCTGAACTCAACAGTGTCTGGGGATACCCGGCGGTCCTGCTCTTCATGGCTCTGATCGCCGCAGTGATGCTCTTTTACTTCCGAAAACAAAAATGGCTATAGTCGGGCGGTGCGCCACCACCCTTTCGCTGGCCGGGTTGTTACTGCTAACGCTGGCAGCCTCCTCCAGAAGTGAAGTTTCTCTCAAACCCTCGGGATTTATCAACGATTACGTTGGTCTTCTTTCCCCGGAGGAAAAAGAGAAGTTAGAAAATCAGGCCGCAGGGATAGAAAAGAAAACGACGGCTGAAGTCGCGGTGGTCATCGTGAAAGAACTGGAAGGAAGAAACCTGGAAGAGTATGCCAATGAACTTTTCAATAACTGGGGCATAGGAAAAAAGGGGAAGGACAACGGCGTCCTTATCCTTGTCAGTCTGGCAGAAAGGAAACTGCGGATTGAAGTTGGCTACGGACTGGAAGAGGTGTTAACCGATGGTCGGTGTGGTTCCATCATCCGGCAACTGCTGGTCCCTCACTTCAGAAATCAGGATTATGCCGGCGGCCTCTCCGCGGCGCTAAAAGCGATGGAAGAACTTCTCTCGGGGAAATCGGAGAAGGACGTTCTGCCTGAAGACAGCGACCGGCCACCAATCGGCTTCCTCATTGTGTGGGAGGCTTTCTGCCTTCTTTTTGGCTGGACTATCTTAGGGCTGGCCGGCTTCCTCGTTCAGGTAGCCCTGATAGCCGGTTTGGGCCTGACGTTAGCTTTCTCTGCAGGCCAGGGCGGTCCTTCCGCAAGTCATTTTCTAATCCTGCTGGTGGTGCCCTTTATGGCCAATTTTCTTATGCTACCAGTAGCCGCGGTCATCCACGGCCTGTGGAGAAGAAAACTCAAGAAGGTCTATGGACGGCACTGGAAGGACCACTGGCCAGTCTGGCTGGGAAGTTCCTCGGGTGGCTTTTCCAGCGGAAGTAGCAGCGGAGGGGGCGGTTTCGGCGGGGGTAGCAGCGGAGGGGGCGGAGCCAGCGGAGGCTGGTGAAATTTTCTCAATACAGGGGGAAGAGGTGGAACGGAAAAAAGAGGAAAGAGCAATAGAATCTCTGGTCAATCATCTTAAAGAGAAACTGGGGGAAAAACTCCTCTCGGTCCTGGTTTACGGTAGTTTTTTGACAAGGGATTACCGACCGGGTCTTTCCGACATCAACATCGTGGTGATTGTTTCTGATCTCACGGCTGAAGACCTGTTTTCCCTCAAGAAGAAAATAATCCCTCTGGCCACCAGATACCAACTCAAACCATTTTTTTTCACTCCGGAGTTCGTTCGGAGATCTACCGATAGCTTCCCGCTGGAGTGGCAAGCAATAAAAAATTGCCATCGGGTAATCTACGGCCAGGACCTGGTGGAAACCCTGCTGATTAACCGGGAAGACATGCGGCGACAGTTAGAAAGGGAAATCAAGCAGAACTACCTCAACTTCCAGCAGGGTCTCCTTTTCAGGCGAAATCCGCGGGAAGTGCTGACCGAAGCGCTGAAGTCCTGGAAAATTTTAGAGCGCCATCTAACCGAAATTGTCCCTCATCTTAAGGAAAAACTGCCGCCGGTGAATCTTGCCTTGCCGGACCGGAGGGATGTGGCAATAAGATGCGAAGAGTATTTGGCCTTTTTGAAAAAACTGGTAGAATTAATTGATAGAACTGGCCAGTTATGATAAACGAAGGAGCTTAGATGAGAAAACTGAATGCCCTTTTTCTAATGTTTCTTTTGATGACTTCAGGGCATTGTGGAACAGGATACGTTCGTATCGTATATAAGGGGCTTGATAATACCCACATTCAGGTTTACTATGACTCTTCTTCTGAATGCACTGTCAAACTTGTTTGTAATGGAGAAATTCTTCTTTCAAGGGCATTGCAACCTAATGTTTCTATCTCAGAGAAAATCCATCACACAGGTCTTTCAAATGGTACATACACATACAACCTTTATGAACAATACCCTGGCCAGCAAGATATCCTGGTTTCTTCTGCGTCTGTTTCCATTGATGGTGAAGTAAATGGAACACTTTTGTTTGATGAAACCTTAGATAGCCCTGCAAGAATTGTTAGTGTAATAGTACCAGCAGGAAAAACTCTCAACATCAATGCTGATATCAACTATGGTGAGATAGATGTGTATGGTAACATCGTTTTAGCAAGCGGAATAACTATCAATGGTACTGGAATTAACTTTTACAGCCAGCCAGTGTCAATTGCTGATATCAAAGGGACAGGAGGTTTTGAGTTCCGTGCACAGGCATCCGGGTCAAGTGTTGAAAATTGCGAATTGTCCAGCATTTGGGTCGCTCAAAATACATCAATTACTGTTAAAAAGTCAAAAGTTGGCTGGATTCATACTTCAGAATCTTCTTCATTAAATGTGGAAGATTCAGAAATTTCTTCAGGCATTGCTGTGGCAGAAAACGCATCAGTAGAACTGAATAACTGCGCTATTAATACTGTTGGCCTTGACAATTCTCAGAACTTCAAAGCCAATAATACATGTTTTTTGTATGCGATCAGGATAAGAGGTGGTAGTCCTGAATTCAGTAGATGTGAGTTTTTAGGAGAAGTGCGTTTCAGTGGAAGAAACACATCAAAATTTGAAGGTTGTATTTTCGGCAATAGTGTACTTTTTACAGATTCTGAAATCGGAAATAATTCAAAATGGTCAGATAGTTCTTCAGAACAACCAATTTTTTTCAATAATAGTTTTGTGGGAAGGTACGGCCCTTACTTTGAAGGTACAACCCCTTATGCACCTATTGACCTTGGCATCAATTATTATGGGGATAGGGCACCAGATACTGATTGGTTTTCTATTCCCATTGAACATAATGAATTACCATATTATCCACAGGGAGGAAGGTTTTTAAAGAGAGGGGTACCTGTTAATAAAAAACACTTTAAAATTGAAACATGGAATGAGTCGGGTTCTGGTTTGAAGTGTGATAAAGCCCTTCCGGATATCTGGATTAATGATTATGTTGTTGGTCAGAATACAATACCGTGGCCAAGTTATCAAAATACCTCAAGGCAAAGTATTTTGCTTAAAGGCAGAGAAACACTTCTTTCTCTTGATATTGCAACAAATCATGATAATGTTTCAGGAGTAACATTTAAAGTAATTTTTGATGGCCAGGAGATATCTCCCATAAATTCTATTGTATTGAGTAGAGGTATTCCAGAAAATAAAAATAAAATTTTCTATGGCGAGACAACATTAAATTTTATTCTTCCACCGACTGATAAAGATGTGGTATTTTTTGAAGTTAGGATGGATACAACAAATATTGCTGGATTTGATGATGTAGAAGGAAAAGGAGAAAGTTATTTATATTCAAGAGCACTTGAGTTTTCACCTTCCTATGCACGGCAATTAAATATACTTGTTCAACCAGTTCAATTATTTATTACAGGATACACTCCAAGAGTACCAAATGCTTCATCTGTGGCAAATGCGCTGAAAAATTTAATACCCGCAATGCTACCAATTGATAAGAAGGACCTTCATATATGGACAGCACCTACTACAACTTTTTATGGTGGAGTATTGTCAATGTTCAGTACAACTGCCTTACTTAATAGAATAGCCAATTCTCTTGCCTTGACACAGGGTTTTGTAAATACAACAGCAGCAGTTGGCGACTGGCTTACTGGCAAAGGAACAGCAAAAATTGATTTCATTGTGGCTGTGATGCCAAAAGGAAGTATGGGAGAAGATGTAACAGGAGTAAATCTGCCGTTGAGAAGAGGCATAATATTTGTTGATGAGAGTGCTCCTGATGCTGCACTACACGAAATGGGTCATGCCATAGGTTTATACACAAGTAAAGAACAATATGACCAGTATCCACCTGCAGGGCTTCCAGTCGAAGGACTGACTGCTTTTGTTAATGATGCCAGTTCTTCTATAACGGGTTTCAGGGGCAGGGTCTTGCATTTTCCAAGAGAGACAGATGCCTGGTACGAAGAAAAGTACTGGTATGACATCATGGGTTCTTCAACAACCTTGATATGGCCAATATGGGGAACTTTTGGCGCATTTGCAAACAAATTTCGCCAAGTCCTTGGAGAGGAAAATAAAAGTGCAAAGTTTTTGACAAAGGCAGTTTCACCTGGATATAAAAGAATTTTTGTTTCAGCTGAAACAATACGCTACGTCTACATGTATTATATGAAAGAAGGAACTATCAATGCTTTTGAAATTACAGATCTGGCAACAGGCAAGGTAGATGTTCCTCTTCAATGGAGCGGGAATGGAATAAATGATTATACAATAAGATGTTTTGATAAAGACGGAAATGAAATACTTGCCTATAATTTTACAATAGTTTCTCCATATCCGAATTATTTAGGATATGGAAGCTGGCCAGAAGAAAGTACATGGTGTGGAACTTTTGACATACCTGAAAACACCAGTTCAATAGGAATATATCAAACTCCTGGCTGGTGGAACAATTTTCAGAGCACACCAATCTTTGAAGTAAATCCATTTGATTATGAGCCAATAAAAATCACAGGACTTTTACCAGGCCAGCAACTTGGAGAAAGTGTTGAGATAAAATGGACACAGGACAATACAAAGCAGTTTTCAAATCTTCAGTATTTAGTGATGTATAGCGTAGATGGGGGTAGTAGCTGGATGCCTGTGGGATTACCGATAGAAGGAAACAAAATCACCTTACCAACCGACTTTCTAACATCATCAGACAACATAATATTCAAAGTAATAGGGAGTAATGGACTTGGTAAAGTAGAGGCAGAGGTAGGAGGACTGAAAATAGCCAATAGACCACCAAAAGCGATAATAACAACACCAAAGGATGGATGGATAGGTGAAATAGGTACAAAATGGATATTAGATGGATATGGAGAAGATATAGAAGATGGGATAATAACAGAAGGGATATGGGAGATAGATGGAGATAGAGTAAATACAAAGGAAGTTATATTAAGTCAAGGAGTTCACACAATCACATTTACAGTGGTAGATAGTGGTGGCTTAACAGGAAGCTCAAGTATCAATGTAGAAGTAAAAGAGATGGAAAACATAGACATAGGGCTTGAAGAAGGGGATTTAACATTACTGATAGATAGCAAAGACCCATTGAATACAGCGCCGATAGTATACTTAAAAGAAAATGGAGTGCACAGGGCGATATTAACGATACAGAATCCAGGTATAGATACGATTTTTACAGCAGCGATTTATTTAAAGAAACCAGGAGAGGAAGAGCAATTGTTGACAGAAAAGACCTTTACACCAGGAGCATTTGAAGAGGTAGTAATCAGTGAGACATTTATAGTGACAGAGCCAGGACAGTATCAGATACGTGGAGAGATAAAAGACATTGTACCCCAGGATACAAACCCAGAAAACAATGAAAGGACCTGGATATACAGGACAAAACCGAACAACCCAGTAATAGGAGTAAATCCAGATACACTTGATTTTGGAAGCGCAAGAGGAAGAAAAGAAGGAATTATACTGGTGAAAAACTATGGAAATGCAGATTTGACAGTAAGTTCAATAACGATAACAGGAACAGATTCAGAAGATTTCAAAGTAGAGGCAGAATTTCCGATAATAGTGCCAGCAGACAATTTAACATTAATCCCTGTGTATTTCAATCCAGAGACAAAAGGAATAAAAGAAGGGATATTAAAAGTAATTTCAAATGATAATGAAAATCCAGAGATGGAGATAGAGTTAAAAGGAGAGTGCACAGGGATATTTGGTGATATAAGTGGAGATGATGTAGTGGATATAAGTGATGTGATATTATCTTTGCGTATGGCGATATTGATAGATGAGCCGAATATAGATGCAGCAGATATGAATGATGATGGACTGATAGATATTTCTGATGTGATACTGATATTGAGAAAAGCCATAGGACTGGATTAACTGTGGATGTCCGAGCCCCTACAAAAAATTTGACAGCTTGACACGTCGTTTCTTATTATATACAATTTTTGTATATGATTGGAAATAATAGAAAGACAAAAATCATATTTAAGTATTTAAAAAATCTTGCTTATTTTTCTATTGGCGATGCTATGCCTGTTGAGAAAAATAAAACATACCTTACCATTATTTTCTCCCGATATGCAAAATCAGGAAAAATCATTAGATTAAAAAAAGGCCTTTATACCACGCAAGAATATGTGGATGAAATACAGAAAAAGGGTATTTACCCGTATTATCTTGAATTTCTTTCTAACATTCTCTACCCTTCAGCATATTTGAGTCTGGAATATGTCCTTTCTCAATATAATATGATTACAGAATTTACTACCAATTTCACCTCTGTATCCATAAATAAAACAAAAGTTTTTTCTAACAAATTAGGCAAATTTTTCTACCATAAAATAAAGAAAGAACTTTTTTCTGGCTTTGAGATTTATAAAGAGGGAAATTTCACAATTTTAAAAGCAACAAAGCCAAAGGCATTATTCGATTTCTTATATTTCAGAAAAAACATTTTACTTGATGAAAACTCAATAGAAGAACTACGTTTGAATTTGGTCAATTTAACAAAAAAAGATATAAAAGAACTTGAAGAATATATTCACATAGAGAATTCCAGAAAAATGAAAGTTGTATTTAACCACATTTTAAAACTATGGAAACATTAAAATTTTTCTACGCAATATATCATTGACTTCTAATGTAAAAAATAGTGTTTTGAAAAGGAATTTATTAAAGGAATATTTACAGATAATTGTTCTGGATTATATTTATTCACACCCTGAATATAGTAACTGTTAGTTAACGATACGTTGTAGGATAATATTCTTTGTTTCCATTAGGTATTGAGATGGTGTTTTATAGCCCAAGCTCTTAATCTTTTTATTGTGATTATAATCATCAACAAACTCCAAAAGTCTGTTATTTAATTCAAA
>JAKPFT010000039.1 GCA_029551285.1 bacterium | reverse complement strand
GCGGCTCACTGTGAGTAATGCGGTGCTGGCGGTGCGAATGACACCTGTGCCGTCCCAATTTCCGGACGATGTGCCGGCACCATACCGGAACCAGCAATGTTCAAATACCGCCTGGCCTTCAATGTATATCCAGCGCCAGTCACCAGCTGCTGGCACTGTTTGATTTCCATCGCCGTTGGTATCTCCTCCGTTGGCGTCATCCCTGGATGAGGTAAAGTAGATAGGTCGGGACTTTGTGCCGATGGCCATCAGGTTCCCGCCGCCCTGTACTGTGATGCCTAAGCATCTGTCAAACTTGATAACAGCGCCAGGTTCAATGGCGACGGTAACCCCGGAAGGAATGGTGACATTCCCGGTGATGTAGTGCAGTACGTTTCCACTCCAGGTCTGGCTGGTGGTGATGGTACCGCTGTGGGTGGTGCGGATGTACCTGATTTCCGACCAGGCACTGAGGTTACACTGGCCGCCGGTGTTGATGGTAATACCGTACCAGTCGCCGGGAACCGGAGAAATCAGTCCGCCGTCAAAGTTGCTGTCTCCTCCTACGGTATCATCGTTAAAGGAAGTTAATACCACATGGCTTTCTGATGTGGCCTCATCTGTGAGAATACCACCATTCTCTATGGTAATGCCCAGGTTCCGGCCAGAGACAAACTTTACTATGGCGCCTGGCTTGAGAGTAAGGGTGGCTCCGGAAGAGATGGTGATACTGCCTTCCACAGTATGCACTCCAGAATGCCAGGTCTCTGAAGTGTAAATTGTCCCGGAATGCCACATCGCAGTGTTATTCACCACAATGTTACGGGAAGCCAGCCCGATGATGGCACCGGTGCTGTCGCGGAAAGTCGCCCGAAGTTCGTAGGCACTGTCCGGAACACTGCGGCTATTCCAGTTCATGGTGCCTGCAGCTGGCTGAGCCGTCCCCAGGGAAGCAGCAAGGTTTCCACCGGTATAAAGGCCGAGGTCAACAGTGGTGGTGGCAAAGTCAACTGCCAGGCCCCGCCAGGCACAAAGTTCGGTGTCGTGGCAGAAGGAATCTGAAGGACGGACCCATTCAAAAAGGGAACTGCGGCTGGTGAACACGGTCCCGGCAGTGGCAGCGGGATTGCCGCCAGTGCCGGCTGCGGATGTCAGGTTGGACAGGGAAAACGGCAATGCCAGGTCGTTGTAATAGCAGGCAATACGGCCACCGCCACCACCACCGCCCCGGCCGGAGAGGCTGCTTCCACCGTCAGCCCGCACATGACCCGAACCAGCCATTGTTCCGACAGAGAGGAAAACACTTCCGCCAGAGCCGGCTCCATCGCCCCGACCGGTGTTTTTGCTTTCTCCACAGGCAGTGATTTCACCGGCCAGGGTCAGCCTGTCGTGGACATGCAAACGGACGGCACCACCACCGGCTCCACCGGTGCCAGCGCCAAGGGTATCATACCCGCCGCCACCACTACCCGGGGCAGTCGGTGCCGCCGGGTCTCCATAGACAAGCGTGTTGACAGTGGGCCAACCCTGACTGCCACCAGCGCCAGTGCCGCCGTGGGTGCCGCCAGAACTGTTCTCGCCAGCAGCCGGGCCGGTGCCGTTGCCATTGGTGCCGCCAGGGTAGCCCTGGGTATCCGCGGTGAGGCGTGAAGTTAAATCTATGGACATGTTCCGGGCACAGATATCCACGCCGGTGCCACACCAGGCGCCATTAATTCTGCCGCTGATGCTTTTGCATCTGGCTGTCAGAAGAGCGGTTCCACCCATGGTGAAATCGCCGTCCACCCACAGCAGGGAACCGACCTCCATGATGAACGAAGAGGAATCGTACAGGGTCACCTGACCCAGAATGGCATCGCTATCCTGCGCTAGCCAGAACTTCTTCCAGACAGAAAGGCCATTGTTGGGCACCGTGGTGTCAAGAAAACCGACTGTGCCTGATTCTCCATCATTGCCACCTCCAGAGGCAGTGGAAGTGGTGAAACTGTTGAAGTCAGAACCGTCGGCATAATAAACTGCAATCCGGCCGCCGCCACCACCATCCCACTTGTCTGCCCGGGAAGTGCCGTCAGCCACAAATCTGCCGTTACCGGTCAGTGTCTGGCAATTTATCCATAGGGAGCCGCCAGCACCACCGCCGGCTGCGCCGGTCGGCGAGCCAGCTCTGGCGCTGATTTCTCCGTCAAGGGTGAGAGTGCCGGTGACAGAAAGGTGGATTGCTCCGCCGCCACGGCCACCGCTGGAAGCATACGCGTTGCCGCCGCCAGAACCAAGGTCAACCGGCTGGAAAGGAGAACCGTACAATATCCGGCCGGCAGGCGCAGAGATCGGATTGCGGGTGCCGCCATAGCCACCGTGGGAGCCACCGCTTCCGTCATAAACAGACTCCTTACCGGCACCAGGACCGCACTGCGCGTTGTATCCCTGGCCATCTGCGGAAATTCTGGAACCAGTGTCCACCAACACACGGCCCGCGACAATCGTTACGCCGCTACCCATCCAGCGGTTGGTGACTTTCGCAGCAGTGTTCTTGCCCTGGCAGAGAATAGTTGAGTTTCCTGTCACTATGACGGTCTCGGAGACGGTGAGGGACGAGCCGCCGGCGATCGTCAGGGTAGCGCCGCCGGTTACCAGAAGGCTGCGGGCACTGTAGGACCCCTCCGACCAAGCGGTGTTACTGGAAATTACGACATCATCGTCCGGACCAAACGCGCCATCCTTTGTTTGTCTCTCGGTTGACCCGGCAGGGAGAATAGAAAGTAGGAAGAAGGGAACGGCCAGCACGAGAACCAGATTGGTTCGCATAATCACCTATATAAGAGTTTGTCGTAAGAAAGTATCACACACCACCAAAATTTGTCAAACCGCTGTCGGTGCGCCTACTTTTCCAGCACCACCGGCGCACCGGAACGAACCTTTCTTAAACCGGAGTAATCGTCGGTCACCAGTTTTCCGATAATTTCCACGGCGCTGGCAGGAATAATTCTGTCTCCGGTGCTGACCGGTGTCGGGCCGAAGAAAATGCAGAAGCAGGCACCGTCCGGCCAGTAGCCCAAATCTCCTTTTTTGACCTCAGTCACCGGGGAGTTGATTTCCGTCTGGAGCGGAATGCGGAAGTAGATTTCCTCTCCCCAGGTGGAGACGCGGGCCTTCACCGGCAAAATCTCCCAGACTTTTTTGGCCACAACCGAGTCGTTTAACTCCGCCTTGAGAGTGAGCGATCCCACCTTAATCAAGATTTCTCCGGTCATTTTTCCCTCCCCTTCACCAGGAAACGGCCGGCCCTGGCCGCGACCAGCTGGCAGGGCAGGCAGTAAGGTGCGACTTCTTTACCCGGTGGAAAAGAAACCTGCTCGTAAGCGGTCAGATGGCCTGCTGCCTGGTGGTAGTAGATGTGACCGAAAAGACTGAGGCGGAAATCAGCCTGCCGGCCCAGCCACCATAAGCCAGTCAGGTAATCAGCCAGCGGCCAGTCATCAAGATGGTCACTAAACCTGGTCAAACCGCAGAACTGGCCACCGGCAGAAAGTCTGGCGTTAACCAGTCTTTCCGCCAGAGGCCGCGGCAGAATCTGGCTGGAGAGAAGTTCTGGCCAGTAGCGGTAATTGGTATAGGAAGCCATCCGGGTACCGGTTAAAGACCGGGGCCGGTCAACTTTTTCTACCCGGGGCGGCAGCCACCAGTCTTCTGGCTCTTCCGGCCAGGTAGCCTCTATGGCCTTCAGGGTGTCTTCCCGCAGTGCCCTGGCTACCCTGAGGACTTTTTCCTCACACTCGGTCCCGGCCTGGCAGCAGGTGTGAAACCAGCTTTCCAGACCCCGGCTTACCCAGGCGTTGTTGTGGAAGTATTTCCCTGTGTTCTGGCACTCATCGGCTTCCGGCCCACCGGTCAGCAGCCCATCCTCTTTTTCCGCCAGGGAACGCAGAGAAAGAAGATAGGCAACCAGCCGTCTCAGATAGGGCAAACTTTCTGACCACCAGCGGATGGTTCCAGCCCGTTTGACCAGCCGGCTGGCCAGGTGGAGTAACTGACCGTACTCACTGAGGGAAGGACCGTAATAGTTGATGGTGCCATCCTGATTGACAAAATGCGCCAGCCAGTAACGGAAAAGAGCGACCGCCTTTTCGGTTAAGCCCCAGGCGGAAAGAGCGTCCACCGCGGCAATAATCGTCGGCGGAAAACCATCGTGTCTTTCTTCGGCATACTGTCGGCGGCCATACTTAGGGTGCAACCCCTGAAAGGTAAAGTCAATAAAGACCAGGCCGGTCTTAATAGCCAGGTCGAGTGCCGGATAGCCGGTGGCCACCTCCGGGCAGGTCTGCAGTTTCTTTACGGCCAGAGAAACCTCTTCCGGGTCAAAAACCGGCTCGCCCTGAGGTTTCGGGAAAAGCGCGCCTATCTTTTCCGGCCAGAGAGTTTCATCCGCTGGCAGCAACTGGAAAACAGGGTCAACCCGGCTGGCCAGCCATTGTGACCGGTGGCTCTCATTGACACTGGCTTCGGACATATTCCACCCAGTCGGCCAGATGCAGACCTGTGCGCGCGGAAACAGGTATTACCCTGAGGGAGCGGTTCACCCTGTGGAGATGGCCGAAAAACAGTTGCGTGGAAAAGCCCAGGGCGGGGAAAAGGTCAATCTTGTTCAGCAGGCAGACAGCAGCGATTTGAAACATCAGCGGGTACTTGGCCGGTTTGTCTTCACCCTCAGTCACTGCGGAGACCACCACATCAACCGCGGTTCCCAGGGGAAACTCAGCCGGACAGACCAGATTGCCGACATTTTCTATAAAGATAATCTTCAGCGCCTCCAGGGGCAGTTCTTCCAGTCCTTTCCTGACCATGGCCGCATCCAGGTGGCAGGCGCCGCCAGTGTTAATCTGGACTACCGGAATGCCTAACTTTTCCAGCCGCTGGCCGTCTAAACTGCCGGCAATATCGCCTTCAATCACTCCGCAGGGATACCCGGGAAGTAAAGCCGGAATGGTTTTTTCCAGAAGGGTGGTCTTACCGCTGCCGGGTCCGCCCATCAGATTGAAGGAGAGGATACCCCTGGTCTGGAGAAGTTTTCGGTTCTCCTCAGCCAGCCGCTCGTTTTCTGCCAGAAGATTTTCACCCACTTCAATAATTTTTAAGGCCATGGCTGCTACATTCTACCATACCGGCTGGCTCAGTAAGAAGCAGGGGAGAGGGGAAACTTTTGCCTTCCTTTTCAGTTTCCCACCGGGTTAAGCTGAATCATCCGGAAAAGGTTGCCCTCAATCTCCAGGTTCAACCCTTCCTGAGTGACGCAACCAGGCAATTCTTTCAGAGTGATAACATCGGTCACCTTAACCTTATCCGGAGCAAAACCTAACTTTTCCCAGTCAAGTCTTACCTTAACGGCGGCCTTTTCTTTCTTGAATGAGGAGCAGACCAGCAAGGCCGCTTTACCCGGATTAAGATGAAGGCAGGTCCAGATATCCGGGTCGCCAGTAGCGGCGTAGGGCTCGCTTTTCCAGGCCGGAATCCACAGGGACTTCTCCCAGGGAAAGTTCTTGTAAGCCTGCCACACCTGCCAGACAGCTTCTCCTTGCGGGTCATACCCTCTGGTCACATAGTATTCCCGGCCGTAGCCCTTGTAATCAGGCATTATTTTTTTACTGATCACCATAGACGGATGGGCTTTAATGGTGGCGTCCATCTGCAGGACAAAACGCCAGGAGTTCATTCTGGTTTCAGGATAAATTGGGTTATTCCAGCGGGTGAAACTCACCGGCACACCGAAGGGGTAGCCGTAAAACTTGGGAATGGCAATGTCCCGCTCCAGGGTGGAACCTTCCCCGCAATGGTGCACGTCCACAAAGGATTCTACTGCCATGAAGGGAAAATGGGAGTTATGTGCATAAATCAACCCGCCTTTTTTCAATTCGCTGTGGAGAAGCGTGTAGATCCGTTTATGAAATTCCCGGCAGGCGAAGACCGGATAGGTTCCGTGGAGTTTCCCTTCCCGGTCAAGGTAGCCACAGCCATGATGGAGGTTGGAGCAGATATGCGGCGCTGCTGAGCTATCCAGGTAAACACCGTTGATGCCGGTTTCTTCAATGGTACGCCGCAGTGTAGCAATGTACCAGTCAGCAAAAGGCGCCTGGGGACAGTAGAGATACCCGCCCAGGCTTGGCACCAGCGGATAAAGAGCCTGCTCCCGCCACAACTGGTCCACATCCGGCCAGTCAGAAAAACAGTTCCAGATGGCGTAGACCGTAATCCAGGTGATACCCTGTTCCCCGGCATAGCGCACCGCCTCTTTAAGGGCTTTCTTCCTGACTTCGTTGAGCGGTTTCGGTCGGTAACCAGGGGCACCAAAGTCTTCGTTCCAGAGGGAACTGGCGCCCGACCATGACCACTGGCCAAAAGCGTTTACCCCGGCCTCCACCAGGGCTTCCACATACCCGGGAAAATCTTCGCTCAACCCCGTCAACTCCTTGTTCAGGCTGAATCCTGACTGGGCATAGCGCAACTGGTGCAACAACTGATGGTTCATCGGTTTGGTTGGCGTCGGCAGAAGTGCCCATTCGTATTGAACCGGGCTGTCTATCTCTACCGGCCTGGTCACGAAATTCACCCGGAGAATTGTTTGCTCTCCGTTTCTGACCACCTCCAGCGCCTGTCCGGCTTCAGGCGGGCACCAGTACTGGTCAGTCTCCGCGTACCAGGCCAGCCCTAAGATGTCGTTGCCCAGCCAGATGGTCTCGGTAAAGGGTAGTTTCAGTCCTTCTGCCGGCACTTTCCCGTAGCCTTTATGCACCTTCAGTTCCGCAAAACTGGCCGGAGTGCCAAGCCCCCCGTGATGGTAATGGGTGACCAGTTCTGTCTTCAGCGGTATTTCCAGAACCAGTTTTTCCAGGGGAGTTTTTACGGTCGGCGCCAGTTTCAGCCGGTACCTCATGAACCCGTCAAACTCCACCTGAAGAGCAAGTTCACCGGAAAGATTTGGTCCGCTCACCGGCAACTGATAGACAACGCCCGTCTTTTTTTCCTGCTTTACCCTGGCCGGGCCAAAGGTTAATCCTTTTGTTTGCAGGGTAGCGGAAGCGGCCAGCTGTGCCGTTGATCCGTTGAGAATACTGGCTGGCTGCAGGGATGGCGAAAGAACTACCTGCCGGTTCCACACGGAAAAACCGTCCCGGCTGCGCCGCACCGGCACCCAGGGTTCCGGAACGATGTCGGTCGCTTCCGGTTTTCCAAAAGAATTCTTCCACCAGGCCGGGATAGCCGGCAGGGTGAACGGCTCACTTCTTTCTGCCACCACTTCCCCGGAAGGTTTCCTTATCCGGCAATGGACTGTGTACTGGCCGGCAGGCAGTCCCCGCACCGGCAGGTTCAGCACACTGCGCAGGTCTCTCCTGCTGGCTTTTTCAGCCTTTTCCGATAGAACTTTCTTCCCTTCCCTGTCCAGAAGTTTCACCTCCACCATGTCTTCTCCGGTCACTGCCGGCACCTTCCGGTACTCAGCGGTGAGCTCCACCGCGCCTGCAGAAAGAAGATAGGGAACCAGGCTGATTTCTAACGGCGCGCTGCGGAAAAAGGGCAGTACTCCACCGGCCAAGAGCCGGTCATCTTTAACTGAGACCACCTGATAGTGGAAAAGATACAAACCGCGGGTGGAAGGATGAAGTAAGGTTACTCTCCGGCTCTGGCTGGCCGGTACCAGGATTTTCTCCTCGGTTTTTTTCAGCACCTGGTAGTTTTTCAGGACTTCAACAGCCACTTTGTCAGCCGGCAACCATTCTTTTGCTTCTGCCTGAGGACCAAGGGGATTGGCCGCAGATTCTATCTCTTTGAAATATTCCTGCTGGTTGCTTTTCGGCTCATAAAGCGTCATCTGGACCAGAAGTGGCGCGTCTTCCGGAGTGAAATTGGACAGTTCCAGACAACCACCGACCTCGTCCCGGGAAACATCTCCAGCCGCAAGTACCCGCACCGCTGGCACCTGGCCCCCAAAAACGAGGTAGCCAAAATCTTCGCAGGCATTCCAGTGTTTCAGATAACTCCAGCTGGCTAAATCCTGCCAGGGCGTTTTCTGATTGTTAACCGGGGCCATCTCCCAGACATCACCAGGCCTGGGCGTGGAAAGTCCCAGAGAAGCAAAAGGAATAGCCAGTTCGCCTTCCCATCCCCAGGGAGTGGTCCGGGCTTGATACTGCCACTGGCACTGCCAGTTCTTATCCGTCACTCCCTGACGCCGGCCTTCTTCTTTCAAGCCAGCCGCGTTGCCGACGAAACTGTATTCCCACCTGGCGCCAAACTCCGGCCTCAGAAAAAACTCCAGACAGTCGTCCCGCCAGACCCCTTTCGGTTCAGTGCCGCTGCTGGGCAAGACCGCATAGGCCGGCCGATAAAACTGGAAGGCTAAGTAGAAAGCCTCGGGGGTATAACCCACCCAGATAAAATTGTTTTCCCGGGTAGCCAGCCCTTTCTCCAGGGTCACCAGGGGCGCCAGTTGAGCCGCTGGCAGCCACTCGCTTTTCTCTACCTGCCCGTCAATCAGTGGCTCCTTCGGCAGAAGTGGAACGACCACCACTGGCCAGCGGTAACTGACCTGCTTTATTTCTGAAGGGTTCTTTGGCTTGATAATGGCGGCTGATAGAGAAAAGGCTAATACCAGGCACAGTCCAAAAACGGTCTTACCCTTCATACGCCCTCCGGTTTCACGTGGGAAATCTTCACTATTTAAGCAGGAAACCATGCCCGGCTTTTCCGGGAATAATTTTCCCGCCGGTTAGACGGTATTCCGCCGGTGCGGAAGTTACAGCGACGACAGCCGGCCTCGTCCAGCGCTGGCCGTCCTTTTCGGCAACGGCTTCAAAATTTTCTAAAAGCAAAGTTGCCGGGTCAGGTTTCAGCGGCACCTGAAAATAACCCAGCTCCTCTGTTTTTCTCGCCACCGAAGAAATCCTAACCTCATCCACCGCGACACCGTTGATGGCCAGATACCCGGTGAAACCAATCACCAGCCGGGAACAGGACGGGATATCCCGCACGATAGACCAGGGGTATTCCCGCCGGTCCACTTCCTTGCCGTCAAAGTAAATTTTCAGGCACCGCCCGTCCTGCCAGCTTACCGCCACATGATGCCAGTTATTCTTTCCCCAGTTGGTGCAGTCCAGGAAGCTGGGATGCGGCACTTCTTTCCCGTCAATGCTGAAACCGACCCGCTGGTAGCAGGCACTGCCAGAAGCCGTGCGCCGGCCGGTGCCTTTCAACCCGTAGATGACGCTGAAGGACGCCCCTAAATCGTTTTCCCTGCTGGGTGCGGTAAACTCAAACCAGGCGCCCATCGCCTGCCAGATACCGGTCTCCACCTGGGCCGGGTCAAAATCAAAAAGAACCCAGGCTTCCACCGTGGCTTCCTGAAGGTCAAAAAGAAACTGGCCCGGGAAAACGATGCTGGCTGAGCCGGCCTGAGGGCATGTCGGAACTAAAACTATCAACAGAACCAGCCCGGTAAGAAATTTATCTTTCACTTATAGACCTGCGGCTGGGTTAACTGAAAAAAGGCTGACCCGTTGACGTTATAGCAATTATCATAGTAAGCCTCTGCCGAGGTATTGCAGAGGCGCCGGTCAGCATTGCTCAACCAGATGACCGAGCCGTCAAAGAAAAGGATGTTGAAACCTTCCGGAATGCCGTCTTTACCCGCATGGCTTCGGCCCATGTATGATTCACCGTAAGAAGAAACCAGCAGGTAACCATCAGCTGCGGCAATGAACCCAGCCTTGATGGCCCGGCTCATCTTCCCGGCGATGGTGGGGTAATAGGGTCCATACGCGTATTGCCCTCCCCGGATATTGTAAGCATAGGTGGAGGCACTTCCCTCAATGCCTGGCGGAGAACCACCGGAAGTCAGTTCAAACCATCCGGTGAAGTTACGCATCAGCGCCCTTGTCATGGCACCCCAGCGCGCTCCTGGGCAGAAAAAATTCTGAGGTTTGGTGAGATACCGGCCACTGCCGGTAGCTCGCCATCCCTGAATAAGGTAGCCCAGGGGATAGTAGCCGTAAGTGGGGTTCCAGAGCCAGTTTCCGCTATATCCGGGATTGACGGCCGCCCTGGGTGGCAGATTGTCATCGTAATCCTGGACATACATGTGCAATGCCAGCCCTATCTGTTTAAGGTTATTGATACAGGCTGCCCTTCTGGCATTTTCTCTCGCCCGGGACAGGACCGGCAAAAGCATGGCCGCTAAGATCGCGACGATGGCAATCACCACCAAAAGCTCAATCAAAGTGAAGCCTGCGCCACAGAACTTCTTCTTCATCAGCCACCTCCCGTAAGTTAAGTGTACGCTAACGATACGTTAGTTTGTATATTACTCCTTGTGAACTCTCCATAATCTGTCTTTTACCATCCATTTTACAGTCCCCTTTCGTCCCTGTCAAATTTTCCACCTTTGCTGCTAAGGTACCCTGCTCTTAATTTTT